>JBJEDW010000023.1:0-2768 GCA_051872415.1 Bacilli bacterium
GGACTTACTTATCTCTCTCAAAATAATCTTCTACAATTTTGTGTATGATATCGTGTGAGCAAGCACTTATATCGCAAAGTTCTTCTTCACTAATTTTCCATTCTTCATTTCCAATAAAAACATCTTTATAAACGTGCATTAATTCGTGATATAAAGTTTTTCTTTTTCTTTCAATATGTATATCTTTATTCAATAACACTCTTTGTTTAGATAACGTTGTTAAGCCATAAAAGAAATAATCTTCGTTTACTTTGCTATTATCAGATAAATCTTTGTTATACTCTTCTCTTATAGTTTTTATATCTACTTCTTCAATATACCATTCTCTATTATTAATTTTAAATTTCATACTTATTCACCTTTGGTTTCTAAATCATTTATTTTATCTAACAAATAATCTTCATATTCATATTGTTTTCTTTCTTCTTTGCTTAGCCAAATATAAAAACTTTGTTTTGTATAATCATCTTGTAATTTGTAATATTTATGTCCATCTTTTTCTATCAAATCTACAAATCCATAATGTTTTGCCCATCTAGTTAATGTTTCTACATCGTGGTTATCACTACTAAATATTGTTTCTAATATTACACTTATTGGTATTTCCACCTTTGTATTATATCTTTCACTTGCCTTATTCATTATTCCTCCACCTTTACAACTGTATTGTTTATTCTTTCTTTTGCTATATTAAAGTAATTTTCATCTAGTTCTATTCCTATAAAGTTTCTATTTAACTCTTTACACGCAACTCCTGTTGCTCCTACCCCCATAAATGGATCTATAACAACATCATTTTTGTTTGAACTATTTTCTATTAGTATTTTCATTAATTCAACTGGTTTTTCTGTTGGATGTTTCTTTTTGCCAATAATATTAGGGATATCCAAAACATTTTTTGTTCCCATATTATTTATATTTCTTGCTTTCCCTTTTCTTAACATTAAAATAAATTCACAATTATTAAGATAATATCTATTAGGGGTTGCATTATTTTTCCTCCATATCAATATATTTTGAAATTTGAACCCAACATTTTCTGCTTCTTGTTGTAATTCCTTTAAGTTTCTTGCATTTATCATTATGTAACAATGTGAATCGTTTTTTAATATTCTGAATAAATCTGGCAACCATTCTTTAAATTTGATATCATTATTATCAAATAGTTTTCCACTTTTAGCGTTCTTTTGTGTAAAAGCATTTCTTCTGTTAAATATTCCAGATGGTTCATCATCTCTTTTAACATTAGTACAACCACCACTTACAATATGATAAGGGCAATCCGTTACTATCAAATCTATACTACTATCAGGTATATCCTTCATCAATTCTAAACAATCGCCTTGTCTTAAATCTATCATTATCTATCAGTCCTTTCTATTTCCAACCTAATTCATTTATTTGTTGGTTTATTATTTCTCCTTTAAATTGTTAATTTCATCTATTAGTTCATTAATTGCTCTTTTAAATTCTCTATTCTTTTCTTTTTGAGTATTTAAAGTTCCAAAATCTATTTTTTCTATCTTATTTGTTTCTTCGATTATTTCTACTTTATCATTTAAATCAGTAAAAAGGTCTATACAATCTGTAAGATATTTATAAGTTTTTACATCTGCATCATAATAATCTTTCTCTGGTGTTCTATAATCATTTTCATCAACATCATATATCATAATGCATGAACTATATTTTATTTTCTTTGGTTGTTTACCATCTTTGACTAATCCTATTAAGTCATATATTGTTATTTTCATATTCATCATCTCCTTTTTCTATTAATTCTTCTTCTTTTATCCAAAACCTATACTTTTCACGATAATCATTTTCTTCAATGGCTTTTTTGAAAGCTGTTTCTTCGTCAATTTCTAGCATCTGCTTATAATTTTCGGCTTCTTGTTTATTATCGAATACTTTCTTTATCCATTCATAATAATCCTCGTAAGATTCACCATTATCTTGATAAACCAAATATATTTTTTTCATCTTTTATCATCTCCTTAAGAACTTTTAAACCAAGTTCTAATTTTTTGTTTTCTTAATTCTTTCTTTATCATTCACAATCATCATCTCCTAAATTATTGTAAGGTTCATATTCAGTGCATTTATTATTTTTTTCACGATTAAATTTAATTTCATTATCAAATAAATTATTGTTAATTTTTATTGGTACATTTCCAATAAAACTATCATAAAAATTGTATATACCTTTTTCTTTTAAAAAGTTTAATGTATTTTGATTTAATTCCACACTATTTAAATGTTCGTCATTATTATTAAAATAAGTTATATATTTTTTTATTTCTTCTCCCACATCTAATAAATTTTTCATAACCTCACAAACCTTTCTATTTATTCCTTACAAGGGTCTATTCTTGCAATTAAGCGACCTTTTAAGTCATATATTTCAGTTATTTCTCTATTTAAATCTTCTTTTGTGCCTTTACCAACAACTGATTTGACTATAATTACTTTTTCTATCTTTACACTATTAACATTTGAATTTCTTATAAATTCTTTCACATTACCCCTCCAAACTTATCTTCTATCTTTTTGCGTAAACACATTATTACTCATCTACCTTTTCTATTAAGTCGGCTTTGATTAGGTCGTATAATGTGTTATCTAAACAATCTTCTTCGCCATCTCCATCTGCTCCATAAGCAAAACCATATATTGTTCTATTTTCTCCATTAAAAACTATTAAATCAAAGCGTTGTCCTCTTCTCCCACCACATATTTCTTTTCTATATTCATTCCATTCATTTAAT
>JBJEDW010000024.1:0-9771 GCA_051872415.1 Bacilli bacterium
TCTAAAAAAGAAGAAAGTCCGTAAAAAAACGAACTTTAGTCTAAAAATTTACGCTAAATGCAAATATTTAATAAATAAATACTAAAATTCCAACTGGTGCACTATTAAAGATAGTTTGAGCTACCCAATAAGGTAAATTTACACAACCATGAGAACCATTACTTAGATATATATTGCCCCCGAAACTACTTCTCCAAGTAGCATCGTGAAGACCAATTTGACTTCCATAATCTATAAGCATCCAATAATTAACCCAACTTCGATAATCATCTCCAACTAAATAAGTGCCTTGAGTTTTACTTCTAATTCTAAAACTTCCCTTTTTCGTATCATGAACATTTTTCGTTCCTGTAACAACATTAGAAGTAAGTTGTAATTTTCCATTTCTATAATACCAAAGCTTTTGCTCATCAATTGAAATAGTAATATTATTATCCTTATCAATATCACTTTTTGTTCCTACTTGCACTGTTCTTGTAACTGAGGTATAGTTACCAAAAGAATCACTAACACTATATGTAAGAGTATATACTCCTGCTACTGATGTATTTACATAACCTTTTTTCTTCACTTTACTAGTAAGATCGCCATCATAGTTATCAGTAGCAACAAATCCTTGTTCAGAATATTTTTTTCCAACTGAAACTATTACCTTACTTTTGCCATTAAGTTTTATCACTGGAGACTCCTCATCAACTACTTTAACAACTCTAGTTTTAGAAACCTTATTATCAGAAGAATCAGTTACAGTATAATAAAGTTTATAACTACCAATCTTTTTTGTATTAACTATTCCACTTATCTTAACTTCTGAAGTAAGATCACCATCATAGTTGTCCTTAGCAGTATAACCAGGTTCTTTATATTCACTTCCATATTGAACTTTATAAGGCGAACCTTTCTTTAACACCAAAGTAGGTTTCTCGTTATCCCTAACCTTAACTATTCTAGTTACCTCTTTTTTCTTTCTTCCTTTAGAATTAGTTACAGAATATGTAATAGTATAATCTCCGACTTTATCAAAATCAACATCATTATCAACATTTATCTTATCAGATATATCAACATTATCAAGTTTAGCAACAGCACCTGCATCCTCGTATTTACTATCAAGCATAACCGTAACTTCCTTCGAACCTTTCAAAGCTATTTCAGGTTCAATAAAATAAGCATACAAAAAATACCAAGATACACAAAGTAAACCTGCAACTATAGATACACAAAAACAAACTAACTCTATTTTACTAAACTTATTTCTTACTTTCATAAGTAAATTATATCACTAAACATACCTTTTTTAAACAAATAATAAAAGAAATTTAAAATTAAACTATCATTTATAACACTAAAATTCAATAATATTATATTTATATTTCAACTTATCAAAATACTTAATCATATCTTCTGTACTAATAAATATAGTCGCAGTATTATCATTAGGATAAAAAGTAATTATCCTCTCACTCATAACTTCTTTATCAATATAAATATTAATATCATGTTCATCATTATTTAAAAGTCCAAATATAGAAACAACACCAGGTTTAAGTCCCATCTTTTTCATTAAATGCTCTTCTTTTGCAAAATGAAGTTTATCATCTACTAATTTACTCATCTTTTTTATATCAAGTCTTTTAGAATCATCCATAATAAACAAGTAAAATTTATGATCCTTTTTACCAGCCATAAATAAAGTCTTTGACAAAACTCCTTCTTTACCTTCAACAAACTTATCAGCTTCTTCTGTACTAAATACAGCAGGATGGTATACTATCTCGTATTTAACATCAATAGTATCTAAAAAATTAAAAACCTTGTCCATAAAAATCCTCCAAAAGTCAAAACAATTACATAAAAAAGTTATATTTTTTATAATGACATTTTTATTCAAGCCCATCTATACTTGTTTCATAAAGCCATTTTTTTAAATCCGTGTTATTCCCTGTTTCATAATAACTAATAAGTTTAGTAAAATAATCTCCAATTAATTCAACGGGTACTGCTATTATCCCTTGTCCTAATCTTATCATCTCTTTATTAGCTACTAAATTAGCAACCCTCTTATTACCATCTTGAAACATTTGACTTCTTTGTATCCAACAAAACAAATCTAAACATCTTTCAAGTTCATTTGGATTTGATAAAATATCATTTAATTCCGTATCATAATCACATTCCTGAGGGAGTTTAGGGCGCCAATCTGTACCTGTAATCCCAACCCCTTTTTTTCTATACTCACCTAAATTCTCCACATTTTGTCCCTTACATACTTCAAATTGTACTTTTTTTATAAAATCTGTAGTAAGTTCCTCATTTATATTATTTAATACATATTCCCAAGCATCAGTTAAACCTTTTAATTTAAGCATATTATCTATAGAAATATTACCTGTATTAACATTATTTATAAAAGAATAAGTATCCGCAAAAGTAATAGCTATACCTTCAAGATTTGCACTTTTATAAATATTATCCACTAACTTTCTTTTAGCAAAAAACACATTATCTTCTTGACTCATTCTATATTTATTTTTCATATATTATCATCCCTTCTTAAGTTTTTCACTTCACTACATATAATATTGTACCAAATTTCAAACGAAAAGTCTTCAAGTTCATAATAAAAAATAAACTTAACAAAAAACATTTTAAACATAATAAAAACCCTTATAAAATAAGAGTTAATTTCAAAAATGGCGGAGTGGGAGGGATTTGAACCCTCGCGCCAGTTACCCGACCTACACCCTTAGCAGGGGCGCCTCTTCAGCCTCTTGAGTACCACTCCAAATACACTAAATAAGTGCAAATTAATTATAAAATAAAAGAAAAAATATTGCAATAGCTATTAACAAATTAATAAAACTTTTTTTGAAGTTCATAAGCTTTCACAATATTACCAACAAGCATAACTACTGTAAGTGGCCCAACTCCCCCAGGAACTGGAGTAATATATTTACACTTTTGAACAAGTTCATCAAAAGCACAATCTCCATAAAGTTTACCATTTTCTCTGTTAATTCCAACATCTATAACAATAGCATCATCTTTAATATAATCAGAAGTTATAAAACATTTTTTACCTACTCCAACAATCACTATATCAGAACTTGAAGTAATGTCTTTTAAACCCTTTGTTTTAGAATTGCAAACACTAATAGTAGCATTTTCTTTTAATAATAAAGCCATAAGTGGAATTCCCACTAACTTACTTTTTCCCACTATTGCAACCTTCGTACCTTCTAAACAAACATTAATACTTTTTAAAATTTCCATAATCCCTAAAGCAGTACAAGAAACAAGATCAGGTTTTCCAGAAAAAAGATTACCTATATTACTACAAGTCAAACCATCTACATCCTTAAGTGGTGAAATAGCATCTATTACCTTACTTTCATCCATCTCAATAGGAAGAGGAAGTTGTAAAAGAATGCCTGTAACAGTATCATCATCATTAAGTTCTTTTATCTTTAAAATAAGATCATCTTCTGTAACAAAATCATATTTTATACATTCAAATAAAATACCAACTTCATTACACATTTTTTCCTTATTTCTAACATATACTATCCCTGCCGGATCATCTCCTACTTGAATAACTACTAATTTAAGTTTATCCTTAATTAAAGCAATTTTTTTCTTATAAAAAGTCTTTAATTCATTTTGAATTTTCCTACCATCAATCAAACTTCCCATAAAAACTACTTCCTCCTAAAAAAACATAAATACAAGTATCAAAATAACAACAGAAATAATAACTAGTGCCAAAAGAATCAAAAATACTCTTTTATACCTATCATCTTTTTCTAATACATCTTCTTCAATAACTTTATTACTTATCTTATCATTATCTTCTTCAAAAGATTTAAGTTCATCCACATTATCTTTATCATCTAAATCTTCTTTTTCTTCTAAAGAACTATCTTGATTTATTTCATTATTTTTTGTTTTAGTTTTTTCCAGTTTTTCTATTAAAGATTTAAGTTCATTTGTATTTTCATTTCGTACTCTTTCTTCTTCTTTTTTTCTCTCTTCAAAAGCTAACTCTTGTACTTCTGAAAATAACATAATATATTTATTCTTAATATCTTCTGGATATTTATCAGTACCTTTTATTAATTTTAATTTTTCTAAAACTTCTTCTGAATTTAAAGAATCATTTACAATCTCATCAATTATCTTATAAGTTTCTTTTTTAGGATTAAAATTACTTTGTATTTCTTTTAATTCTTTTTTTATTTCCTCTAAGTCTCTCATCATAACACCTCTATTAAATTATTATTATATTATTATATTATTATATTATTATATTTTTATATATACTTATTCTTCATACATAATTTCAATTAAAGAACAATCATCACCGAGTTTATCAACAAAATCATTTCCAAGTTTATTTTTTAGTCTCTCAAACCTTGCAACAAACTCAGAGCTAGGTAATAAAAACAAATCTAATGATGATAAAAACAAGTCTTTAGCATAATAAATACCATTTTCTTCTAAATAGGTAAATATCTTAAATAGATTATCATAATTAATTTGATTTATTAACTCTTGATCAAAATTTTCTTCTAAAACTTTTAAATCTAATTCATCAAGTACCATTATTTTTTCTTACCTCCCTTTTTTTCTTCTAAAGATTCTTTATAAGGATATAGTTCCATCAATTTTTTTAAATCAATATCATATTTTTTTCTAAGTACTCCAGGTAAATTAGAAAAAACTGGATTTAACTTTTCCTCTATTACAAGAGGAATATTATTATCTTCTAAATACCTAATCAAAGCATAATTTTGAGAAGGCGATTTAAGAAAAAAGGATGTGTTCAAAAAATTATCAATATCATATGTCTCAGCCATTTCTATTAATATAGGTATTTTTTTGATCATTGATTTACTATTTGTAACAATAGATGAAGTAAGTAAGTTTTTAAACCTATCATCACTCCAGTAATCAAGTGCAAATATTTTCCTAATATCTTCTAGTTTAGCTTTCGCTAAGACTGTTGAAGTAAATAGCTCAGGATGACTCTTATACTCTTCACTTTCTAAAATTTCTCTAATATCTTCTAGTGTTGCATGCGCTAAAGTTGTTGAGGTAAATAGTTCGGGATGACTCTTATACTCTTCACTTTCTAAAATTTCTCTAATATCTTCTAGTTTAGCTTTCGCTAAAGTTTCTGAAGTAAATAGCTCAGGATGACTCTTATACTCTTCACTTTCTAAAATTTCTCTAATATCTTCTAGTTTAGCATGCGCTAAAGTTTGTGAAGTAAATAATTCAGGATGACTCTTATACTCTTCACTTTCTAAGATTTCTCTAATGTCTTTTAGTGTTGAATGAGCTAAAGTTGTAGAAGTAAATAGTTCGGGATGACTCTCATATTCATCACTTGTTAAGATTTCTCTAATATCTTCTAGTGTTGCATGCGCTAAAGTTGTTGAAGTAAATAGCTCAGGATGACTCTCATATTCATCACTTGTTAAGATTTCTCTAATATCTTCTAGTTTGGCATGCGCTAAAGTTTCTGAGGTAAATAGTTCAGGATAATCCCTATACTCTTCACTTCCTAATATTTTTTGAATTTCTTCTATTTTTTGATAACCCCAACTAACTGAAACAGCAATTGCTAAAATATCAGTTTTATTATTTTGGTTAAAGTTTAGATTTTCAATCTGTTCTATCATTTCTTTAGGAACAGACAAAATGGAAGTATTTATATTTATTGCTTTTAATCCATAGTTATCTGCAACATATTTATATGTTTCCATTAAACTATCTGGATCAGTACTAAGAACATGTAAACAAGATTCTATATTACTAAAAGAAATATCTTGTTTCTTTAAAAAGTCAACATTTTCTTGTATATTACTAACACTTCTATACAATATACTTGGACACTTTTCAATATTAAAAGAATCCACTTTTAATTCATTAACTAAATAATATAATGTTCTATCTATTTCGTTATATTCTCCATAATCTAAAATATTATTATTTTTATTAACAATTTTTTCTGAATTTATTCCATATCTTTTACATAAACTATCTAAAGTAAATTCTCCTATCATAATTACCTCCATCTAAGATATAAAATATAAAAAACTTATATCTTAATACTTCTATTAAAGTATAACACACAAAATTATTTTACCAAAGAAAAAAGATAGAAAACTATCTTTACATTACAGTACCACCATCAACAGAAATTATTGTACCATTAGTAAATGATGAAGCATCACTACCAAGATAAACATAAGCTCCTGCAAGTTCTTCTGGTTTTGCTATTCTTCCAAGTGGACAAATTTTGCTAAGCATTGCTTGTTGTTCATCTGTTGTTGAACCTTTCACCATATTAGTCATAACAGCCCCAGGAGCAACAGCATTTACTCTAATACCAAATCTACCAAGTTCCTTAGAACATGATTTAGTAAGACCATTAACTGCAAACTTTGATGAAGAATAAGCAGCTTGACCAGCAGATCCATAAAGCCCTACCATAGAACTAGTATTAATAATAGAACCACCATTTTCTTTCATATAAGGAATAACTTCACGAATAAATCTAAAAGGTCCAAAAGTATTAACATCAAACATATTAATAAATTCTTCATCTGAAACATCTTCACTTGGCTTAGAATTAGTTATTCCTGCATTATTAATTAAAACATCTATTTTTCCAAACTCTTTAATAGTAGTATTAACTACATTTTTAACATCATCCAAAGACTTAACATTACATTTTACTCCAATTATTTTGTCTTCGTAATCTTTAGATAACCTACTAACAACATCATTTACTTCAGCTTCATCAAAAGATACAACAACCACTTTAGCACCTTCTCTTAAATAAGCCTCTGTAATAGCAAGTCCTATTCCAGAAGATCCTCCAGTTATAATAGCAACTTTATTTTCTAATTTCATATTATCATCCTCCATATCAATTATATCACAAAATTAAAATCTTTGTCTTTTAAATTAAACTATTTCCAAATATTCAAACATCTTTCATATAATTTGGATAACTCTTCTATAGTTTCATCAAGTAAATCAATTCTAAAATTAGTAACTCCTATACTTTTTAAATAATCTATATCAGAAAACTTATCCAAAGTTAAATAATCAAAAACTCTAGTATTATGATTTTCATCCCCTAAAAGTCTAAACTTATTACCCTTTCTATCATCCAAATAGTATTTATTACTAAAACATAAAGAGCATCCTTTATTATTTAAGCACAAATAATTAACAGGACAATATTTCATAAGCATGAGTTCAAGTCTTCCATAAACTAAAACTTCAACATTAGGTAAAAAACCAAACTTTTCTCTATAACTATTAAGAACCTCTGAAATATCATAATTACTAAGTTCTGGGGAAAGCCCTACTTTATAAACATATTTAGAAAAAACATTAATAGTTAAACTATTAAAAGCATTCATATAAATATCACTCGCACCTCTTTTAAAATTCTTAAGCAGTCCTCCATTATTTGAAACAAGACTATTAAAAGACTCCCTATAAGAAAAACAAGCACGTGGATTCCTATAAAAAACATTATCCCTTTCATATTTTTTATATAAACTATAGTTTTCTACATATATATTAACATCTTTTTCTAATAAAAACTTTAATTGTTCCTCAGTCCTAACCAAAAAACTTATCTCTTTAGTAATATCCATTTCTTTTTTTTCAAATGTTACATCATTTTCTAATACCTTAACATTACTAGTTTCTCTTAAAAAAGTAAGTTCATTAACAAGTTCTCTTCTTAAAATATTAACATTTTTAATAGGAACAAATATATCATCATCCATATCAAAATAAACTTTTTCTAAACAAAAAGGTGTATCTCCAAGTTTTGATAATTTACTTGTTATATCATCCTTACTAACTGAAGTCTTTAAAGCTTTTTCTACTTTTCCCAGTTTTTTATCAATCTTTATATCTTCACACAAAATAGAAACAATAAACTCTTCTAAAGTCCTAGCTTTAACATAAAACTTTACTGGAATCTTTTTATCTTTAAAATTATCTATTTCCTTATTTAAAGAAACATCTAAAGTTTTATAAACATAACCCTTTTCCTTTAGATTAATCTTATTATCTAAATAAATATATTTTCCTTTACTTGCACTATTTATTAAAAGATTATTCTCATCATAAATATAATTGCAAATCATACCATTACCATCAGAAAAACGAATTCCATCACCTTGACTAATATCCTCAAAAAGTTCTATTTTTATCTTTTTATCAGCAGAAACAACTTTTCCAAGAACTACTCCTCTATGATTACAAGTTTTAGGATTAACAATATTCTTATCATTATTTAGAAATCCTTTTGTAAAATCTCTATTATATAACTTAAGTAAATTATTATATTCACTTTTACTGATTTCAAGATCTTTATTATCGTAATAATAATCAATAAGTTTCCTATATATTTTAGTAACATAACCTGCATAATACTTAGATTTCATCCTACCTTCTATTTTTAAAGAACTAACTCCAAGTTCTATTAACTTACTTATTTTTTCTAATACACAAAGTTCTTTCATAGAAAGCAAATAGTCATCTTTTAACTTAATTTTTTCAGAATTTTTATAAAGATCATAACAAAATCTACATACTTGAGCACATTCTCCCTTATTACCACTTCTACCAAAAAGACGAGAAGATATTAAACATTGCCCAGAATAACTAACACACAAGGCTCCATGTATAAAAACTTCAAGTTCTAAAGATGTTTTAATATTACTTATCTCTTCTAAAGAAAGCTCTCTAGCAAGAACTACTCTAGAAACTCCTATAGAATCAAGAAAATTAATAGTACCTTTATTACAATTATGAGTTTGAGTTGAAGCATGAATCTCCAAATTAGGAAACTTTTTCTTTAAATAAGAAATCATTCCAATATCTTGCATAATCAAAGCATCTACTCCAAGTTTATGAAGTTTATAAACATAATCTATAACATCAAATATTTTATTTTCATCTATCAAAGTATTAACAGTAACATATAACCTAGCACCATACAAATGACAATATTTAACTCCTTCATCTATTTCATCTAAAGTAAAATTTTCAGCATACTTTCTCGCGCCATAATCTTTACCAGAAATATAAACTGCATCTGCACCGCATTTAACAACCATTTTTAATGTTTCAAGATTTCCTGCCGGAGATAAAAGTTCAATTTTTTTCATAAAATCACCAACATCATTTTATCATAAAATAACATATGATACTATTTTCATCTTAAAATTATCTTTTAGTTTTTTTATCAGAACTACTTTGATTTAAATCTAAAAAATTAGCTTCATTAACCACAGAAATTACTTTTTTTCTTCCTTCCCTCCAGTTTTTATCTATCTCTTCTAGTTTTTTTATTTTTTCATCTGATAATTTTCCTTTTTTGAAAGATTGACGCTGTTTATTTAACCATCCTCCGCATTCTTCAGTTTGTTTAGGAAGCCTCCCATTTTCTTCATAAAATGTCTTTACCTTTTCATAGGTTTCTTCCCATTTCTCACTATTTATTTCTTCCTTTGATTTATTCCAGTCTTTATCTATCTCTTCTAGTTTTTTCATTCTTTCTTCTGATAGTTTTCCTTCTCTAACAGATTGACGTTGAGTATTTAACCAATTTCCACATTCTTCACCTCGTTTAGGAAATCTTCCATTTTCTTCATAAAACTTCTTTACTTTTTCATAGGTTTTTTCCCATTTTTCACTATTTATTTCTTCAAGTGATTTATTCCAGTCTTTATC
>JBJEDW010000024.1:9871-15103 GCA_051872415.1 Bacilli bacterium
CCACATTCTTCAGCTTGTGTAGGAAATCTTCCATTTTCTTCATAAAACTTCTTTAACTTTTCATAATTCTCATCCCAACCAAAAACTGTTTTTATATCTAGTTCTTTTATTAATTGTCTTATTTCTTTATAGTCATCTATTATCTTGAAGTTTCTTGCCATTATTTCAATTTTTTCTTTAGATTTGTTTTCCTTTTTCATTATTTTAATTACTGTATCTTTTAAGTTTTCTATATCTTCTATACATTTTATATTATTTACTATATCAAAAACTAATGGATTTTTCTTATCTCCTGTTGTTAAAGCTCTTCCAAGTTGTTGCATATATAATATCGGTGATGATGTTGGTCTTAACATTATTACTCCATCAATACCTTCTATATGCATTCCTTCATTTAACATTCCAACTGAAAATAATAACTTTAAATTTTTTTCTTTTGCATAATAAAATTTTTCTAAAGTATACTTATTTAAATCTTGATTTTCTTCTGAATGAACATAACTTACATCTATATCTTCGTTTATTCCTTTGAACCATTCCTTGCATTCGTCTTTCATTTTTTCTAAATGATCTATATCTCTACAAAATATTAAATATTTTCCATCTTTTTTAGTCATGTATTTTTCAAATAATTCTGGCAAGTTCTCTGATTGTTCAACCCTTCTTCTGGCGTTTTCCAATTCCTTTTCTAATTCTTTTTTTTCTTCTTCATCTGTTTTACTATTTATTCTATTTTCTATTCTCTCTAAATCTTCTTCAAAAGAATAAATTGCATTTATATATGTTGGCGGTGGAAGTATGCCTTTTGCTATTGCTGCTGGTAATGTGATATGTGAAGACACATTTCCATCAAATAATTCATCTGCCATATTTCTTTTACTATCTAGATATCTTACTGGAGTTGCAGAAAGCCCTAAAACTTTGGCATCTTTATTTAAATCCATAAGAGTATTTACTCCATCTCCCCATTTTTCTGCTCCAGCTCTATGAAATTCATCTAATACTATACAATCACAATCTTTGCATGGATCTTTCATTAAACTACTATATGTTATAAGTTTTAAATTAGGAAAATCTTTTTCTAGACTTAATCCATTTTCAATCATTATTCTTTCAAATTGTGATATTATCGCTAAAGAAGAAGTAACAATTAGACTTTTTTTATCTTTATTTTCATTAAGCCATTTTAATGCTATATAACTTTTCCCTGTTCCAGTTGGATGTATTACACAACATTTATTTCTTTCTTCTAACATTTTTAATGTTTTTTCATAAGCTATTTTATTATGTTCATATAATTCTATCATTTTGACGCACCTTCATTTAATTTAGTATACCATTTTTATATTTTAAAAGAAATAGTTTCAACTTTCTTGCTTAAAAATCTTTTCTTTGTTTTTTATCAAAACAAATTATCTCAATACTAACTAACATATATTCTAGGAACTCTTTTTCCAATAGAACACATAACTTCATAAGGAATTGTTTCTAAATACTCAGCAGTTTCTCTAATATGATTAATATCTTTCAATAAAACAACCTCATCATTTTCTTTAACAGTATCATCAACTTTAACAAATAGCATATCCATACAAACATTACCTACTATTTTAAACCTTTTACCATTTATAAAAACATCTCTTCCAGTATTTCTTCGTATAATACCATCAGCATATCCTATTGGAACAACAGCTATTCTTTCATCACCTTTAGCAACATAAATTCCATTATAGCCAACTTTGTCTCCTTTTTTTATACTATTTATTTGAATAACCCTACTATGTAAACTAAATGTTGACTTCAATTGTAAATCTTTATCACTAGTAAAACCA
This sequence comes from Bacilli bacterium, assembly GCA_051872415.1. GTDB lineage: Bacteria > Bacillota_I > Bacilli_A > RF39 > UBA660 > UMGS1449. The sequence goes on from JBJEDW010000024.1 coordinate 11,704, forward strand.
TACATAATTATTCCTAATCGGCATCTATTAACAAAATCAATCTTTCTATATAAAGTAAGTGCCTCACTAGCAGAAATATGAAATATTGGTATTCTACTCTTATCAATATCTCCTATAATTTCTTGATATTTATCAAATTGCATATTTGTTTCTTCAACATTATCAGCATTAAATATATGTGAATATACTCCTTCAATAACAATATTATTTTTCCAAAGCAAATCAATTGTTTTTTTAAAATCACCAAAAGTTGCAATACCTAATCTATTCATACCACTATTAATCTTAATATGAACTTTTAAATTTTCATCTGAAACTTTAACTAACTCCTCAGCATAATCATAAGAACTAACAGTTATTGTTATACTATTTCTAACACATAAATTAATATATTCACAAGGAATAATTCCTAAACATAAAATAGTTATAGTTTTAAATTTTTCTCTAATTCTAAGAGCTTCTTCCAAAGTTGCAACAGCTAAATAATTGCAACCACCATCAATAACAGATTTAACTGAATCTAAATCACCATGACCATAACAATCAGCTTTTACTATACCAAAATAGTAATCATAATTATCAAACTTATTAATAATTTTACTAACATTTTCTTTAATATTACCTAAATTAATTCGAGCATAAGTTTTTCTTGCGTAATCTTCCATAAACATCTTTTTCTAAATTATTATTCTGTTCTAAGAGCTTCAACTGGATCTTTTTTTGATGCAATTCTAGAAGGTATAAGTCCAGCGACTATAGTTAAAATCATACTAATAACAATAAGAATAACAGCACCAACTAATGGTAATGATGCAATATTTGCAATGCCAGTAATATTATATACAATAATTGAAGCAGGTATAGTAATTAAAACAGTAACCCCTATTCCAATAAGTCCACTTGTAAGACCAATTATAAATGTTTCAGCATTAAACACTCTCGAAATATCTTTTTTAGAGGCTCCTAAACTACGAAGAATTCCTATTTCTTTTGTTCTTTCAAGAACTGAAATATAAGTAATTATTCCAATCATAATAGAAGAAACTACTAAAGAAACTGCAACAAATGCTATCAAAACATAACTAATCATATTAACAACTTTCTTAACAGAACTCATCATAGTACCTACTAAATCTGTATAATTAATTATATCTTCATCATTGCCACTATCTTTAACACTTTTATTATAATCTTCAATCAAATCAGCAAGTTTTTCCTTTGAATCAAAGTCTTTAGCATAAATATTAACAGAACTTGGATTATCTAAATCAATATAACCAAGTGCTTCTAAATTAGATTCATATGTTGATTCATTATATTTTTTATATTTTTCATAAAATTCAAGCTTTTCATCATCAGAAAGTCCCATTAAATATTGTTGTTGAGCAAGACTTAAATCACTTAAAGAAAATTCCTTAGAATTACTAAACTTCATACCTGTAAATACATTAATATCCTTATTTTCAAGTTGATCCTTAACAATTTCTTCATGAGAAGAAAGTTCTATAACATGTTTAGTTAAAGAAGAGGTATAACCAATTCCTCCATATGGAAGAAAATTACTCGTACTACTCGTAGGTTTAATTATTCCAACAATTTCAAGATCTTCTTTATCTTTAAGCATTTGTTTTATATACTCTTCATCATCACTTTTATCTATCCAAACACCATTTTCTTTAACAAAAGTATCAGCATTCAAAACAAGCTTAAATTTATCTCCAATAAAATCTTTATAATCATAAGACTTAGCTTTAGAAGTTTTAACTTCTTCCCCCTTCAAAAGTTTATTCATATTATCAACAAGTTCATCTTGATCCAAATAACCAAGAGTATAAAGAGCATAATCACTAATCTCATTATTATTATCAACTACTAAAACAACTTCTGTTGCTTTACTAGGCATTCTTCCCTCAATTACTTCAAACTGACTATTTAATAATTCTTCATCATTATAAAGCTCTTTCCATACATCGTTTGAAGTATAATTTTCAGATAAAATACTAGAACTCATCTCGTAAACATCCCCAAGACCAATTTTATTTATAATTTCATTAGGATTAACTTTCACTAATTTTTCATTATAATCTTCATTATAAATATTTAACTTAAGAGGATAACCATATTGAATATCACTAGCATACTCTTTAAAATCTTTGTTTTTATCTATATAAGACTTAAACTTCTCCAAATTATTGCTATTTTTATCACTAGTCATAGCATCAAGCATATCATTCATGATATTTTTAGTCCTTATTTTACCACTATCATTATCATCATTAGTCTGAGTCATCTTCATCATTTCATCAAGTAAACTAGTAAAATCAACTGCATCTTTTTCTATTGTAATCGGATAAGCTGACAAAGTATCTTCTTCCACTCCATCAATATAACTTTGAACTCCATTAGATAAACTAAGAATAAGAGCTATTCCAATAATACCAATTGATCCTGCAAAAGCAGTTAAAAGAGTTCTACCCTTTTTAGTAAGTAAATTATTAAAACTAAGATGAAGTGCAGTTAAAAATGACATAGAAGTTTTCTCACTAGAATCACCTTTTTTATCTTTATTTTTTCCATTATAAGGATTAGAATCATCCATAACTTTCCCATCTAAAAGTTTTATAATTCTAGAAGAATACTTCTCTGCAAGTTCTGGATTATGTGTAACCATAATCAAAAGTTTATCTTCAGAAATATCCTTTAAAAGTTTCATAATTGAAGCACTGGTCTTAGAATCAAGCGCCCCAGTAGGTTCATCAAGAAGTATTATATCTGGATCATTTATTAAAGCTCTTGCAATTGCAACCCTTTGCATTTGCCCACCAGACATTTGATTAGGTCTTTTATTAACTTGATCTTTAAGCCCTACCCTCTCTAATACCTCCAAAGCCTTTTCTCTTCTTTCTGACTTAGAAACACCAGATAAAGTAAGAGCAAGTTCAACATTATCTAAAACAGATAAATGACTAATAAGATTATAATTTTGAAAAACAAAACCAACCCTATGATTTCTATAAACATCAAAGTCCTTATCTTTATATTTTTTAGTAGATTTTCCATTAATAATTAAATCTCCACTTGTATATCTATCAAGTCCCCCAATTATATTCAAAAGAGTTGTTTTACCACATCCAGAAGGTCCAAGTATAGAAACAAATTCACTACTTCTAAAATTAATACTAATTCCCTTTAAAGCATGAACAACTTCATTACCTACAACATAATCTTTCTTAATATCACATAGTTTTAACATATAACCCTCACCCTTTACATTATATTTTATAAACAAAATTATATCACAAAAGAAAAAAAGTTGTAACAAAACACAAGTACTTTTCACAAAAAATATGATTAATTTGTGATAATGTCTTAAGTGTTAACTTGCGAAAATGTCTCAAAG
>JBJEDW010000025.1:0-15080 GCA_051872415.1 Bacilli bacterium
TGCTTTTGAAAAATCTACCAACAGCACTTGGATTGAGTATAAGCATAAGAATAAAAAATATAAGTAAAATTTCTCCGAGAACAATGGATATTTTATAAATAACATCCTTTACATTATTACCTTGAGGTATCTTCTTTTTAGAATTATTGTTTTTCATTTTATCATATCTCCTTTTTTTATAATTATAACACACATTTTTTTGTCAATACTACCAAAAAATAATTAAGAGTGTAAATACTGTGTATGAACTTAGATTGATAACTATCGATATCTTAAAATATTAGTTATTTTTCAACAAAAAACAAACCACTTTTTAAGGGTGGTTCGTTTATTTCCTTATATGGGGCGTGTTACTAATAAACTTTTAGCCACCGAGCAATATAAAAAGCCTAGAATACTAAACATTTATCTTTGTTTACTTAATAGTTTTTTATCATAATAGTCAAACATATTAATTATGATTGTATCTCCATAGTATTTTATTTTATCAAAATCACTCATAAGATTTATAAACTCTTCAATACTTAATATCTCACTTAAATATTTTATGCATAAATAAGATATGTCATAGCCGTTGTATTTATCATTTACAAAATTATTATCATTGTGATTTATATTATTGAAATTAACAATTTCTTTTGTATTTTTCTTAACATTAAGATAAAAAGTTTTTAATCTTTCTTCATCTAAAAAATCTAATTCACTAGACATAAACTGTGCCATTCCTTCATCATACCAAACTATTCTTTTATCAGAAGCATTTTTTAAAACTATTTCATTATACATTAGATGAAACAATTCATGACATGGTAAATGCAAATTACTATAATATCTATCGCTACCTATTTCTATATCTTTTTCAACATAACAATTTATCATTCCTCCATGATAAGTCCCTGCTGTATTTGAAATTGTATCATTGAAATTTTCTTTTATAAATCTTTCAAAATCATTTATATTATCAAATAAGTTAACTTGAACTTGTCTATAATTATCTATATTGAATAGTTTTTTGTATTCCGATACTTTTCTATTTAATAATTGATATATACTTTTTGTTATGCAATTTATAGAATCTGGTGCATAAATTTTAAAATCATTGAATTCTATTTGTGTCTTTTCCATATGTTTCACCTTTCTTTCTTATTAATTTTATTTTATAAAAAAACAAACCAATTTTTAAGGGTGGTTCGTTTATACTCACATATGGGGCGTGTTACTAATAAACTTTTAGCCACCAAGCAATGTAAAAAACTATAACCCTAAACATTTATACACTTGTTATTTTAACACAAGCCACTAAAAAAACAATGTCAAGGATATGTTTAGTTGTGTTTCGTTATGTTATTGGGGTTATTTTTATTATATATTTATCTATATTTATTGTTTTCTTTTTCTATTATATCAGCACTATATTCTAATTCAAGTAACATAGCATCAAATTCTCTTTTTAGTGCATTATTACTAACTTGATTTTTTATTTTTTCTTTATTTTCGATTAAAAATTCATTACTATCACTATCAGCAATAAAATTTGAAAGTAGTTCCCTTTGATTTTTCATATCATTATACCAGTTTTGTCGATATTGTTTAAACACTTCTTTCAATTGAGAAGTAGTTAGTATATTGAAAAATTCTTGTTCGTGTTTTCTTACATATTCTTCATTATTATTTTTAAAAAACATATTTATCATTTGTTGTTCATAATCATCCATTAACATTCCTTGTCTTTTAAAATTTGTTTTATATAGTTTAGTCCCGTCTTCATTATATATTTGTACAAGTCGGTCTCCACTTAATAATTCTGCTGGATTCGTTCCATTATCTTGTTTAGAAAGTAAAGTTTTACTAACTATATGTATTTCTTCTAAATTTTCTAATATATCATCGATGTTTTTTTCGTTATTATTAGCAAAATTAAATTTTTTTTCTAATAATTTTCTAGCGTTTTCGTTATAACCGAATGCCATGATATCAACTAGTGAAATCCCCATAGACATAGCAAACATTTGTAAATAAGATACATTTATTTTATAATAGTCAACCGAACTATATACAGTACGATTTGGTTGACCAGCAACTACATTATTATAGAAATGTGGTTGTTTCATTGTTTCGCTGGAAATTTGATATAAAAATTCTGCTGTAATTTGTGTCAATCCCTCATTAAAAAAATATCCATTCTTTTTATCATTATCATATAAACCTGTTCCTTTTCGACTAGTTTGTATAGCATGGGTTAATTCATGAAAAAAATATAATTTAAATTTTTCTGGGCTTAATTCTCTATTCATCTTTATTGTAGGAACATTAGTAACACCATAATTACCACCCATTTCATAATTTGAAAGTTCTTGTATTTGATTAAAAACTTTAGGCAACTTATCTAAGATTTTTTCTATATCGACATTTAAATCTAATTCTTTTAAACATTCTAAATAGTCTGCTATTAACAAATAATATTTATCTTCTAAAACAATTTTATTATCTTGTTCATATTTTCTTATTATATCTTCAAAAATTTGAGTTTGAGAAACTTCGTTATATCTATCATTTATACTTTTCATATTAGCAAAACCTTTCTTTAGTTTATATCAAGAAACTCACATCTAGATTTAGTAGATAAAATTTCTTCTGGTTTTCCATTTTGAAATTTTACACATTTATTTTTATTATTTAGATCATTATATTTACAAAATTCACATTGACTATTTTTTATTTCAATATCTTCTTTCTCATATATAAATTTATTATTGTTTTCATTTTTTTTAATATCTACCATGCAATAACCTCCTTATTTATATTTTTCTTGAACTATCATAATATTCATTTATTTGTTTTTCTACATCAACTGGATATTCTTTGAAATTAAATGATAACGGTTTAGACATTAATTGTATTAAATCTTCTTTTTTTATATTAAAACTTGTTTCATTGTATGATTTATTCATGTATGATTCAATTATAAATTGATTAAGTGAAATATATGTGTCATATATTTTTTTGTCCATATCTTCCATAAACTGTAAATCTTCTATGCTTGGAAGCCCATTTTTCATTTGTTTTACTTTATCTTTTCTTATTTTATCTGAGATAATAAATAAATCCATATTTGTTAAAAATTCAAAAACTTGTTCTTCAGAATTATTTTTACATAACTCCAAAATAAGATTATTTAAATCAGATTTAAAATATAAATCTAACATTTTTTCTTTTCCTATTAAATTTTCAATTAGTTTTACATAATGAACTTCATTATTATATGAATCACAAGATTGACTATTGTTAAAATATCTTTCTGTTAATAATTGTGTATAACCTTCATTAAACCCTAAGCCAATAAATTTTTGAGGATTTCTTAAATGATGATGGAAACCTCTAAAACTGTTGTCTTGCTTTTCATCATAATAAGTGGAAGATGCATGAAACAATTCATGATATAGTGTAATATCATCCTGCTCATATAAAGTAATAATTCCTTTGTCATCAATATTGCCTGTTGTAATAGTTATATCTTTGTCATTATTTCTTCTATGTTTTATTTTTACTTTTTCAATATTATTTATTAAGATATTAAACGTTTCTATACTTAAATTTTTTTTCATAACTTCCTTAAAATTTTGTATTAAAAGTTTATCTTTCATATAACCACAACCTATTTTCTTTTTAATTATACCATATTCTTATTAGAAAAACAAAAAACAAACCAATTTCTTGATTTGTTTATATTCACATATGGGGCGATATGTGGGAATCGAACCCACGCATACTGGAGCCACAATCCAGCGTGTTAACCACTTCACCAATACCGCCATATAAGTTACATATCATATATTAACAAATTTTTTGATTTTTGACAAGTTTTTTTATTGAAATATTGTATTAATTTTTAAAATCCTTTATACTATTAATGTATATGATTGGAGGATTTTTTTATGCCTTTGGAAAAAGATAGTTTTATAAAAAGATATGGAGTTAATTTTACTGAACAAGAATATGTAGTTAATCCTGCGATTGGTCGTGATAAGGAAATTAAGGAACTTGCTTTAGTACTTCTTACTCCTGATAAAAGTGCTATTTTAACTGGTAAACCTGGTATTGGGAAAACTGCGATTGTTGAAGGGCTTGCTTATTTGATTCAACGAGATGAAGTTCCTGATGCTCTTAAGGGGTACACTATTATTAAAGTTGATACTCAGGCTCTTATGGGAACAGTGCAAGAAACCGGGGATTCTCGTGTTCAAACTTTGATTAATGAGATTTTGGAACATGAAAAATATATTTTGTTTATTGATGAAATTCATACTTTGATTAATGCTACTAGTGAAACTGCTCTTGACTTTGCTAATATGTTTAAAACTGGACTTGGTAGAGGTGACTTAAAAGTTATTGGGGCGACTACTTCTGATGAATATGAAAAATATATTCTTCGTGACAAGGCTTTTACTCGTCGTTTTCAACGTATTGATGTTGCTGAACCAGATCAAGAGCTTACTACTAAAATAGTTACTGGAGTTATTCCACGTATTGAACATGCTACTGGAATTAAGATGGCTTATACTCCTTTTATTAGAGAAAAACTTGCTCGTTTTGTTGTTGAACTTACTAGTGAATATAATCGTGTATATGAAACTGCTGGAAGATATCCTGATGTTCCTATTACTTTGTTTAGTCAGGCTTTTTCTGAAGCGCTTTTTGAAAATAAAGATGTTGTTACTGCTTCTAATGTAAGGAGTGCAATTGAACATTCTAAAGCTGTTTATCCTGATGTTATAAAAAAGTATTTGATAGTTTTTGATGAGAAATTTAAAGATTTGCTGGATGATGATAGACGTGATCATGAAGGTCTTGTGGTTAAAGATGGAAATGTTAGTGGTGATAGTGCAATTACTACAAAAAATGAGTTATCAACAAACAATGTTAATAACTCTAATTCTAAGATAATTAATGATAATTCTGATAACAATATTTTTAAAGATCTTAGAGTTGAAAATAATAATAGTAATAAAGATGATTTAAATATGAAAGAAAGTAGTGTTAAAGAAATTAAAGATAGCTCTTCTCAAATTACAGATAAAATTGATACTATCACAGAATTAAATAGTGTTTATGATATGATAATTAATCCTTTTGGTAAGGAGAATAATTAGTAGTATGAATGCATTTAGAAATTTTCTTTATTATTTTAAATATATCAGTTTTATTTTGTTTTTGTATTCTGCAATTGTTTTATATCCAAGTTTTATTTCTCTTAAAATTGGCACTATTTGTTTGATTTTGTTAGTAATTTACTCTATTATAACTTTTGTTATGTTTTTTACTAAATCTAGAGGTGAACAATATAGTTTATTAAACAATTTTGTACTTTGCTTTTTACATATTTATACTTGTTTTGTTGCTTACAAATATGACTTAATTGGAGATGTTTTTGATGCTTCTACTACATCATACTTTAGTTTTAATTTCTTTGTTATTTCGCTTTGTTTATTTACTCTTACTATAAATAAGATTATTTTATCTAATACTAAATAGATTTTTCTTCATAATTCCAAATACTTAGTTTTCCCTTACAGGGAATTCTTTTTTTGTATTTTTTTACATTTTCTAATTTAAAAGCGTATTTTTCATTAAAGCCGCTTGTTTTGTAGACATTTGGTTCTTGTTTTTGTAAATCTTTTATAAATTTTTCATCAACTTTAATACAATCTGTTATCGTTGCTTCTCCAATTATTTCTCCTTGACCATAGTCTAAATTATAGTCTTTAAATCTTTTGATATTATTTTTGTCTTTTGAAAGTCCTGCATGAATTAATATTTTTCCGCGATAGTTAGTTTTCCAACTTCTAAATTCGTATTCTTTATGCCCATTTATAATAAGAGAAGCCCAAGGTTCTTTGATTGTTAGCGCTTTCATTTTTTCATATACTCCTTTCGTATAAATGATTGTTTTAATGACTTTTTTATGAAATATCTTTTTTAAAAAAATTACTTTTTGGTGGAAATAATTTAATAATTATATAAATTATAATAAATAGTAATATTCCTATTACTGAATAATACATTTTTATATCTTTGGATACTCCTATTAACAAGCAAAGATAATTTACTGAAAAACCGAATATTGATCCTGTTATTATGGAAATAATGTTTATCAAGTTATTGTTCTTGTTTTTGTTAATTATTAATCTGTAACCATATTCTATTACATAAATTGTTGACATACTTACAAAAATATTTAAGGTGAACCCTAATAAAAAGTAATAATTACTTCCTAATAAGGATACTTCTATTAAAGCCCAAAGAATGTTTGGTATTATTACTTTTCCAATGTTATTAAATACTGATTCTTCTGTTGGAGAGAGAAAGTTTGTAATTTTATTGATTGGAAATATTTCATATATGAATTTAAGTAATACTGAAAGTCCTGTTACGAATAGAAAACCACTTATCATAAAAAATAAATACATAGTTATCCTCCTTTTTATTACCTTTATAATTATACAATAAATAATTTAAATAATAAACGAAAAGAAAGCTAAAACTTTCTTTTGATTAATCCTTGGTTTAGAAAATATTTTAGCATTATTGCGATGATAATGAAGAATGCTAGTGATTTTAGACCAAAAATTTCTATTCCTAAAAATACTGCGCTTATATAGCATCCTGTTACTCCCCCAAATAATGATACTGCTCCGATTGCTGCGCCCATTTGTGGATCTATTCCCATTAAACTAGCTATTAGAATTCCTAAAGTTGCTCCTGAGATGAAAGCTGGACCTATATTTCCTCCTTTAAATCCTACTGCTAGACATAATGCAGTTAAAAGAGCTTTTATGATAAATGTATACCACATTGAATTGTTTTCTAGGGCTTTTTCGACTAAATTTGTGTCATTTCCGCAGAATAAGGTGTTTCCTATTAAATAAATACATCCTATCATTATTATTGAACCTATTATTATTCTTAAGTATTCATTTTTTATTTTGTGAAATAATTCTTTAGCATATTTTAAAATGTTATTAAAGATAAGAGCAAAGATTAAGCAAATTCCTATTAAAATTAAAATTGGAATAATTTGTTTTAGTCCAAAGTCTGCGTGATGGATATAGAGCATTCTATCAACGAAACTATTTAATCCAAAAGCGAAGCATATAAATCTACTGAAACAAGCTGATAAAAGGACTGGCAAAACATAGATTGGTTTTTTATTTTTTTTGGAAAAACAAAGTTCACAAGCGAATATTGTACCTGTTAAAGGTGCTCCAAAAACTGAACCAAAAAGTGCTGATACTCCACTTGCAATAATGGTGCCTTTGTTTTCTTTTTTTAGGTTGAAAAAGTTTGCTATGTAAGAACCGATTCCTCCGCCCATTTTTATTGGTGCTTCCATTCTACCTACTGATGCTCCTGCTAGGTGAGATAAAGTTGTAGTAGCAAAAAGGGTTGGGGTTATATGACTTGGTATTTCTTCATCTTTTATGATTGCTCTATTTATAAGTTCTCCTGGTTCTTTGTCACATTTGTACTTTTTATTTATGTAAACAATTATTATACCTATGATAGGCATTAGAAGAATTATATAAAAAAAGGCATTTCTAAAGTCTATAAATATATCAATTGTTTTTAAAAATAAAGCTCCAAATACTCCTCCAACAACACCAGTGAATGATGCTATTATGACAATTATCATAAAAGGCTCTATTTTTTTTAATAATTTTTCTAATTTATCACTACTATCCATATGTACACCTTCTATTCTAAATAAAATATATCACAAAAAAGGGTTGTTAACAATAAAATTTTTATTTTTATTTGGTATATAGACAAATCCCCAGGCAATGAAAATAGTACATTCATACTATAAATTAGGAGGAAAAGAAAGATGAATAACTATATTGATTATTATAATTATTTAAATAACCTAAATCAAAATGCAATGAACACTCCTAATAAAATGCCTAAAATGGGTAGTAATCAAAGTGTTAATATGAATAATTTAGGTTATGATACTGATCCGTATACTGGATTTATGAAGGGAAATATGTTTAGTAATTTATATGAACCTTACAAGAATTATCAAGTTCAGGAAATTAATCCTACAAATGAGAGAGAATATGAACTTTTAATGGTTCAAATGTATGGATTTGCTGCTCATGATTTGGGACTTTACTTAGATGTTAATCCGAATGATACAAATGCTATTAATTTGAGGAGTGAATATGTTAAACTTTATAAACAAGCTCTTGCAGAGTATGAAAGTAAATATGGTGCTTTAGGATTAGGTAGTAATATGTTAGATGTTACTCCTTGGGCTTGGGATTCTAAAAAATGGCCATGGGAGGGAAATAGATAATGTGGAAATATGAAAAAAATTTACAATATCCTGTTAATATAAAGAAAAGAGATCCAAGACTTGCTAAACTAATAGTTACACAATATGGTGGACCTCAAGGAGAACTTGGAGCAGCTCTTAGGTATTTAAATCAAAGATATACTATGCCTGATGCTAAAGGAAGAGCTTTACTTACTGATATAGGTACTGAGGAACTAGGACATGTTGAAATGATATGTGCTATTGTTTATCAACTTACAAATGGTGCTTCTATGGAAGAAATGAAACGTGCAGGATTTGATTCTAATTATGCTGAACATGGTATGGATTTATTCCCTACTGATTCTAATGGAATTCCATTTACAACTGCTTATATATCTGCAGTTGGGGATCCTGTTGCAGATATTTCTGAAGATATGGCTGCAGAAGAAAAAGCTAGAGCTATTTATGAGAATTTAATTGATTTAACTGATGATCCTGATGTAATTGGGCCTTTGTTATGGCTTAGACAACGTGAAATAGTACATTTTAATATGTTTAAGGAATTGTATGAGGATTATAAAAGAAAAGGATATGATCAAAAATAAAAAAACCAAAAGCGGTTTTTTTATTTATTGTATGCTAGACTAAATATTTTCCTTGTGAATGGTTGAATTAAGAAAAGTTGTGTTATTAAAGCAAATGGAAAGTTTTGAATTATTGTTTTCAGTAGAATAGGTATAAAGTTTATAAAGAATTTACTAATTTGGAATGATGAATTTTGATAGACTAAACCAGGAAATATTCCTTGATATAAAATTGTTGCTATGAAGCTCATCAAGGGGCACATTATACATACTGTTGATATTACAATTGTTGTTTGAATTATTTTTTTATTTACTTTTCTAGGATCAATTATTTTGAATGCTAACTTAATTGCTAATGGACTTCCAATAAAGTATGCTATATTAAATGCTATTATTATTTCAAGTAGTGTAAATATTATAAACTTTTTTGGATCAATGCTTAATAAACCTCCATTTTCTATGCTCATACAGTATATGACAAAACATGGCACTGTTATTAACACTGTTATCAGGGCGTATACTTTTCTTTCTTTTTTATTTTTTGGCATTTTATCTACTCCTTTTCACATAAAAAGACACATGTATCTGATCTGTTTTTTATAGTTTGTGTGCCGTAATCAGATTTACGAGTTATTAACTCTACATGTGTCGTTTAACTATTAATACTTATCTAGTGTAACATATTTTTTTTATTTTCGTAAGAATTATTTTTCAAAAATATAATATTTTTTCTTACCTCTTCTTATTATGTTGTATTTTCTATTGTTATCTATTATATAATTTTCATCGTTTATTATTTCACCATTTAAGGTAATTGCATTATTGTTTAGAAATTCTCTAGCTTCTCTTCGTGATGATGTTATTTTATTTTCTGTTAAAATGTCTATTATTTTTTTATTTTCTTCTAGTTTATATTTTTCTACTTCTTTGAAGGCATCTTCTATTTGTGGATCTGTTAAGTCTTTGATATTACCTGAAAATAGTGCTTTAGAGATAGTTTTAGCGTCGTTATAGGCGTTTTCTCCATGTAGGAAGGTAATTATCTCTTTAGCTAAAGTTTCTTGGGCTAGACGCTTTTCTGGGGTCTTTTTATGTTCTTTTTCTATGCCTTCTATTTCTTCTTTACTTAGGAATGTTAATTTTTTTAGATAATCTATTACTGCTTCGTCATCACTATTTATTAAAAATTGATATAGTTCATATGATGATGTTTTGTTTTTATCAAGCCAAATTGCATTTCCTTCGGTTTTACCAAATTTTTTTCCTTGTGAATCTGTTACTAAAGGCATAGTCATTCCGTATACTTCTTTTCCTGTTTTTTTTCTAATTAGTTCTATTCCTGCGGTTATGTTACCCCATTGATCTGATCCAGCGACTTGAAGGGTTACGTTTTTATTTTCATAAAGATGAAGGAAATCTAGAGACTGCATTATCATATATGAGAATTCAGTGTAAGTTATACCTGTGTCTAATCTTCTTTTTATGATATCTTTGTTAAGCATATAATTGATGTTAAAGAATTTACCATAATCTCTTAGAAAATCTATGAAGTTTATGTCTTTACACCAATCATAATTGTTAACAACTTCACATCCAAATATTTCTTTAGCTTGTTTTGTTAGCCCTTTTACATTTTTTGCAACTTCTTCTTTAGTTATCATTTTTCTTTCTGCGGTTGGTTTTGGATCTCCAATTAGTCCTGTTGCTCCGCCAATTAGAAGAACTGGATTATGACCATATTTTTTTAGTCGTGATGCTATTAGGAATGATGAAAAATGTCCAATGTGCATTGAATCTGCGGTTGGATCTGTTCCTATATAGAATGTTAGTTTTTCATTATTTAGTTTTTCTTCTAAATCTGGACTTGATATATCTTGGATAAGTCCTCTCCATTTTAAATCTTCGTAAGCTTTCATGCTATTCCTCCTTAATATTATATTTAGAACAAAATCATAATTAATTACATTAATTATAATTCCATTGCCTCACAGTAATGGTTTCCTGGCTTAAATAGAAATAATCTTTCTTAAGCGCAGGCCTGAATTCCGATAGTCGCTACCGTACTTACTTTTTTCTAAAGGAAATTGTTCTTTCCTTTTCTTATTTAAGTTTTCTTCTATACTATACTAAATGCTTCTTTTATATATAATCTCAATCCTTCAAACATGATATTTATACTTGCGTTTACATCTCTATCCTCTTTGTTACGACAAACATTACATCTATATTCCCTTTCTTTTAAATCCTTATACTTTTTATCTTTATTTTCACATCTACTACAAATTTGGGATGAGGCGTAATACTCATTTATCTGATAAAATTTTTTTCCTTTTTCCTCACTTTTGTATTTTATCTGCCTTATTATTTCAAAAAATGATGCATCTGTTATTTTTTTTGATAGTTTTTTGCTTTCTATCATTTGCTTTGTTTTCAATGTTTCGCTTATTATAATATCATGTCTATCTGTTATTTCTTTTGTTACTTTATGAAGATAATATTTTCTGGCATTTTTTAGTTTAGTATATAACACATTTATTTTCTTTTTACATTTATAATAATTTTTACTTCCTTTTTCCTTTCTTGATAATTCTTTTTGCTTTCTTTGTATTCTTTTTTCATACTTTTCTATGTATCTATTGTTTTCGATTTTTGTGCCATCAGATAGTGTAACTAGGCTTTTTATTCCTATATCTATTCCTACGATTGAATCTGGGATTTTATTATTTTTACATTCTTCTATTTTATACAAAACAGATACATAATATTTACCATTTGCTTCTTTTGATATACTCGCATTTACTATCTTCCCATTTATTTTAGTTAAATTTCTATATCCTCTAATTTTTACTTTTTTAAGTTTTGGTAGTTTTATTTCTTTTTTTATTAAATCTAGTTCTATATTACAATATCTTTTGTTTTTATATGTTTGATATACTGCACTTGTTGTATAACTATTTTTACTATACTTGTTTTTAAATTTAGGAAATCCAAAACTTTTGTTACCATAATACTTTTTTAAATTATCTTCTAGATGAAATAATTCTTTTCGCAAAATAGTGCTATCAACTTCTTTTAAAAATGGATACTCTTCTTGCAAATTATTTGTATAATCTTTTATACAATCATAAGCACTAATAAATCCTTTTTCCTTTATTCTTGATAAATAATAATTATATATAAATCTTACACATCCGAAGCTTTTATGTAAAAGTATTTTTTGTGTTTCATTTGGATAAATTCTAAACTTATAAGCTTTATACATGTTTCTCCCCCCCCAAAAATATTTTGCAATATCATTATATCAAGCAAAAACAAATAAAGCAATAGTTTTGCAAACATTTGTTTGTTTTTTTGTTAAGGCTAAATTTTAAGCATGACTTTCCTATTATATAAAAAGTTCATAAATTAAAGGACGAGATTTACCCGTGGTACCACCTTAATTTATGAACTCTTTCATACACTTTATGCTATAACGCTGCTTTTGCGATTTGAATTCATGATATGTAATTCGTATTATTTTTTGTTAGTTTTCAGCGACCACTAACTCTCTTGGGTAATTTTATAATACTACTTGGTATCAATCAATATTCAACTTGTTAATAATTTACCATACGTTTTAATTTTAGTCAATATATCTTCTTTCTTTTCTTTTTCTTTCTTTTTCTTAATTTGAATTTAGTGTGTTTTTTTACTGTTTTTTTCTCTATTTTTTCATTTTGTTAATTTCTTCATATACTGTTTTAACATAAATATAGTTGCAAACTTTATCTTATAATCTTTGTTTTTGCAAATTGCGTTAAACTTTGTGACTGATGATTTTAAAATTGTGCTATAATTAGATAAAGTGGAAGGGAGATGATTCTACAGTATTTTATAATGTAATATAATATTTAAATTTTAAAATCAAATAAAAAAGGAGTGAAATGATATGGATTTCAAAGCAAAACTTAAAGAATTAGGAAACAGAGTTGTTAAACTTGAAAAAACTATAAAGACTGAAGAGGCTACAAAAACATCTCTTATAATGCCCTTTTTTCAATTATTGGGATACGATGTTTTTAATCCTCAGGAATTCACGCCAGAATACATTGCTGATGTTGGAATAAAAAAAGGTGAAAAAGTTGATTATGCAATTTTTCTTAATGATGATATAACAATGCTAATTGAAGCCAAATCTATAACAGAAAAATTAGATAAACATGATAGTCAATTATTCAGATATTTTGGTACTACTAAAGCAAGATTTGCTATTTTAACTAATGGAAAAATTTATAAATTTTATACGGATTTGGAAAAAGTAAATATAATGGATTCTTCACCATTTTTAGAAATTGATATAACTGATTTAAGTGATAACGATATTCAACAATTACATAAATTTAGAAAAGAAAATTATGATATTGATTCAATTTTATCTACAGCTTCAAATTTAAAGTATATTGGATTAATTAAAAAAGTTATACGAGAAACTATTGATAATCCTTCCGATGAATTTATTAAAGCCTTGTTAAATGAAGGAATATATGATGGAGTAAAGAATAAGACAGTTATTGAGAAGTTTAAACCTTTAATCAAACGTGCCATAAACATTTATATAACTGATATGGTTAATGCTAAGCTACAAAATGCTATTAACAATAACCAAGAAATTATAGATGACGACCTAACAAAAGAAGATTCCTCAAATATAATAACAACTGCTGATGAATTACAAGCTTATTATATTGTAAAAGCCATTTTATCAGAATACTGTAATCCTGACAAAATATATTATAAAGATACTGCCAGTTACTTCGGTGTTTTATTTGATAATAAAACAACAAAATGGATATGCCGATTTTATTTCAAAGAAAACGTTCAGTATATCACTATTTCTGATGAAAATAAAAAAGAAATTCGTTATGATATTTCATGTATTAATGATATTTATAAGTATAAAGATGAACTTATTAATAGTTTAAACAAATATGAAAAAGTAATAATCGCTTAATAATATAAAGAATACGCAAAATATTATTTGATTTTGTGTATTTTTTATATTAGTTGCTATGTTATATCGTATCATTATTGATTACCTTTGTTTTATGATATATAATAAAGTTAAGAAAGGAGTTTTAAAATGGAATATAAATCAAACTGTAATTATTATAGAATAATTGCTTTTGCTATACTATTATTAGGTTTTATACTTGGTATTGTATTTGGTTCAGTATTCAGTACTGATGCAGTAAGTGGATATTCAGAGGAGACAGTAGAAAGTTTCAATTATATTTTAATGTTTTCAACTTGGTTTTCATCATTTATACTTAGTGTATTTATTTTAGGAATTTATTCTATTTGCATCAGATTAGATGCTATCGCTGGTAACACTAATAAAGGAAAAAAATCTAGAGCTAGTGAAAATACTAGTATTCATGAAGAAAAAGATGAAGACATTAAAGAAAAAGATGAAGACATTAAAGAAAAAGATGAAGACATTAAAGAAAAAGATGAAGAAAATAAAAAATTTATATGGGAATAGTTATTAGAAATAATATGGTAAGTCTCTATTCAGAGGCTTTTTTATTTTATAAATTAAGAAATTTAAATAAATTAAAAGTGTTGGCTACGGGTATAAAAATATAGGATTTCACAACAATTTGAACACAATAAAACCCTTGAAATATAAGAAAATCAAGAGTTTAAAACAAAAAAAATCCTTAGCAACGTCCTATTTTCGCGATAACTATCGTCGGCGCTGAAGAGCTTAACTTCTGGGTTCGGGATGGAGCCAGGTGTATCCTCTTCGCTATCGTCACTAAGAAATATAAATTAGAGAAATAATTCTCTGAAAACTCAGATAATGTATGACATCAAATATAAACAAATTTATGATTAAATCCTCGATCTATTAGTATCAGTCAGCTCAACATATCACTATGCTTCCACCTCTGACCTATCAACCAGATAGTCTTTCTGGGATCTTACTTCATAAAGAATGGGAAAACTCATCTCGGGGGAGGCTTCCCGCTTAGATGCTTTCAGCGGTTATCCTTTCCATACATAGCTACTCTGCGCTGCCACTGGCGTGACAACAGATACACCAGAGGTATGTTCATCCCGGTCCTCTCGTACTAAGGACAACTCCCCTCAATTTTCCTACGCCCACGACGGATAGGGACCGAACTGTCTCACGACGTTCT
>JBJEDW010000026.1:0-15028 GCA_051872415.1 Bacilli bacterium
AAGTCCATTTATCATTAGTTTTTGGTTCCACCAACACTACTTGACATTGAACTTTAAAAAACGAAATATACTCAATCTATTATCTGTATATATTGTAACATGTTTTATGAATTATTAAAATAGATCACCTGACTTTTTTAACATTTACTATCGATTCATCACCGGCTATGTTTCTAACTTTCATTCGAAAAGGTTTCTTATTAAATGAAATTGTTCCATCCCATAAATCTTTTGTTTTAGATCCGTTCTTTATGACAAAGCCGTGTTTGTCAATTTTTATTTCTTCATCACTATGCCATAGGCCTTCATTTGATGTGCAATCTAATGAAATCATTTCAATTAACTCTAAGCCTTCATTACTTATATCAATATATTTTGATTTTTTGCCTGTAGACAACATTTGCGAATTCATTTTTTCATTGTATTCATTTATTTTTTTTATTAGTCTATCGCTTATGAACTTATCTATAATTATTGACTTGTTTTCAATGTGATATTCCATAATATCTGATACTACTGTTTCATCTAATATCATTTTTAAATCTCGTAATTCAATTTCTATATCTCTACGCAAATATTCTTTTATAAAATCTTTAATTTCTTTCTCATCTGATATATCGATGTAATAAATAATTACTTTTTTAATATTATCATCAAGTTCAGGAATAGCTTGATTAATAATTTTATTTATTAAAACAACATCTAATAATTTAGTTGTAGAATCCATTAAATTAGGTATATAGACTGGAATTAATCCAATTTTACTATCATTAATAGCGCCTTCCCAAAATTCAGGCACACTATCTTCGTTTTTTAAACCTGGTATTAATGATTTTACTCTATCCATAGTTTGTACCGGATTTCTATAAAGATTAACACCATCTTTAATATCCATAACTTTAAATGATGCCCCCGCTTCTTTTAATCTATCTCTTGTAGTTTCAATACTATTTATTCCAATATCACAGTGAATAAATTTTCTATTTAAGTCATTAGCTACTTTAGCAGTTACTCCAGATCCTCCAAAGAAATCTGCTACAACCATATTTTTATTTGAAGAAGCTTTTATTATTCTTTCTGATAATGCCTCAGGTTTTTGAGTAACATAACCAACACTTTCCTTAGCAGCTTTTACATAATTAAATGATAATATATCATTCCAAATATTTGTGTATGGATCGCCTAAATCTTCATCCTTATATACTTTCTCTTTATTTTTACTTAATCTATACTTTCTTCCATTATCATCATATGGATAGTCTAAAACTTGATGATATTGCTTATTAAACACAAATTCATCTTTATCTAAAGTATAGTATAAAATAACATTTGATGCATAAATCCAATTATTAGCTTGACCTTTAAATCCTGCAACATTTAATGAAGCTGTATTCCAAGTTATTTCTTGCCTAAAATTTCCTTCCCCAAATATCTCATCCATTAGTATTTTTACATAATGTGAAATATTATAGTCTAATTGAAGATATATAGATGCATTATCACTCATTATTGATTTTATTGCCATTAGATTTTCATACATCCAATTTAGATATGCCTCTTTATTCCAGACATCACCATACATTTTTTCTTCAAATGTTTTTAATTCTTCGTCTTCGAGAGTTTCTTCTGCTTTTTTTATAGCTTCTGCTACTTTTGGATTTCTTCTTATATATACAGTTTTTGCGTAATCTGCACCACTTGCAAATGGTGGATCTATGTATACCAAATCAACTTTTATATCATTTTCTTTAAGGTATGCGCAAGCTGATACACATTCTCCCCTTATAACCATGTTTTCAGTATCATTGTTTCCTACTATTTCTTTAGTTTCAACTTCATACAAAGGCATACCTTTTTCTATTCTACTTAATACTTTATCATTATCTGCATATTTTAATACTCTTTTTGTTCTTGTAAAATTATCAAGGATAGCTTGACCTTCAATTGGTTCTTTGAAATATGGAACATATTTAACTGCCATTATTTTCCCTCCTTTAAGAATTCATATAATTTATCATCTAATTTATTTATTATTTCATCTTCTGTTAGTGTATCTTCAATATATAAATAATTAAATTTATTATATCCATACTTTTTATTATTAAATTTAATAAATTCTTTTTCTATATAATTTCTTCTATCAACAAATTCAGATTGCTCTTTAAAACCTCTTCCTTTTGTTTCAACAATTAATACTTTATCAATTTCATTATTTTTATTTCGTCTTATAATTAAGAAATCCGGAGTATATAATCCAACCTTCTTTATAACTTTATCTTCTGTTTTATAGCATTCAATTCTAAATGATGCTATATTATGATCTCCATTATAATAAACTTCAAGATTACTTGATGAGAATCTATTTAATGATAATACTTTTTCTAAAAATAGTTTTTCAAAAGAACTTTGATTAAAAACATATGGTACATAATGGAATGTTTTGTCTTTCATCTTTAATTCCAGAATATTACTGTTATTCTTATTAACTAATACCTCTGGATTATTTTTTACTAATTCTAATAATTCTTCTTTTGATAAATCTTCCAATACAACATCTTTGTTTCCATTTTTATCTCTATCTAAAATTTTATTAGTTATAATGTCAGTTGGATATTGCAAATCCTTATTAACTATATCTATTGATGGAATATCAGTTATAGATAGTATCGATGCGCTTTCTGGGATTTCTTCTTTTATTACTGTCATTTTTCTTTTATCATAGAATGCTTTCCTAATAAAATTATTTATTAATCTGTGATTATATGTCATGTTAAGAGTATTACCATCTATTGTTATATTTTTATATATTGCCTTTAATTCTTTATCATACACTTTTAGCATATCCATAGTAATAAAACCAAAACTTTCTTTTACTATATTTAAAAGCCATTTATTATAGTCTATTTTTTCTCCATAAATAATACTGTTGATATTAGTTTCTACAACTTCATTATTTATAGTTTTTTCTGTTATTATTACATTCCTCTTTATAGAATCCATAGTAATAATCTTTTTTAAATCTTTAGAAGTTTTAGCTTCTTCCTTTGTCTGTTCTGAATATCTTATATTCATTTTATAATATTCAATTTCAGGAATATTCAAATAGTTCATCCTACTTGTTCTTTTTATTTGATTTAATCTATTTGTACCTTCTTGAAATTCTTGCAATGTTGCATGTTGTGATTTCTTAAGTTGATTAGATAGAAGTTTTTCATTATCTTGGTTTAAATATATAAGTGCCGTTTCATGATTGCCTTTAATTACTTGTCGTAAACATCTACAAGTTGTTTGTAAAACCATCTTTGTTTTACAATCACCTTTTTGCGACAATATAACACCTGTTAATGAACTACAATCCCAACCTTCCTTACCTATACCAACAAGTAAGATTACTCTTTTTTTTGATAATGGTGTATTTAGTGAAGCAAATTCAAGTTCATTTTCTTTAGGTAATGAATAATCCTTGTTTCCACCATGGTATTTTAAAACTACTTCATTTGGATTCATTCCTAAATCAGTTACAATTTCAGAAACACATGGATATATTGTTTCTTCTAAATTTTTAATATTCCCACAATAAATTGCTATTTTACTTGTTATACCACCATAACTTATATTTTTATACTTATCAAAAAATTCGGTCAAACCTTCTTTTATAATATTAAGTGGATTGTAATCTGTAGATGCAATAATTTTTGGCTTTTTCAAAAAATTATCTATTCCTGCTGTCAATGGATAATAATAAATTGTATTAGATATATCTGTATTTTTAATAGATATTTCAGGAGTTATTGTAAATATTTCAGGTCTATCCAAATATGGAGTCCCAGAAAATCCTACTACTTCGTTTATATTTCCTGTTTTATTCCAATCTGTAACTACTTTATTTAATTTTATTTCTTCATCAGCTACGTGGTGAACTTCATCAATAAATATTGCTAAATTAGGTATTTTACTAATTGTTTCTCTCAATTCATTTGCTACTTTACTTACTATATCGTCAGAATCAAAATCCATTTGCAATTGCTCATTTTCTATTTTAATTCTATCTAAAATAACTTTTTCTGCATTAGTTAATAATATAACACCAAACATATCTTTATATGGTTGATACTGTGCAATTTTTGCAACATTAGGATTCTTAATTTTATTACTCTTTTTATCTGTTTTTACAGCATCGAGTATTTCAAATTTCAAAATCTTTTTTAAGTTACCAGCAATAGGATCAGGAAAAATCCAAGTAACATCAAAATCCTTTATTTTCTTTAAACTTGGAACAATAGAACTTTTTAAACCTGACGGCGCTAAAACTATAAAGTTATGGGCAAAAGCTTTATTATATGGTTCATTCATCGCAAAATATAAATCTATATATATGAAAGCTGCCATTAAAAATGTTTTACCTGCTCCATAGGAAGCGAATAAATATAATTAGCATAATCAATATTGTGAAAAAAGTTTCTAAATATTTCTTTAAAATCTAATGTTTGATAATTCTTTTCTATTTCTTCTTTTAACTCTTTATAATTACTATCTGTTAATGCTATTTCATATAGCTGTCTAGCAGCAGAATTATCGCATAAAAAATCATTTAAATTTTTTGATATTGGCAACTCATCTAGATCTATATTTTGCAGAAAATAGCCTTCACAAAAAAGCCTTTCCAAAGATTGATTTTTACAATATATCTTAAAAAATAAATATAGTTTTATTGATTCTATTTGTGCATCTCTTAATTTTTCTTGACTTTCAATATAGTTGATAATATTTTTAATTTTACAATCATCAGATTCAAACCAACTATCACATGTTTTTTTTATAAGTTCATGAAACATATTTTACCTCCTAGCTTTTTCGGTTTCAGGAATAACTTCCATTATGTCTTCGACATTACAATCTAAAACTTTACATATTTTTGCTAATACTTCCACTTGTACAGTTTCATTTTTTCCCAATTTTGCCATAGCATTAGTAGTTATTCCAGCAGATTCACATAATTGTGATTTATTAATATCTTTATCAATTAACAGTTTCCATAACTTTTTATAACTTATCCCCATAATGTATCCTCCATTATTTTAATTACATTTTTATTCTAACATTTATGATTGTTTGTTTCAATATTTTCTTGAATATTTCAATATTATTTTTTCTGATTACTTGACTAATTCTTATAATTAAGTGATTAATACAACATATTGATATTATGAATATTCCCACTAATGAATTAAGAACTTTCAAACAAAACAAAGACTGGTATAATGAGCATGGAGATGGATATAGAATTGTTTATTTTTATCCAAATGGAACTTACTACATTGGGGCTATATGCAAAACTATCGAAGGCTTTATGATCAACTTTTGTGATGAGTACCCTATCATGGATGAAGACGATATTCCAAAATTCAAATCAAACGATAATTTATTATCCAGATATTTAGAAAGTTTAGATGACATTTCTGCTGTAGCTATTTACTCAACCAATGGCACTTGCATAGAAAAAAAAGAAAGAAAAACAAAACAAAAGTAGCATTAATTTGCTATCAATAATTTCATATTTTAATAATGTGGAAATTTACAAAATTACCACATTATTATTTTTATGCTTATTAATACACTTCACTTATATATAAAAAAGAAATATATGTTTTCAATAACAACTTCTTTATAGCAGTAGATTCAGCTACTACTAGTGATTCTAATCTTTATGACAGAAGAACCCTAAATACTAATAAAACAGACTTAAAAAAGATAAGAATACATGATTTTAGATATTCCTGTGCATCACTATTAATTAATAATGGTACTAATGTTACATTAGTGACCAAATGCTTAGAGTACACAAAAATCGAGGAGACACTAAACACATATTCACATATATTTAGTGCTGCACTCGATAGTATTGTATCTATTATGATCAAAATCTAATTTTGATCTTTTTACTTATCATTTATTATCTTATTTTGGTATCTAGAAAATTTATGCATAAAAATAGGGTTCCATCGTTAGATAGTGCCCTCGCAAAAACGATTCAATGTTTTTTCTTGCATTAACACTATTTTTATTTGCAATAATCTAATAATTTTTGTTTGTAGTTTTCAATTGTTGTTTGTTGTCCACTTTGTTGTACATTTTGTTGTCCACTTTGTTTATCATCCTTAACACTTTTATTTCTAAATATAACTTTGAAACCATCTCTTTATTCATAAAATTCAGGTTCTGGAAATCCATATTTTTTCATTTCTCTTTTCATTGTTGGAATACCTGAATGCCGATTTTTATTATTATACATCTATAAAATAATTGTTTTATCAACGATGAAATGATACAATTATTATTAAGAAAGGAAAGTGAATATGGAAACTATAGATTTATATGACAAAAACAAAAATAAACTAAAC
The DNA here is from genome assembly GCA_051872415.1 of Bacilli bacterium. Lineage (GTDB taxonomy): Bacteria > Bacillota_I > Bacilli_A > RF39 > UBA660 > UMGS1449. Next base: position 6,402 of record JBJEDW010000026.1, read on the forward strand.
AAAACTTTTGTTAGAAAAAAAGATACTCTTTTGGAAAACGAATATTATTTGCTTGAACAAGCTTGGATTGTTAATGATGAAGGAAAAATATTGTTAACACAGAGAGGATTAAATAAATCACATGGCGGAATGTGGGAAGCTACTGCAGGGCATGTAAAAGCAGGAGAAACAGATATGGAAGGTATTTTAAGAGAAATAAAGGAAGAAATTGGTATCATATTAAAAAATAGTGATTTAAATTTTATAAAATCACTAATCATTAAACAAGCAATTTTAGATATTTGGCTTGTAAGAAAAAATATTAAGCTTTCAGATATTAAACTTAGAGAAAATGAAACTATTGATGTTAAATATGTCTCATTTAAAGAATTTAAAAAAATGTATAACAATAAAGAAATCGTTCAAAATTTAGACTATTTTTTTGATATTTATGAACAATATATTAACTAACAATTTTATTAATTATATCAGATGTATGGAAATTATTCCCTTGAATCGGAATAATTTTTATTTGTAAATTTATTCCATTACATAAATCAACTATAGATTTTGGAATTTTTTTATCTTCTGTTACATATAGATAATCTGCATTTATTTTTTCATATAAACATCCATCTTTAATTAATTTTTCTATTTCTTTTTCTGAATATTTATTACTATATATCAAAGTATTAATTAATTTTGTTTCTTCTTTATCTTTTTGTAATATAACATAATCAACAAATTTTATATTATCAATCATTTCTAATCTTTCTTTTTCATTAAATATAGGTCTATTTATTCCTTTTTTTCTAACATCATTATCATTTTTTAAAATAACTACTAATATGTCACATTCATTTTTTATATACTTAAAAAGCATTAGATGAGAATAATGAAATATATCAAAAGACCCTTTACACATACCTATTTTTTTATTTTTATTATTCTTTCTAATTAAACCTAATTCATTAAATTTTATAATCATATTATTATTTCATACTATTTGTTGCAATACAAAAAGTTGCAAATTCTATTCCTTTATCACCAAGTATATGTAGTGGACTATTTTTTATATTTCTTGTTTCTTTTAATTGATTAAATCTATTTAATAATTCTATTTCAGTTAATTCTTTGTTATTTTCATAATAAATAGATTTTGCAAATAGGAAACATGCTTTTTCAATTTCTTTTTTATATTTTAAAAATAAATTTTGATTATATTTAATTATATTTTCTATTGCAATAAAATTATATCTCATTTCATTTTGAAGTAAATATTCTTTTATAGCTCTACCATTATATTCAAAAATTTTAAATAATGTTGGCAATAAATTGCATCCATCATAAAAATTAATCTTTTGATTTTTATATATAGTGTCATGCAAAGCTTCCCAAGCATAATGCATTTCATACGTTTTTAATTGTACTTCTAACGGAACTTCAAATGAAATATTCTCAAAATTTAATATAAAATACATGTGAACTGCTCTATATTCAAATCCTACTAATCTATCTGAAATTAAATCTATTGTTAAATATGAATTATATTTTTCTTTTAAAATATTTACAATTTTATATAGTGTATTACTATCTAATGTAATTACTCTTATTCCTAATAAATCTACTATTGTTTCTACGCTTTCAAAAGATTTTACTGTATCAGGATTAGTTAATATTACCGTTTTGTATAGTTTATCATCAATTATTTGTTTCGATTTATTATCATTAAAACTTTCAATTGCAGATTCAGTTGATTTTATTCTCGAAGTCACAAAATATGCTCCATTATCTATACATAATTTTTTTACTTCGCTTACAAAGTTTTTTATTTCATCACTATTATTCAATATTTTTATTTCTTTTATTAGTTTTTGTTTTTTATCATTCATCATACAATTCTCCCTTATACCTCTTTTCATATTCCATTAAAGTTTTATATTTCCAATTTGAAAATCCTGAAGCATTTGGGTTTATCTTACATAATTTTTCAAAATCTTCAATAACATCTAATGGTAAAAATAAATCAGTATCAACTATTTTTAAATTTAAATAATTTATGTCATATGGTACTTTATAGATTCCTTTTTCTTTATCATTTGATTGATAATAATTACAATTATCCCATTTATTTATATTATTTGTATCATTTTCTAGAACAACATTTTTTTCTTTAGGATCATACCAAATAATATTATTCATTCTAAATTTTTTCCAAATATTATATAAAATTTCTTCTATTTCTTCTTTTGAATATTTATCACTTAAATTAGAAGATTTAAAATCCTGAACTTCTATAAAAAGTTTTTCGTCATATTGTTTTCTAATTATACTATCCAAAATTATGCTACATTTTGGTATTTTATATGTTATTTTCGGAAAACCAATTTTTAAAACTTTGGTATTGTTTTTAAAAACAATGGAAAATCTGCTTATATTTAAAATTTGAAAATATTCAGATTTTTCATTTTGTATAACTGCTCTTATAATATCAAATATCTCTTTTTTATATTTAAAATTTATTAATTCCTTTTTAAATGTGTTTTCTATAATGCTTCTAACATCACTTTCTGTTAATTGTTTATTATAATATTGTGAAAAATCTTTTTTTCTTAAATCTACTGGTAATTTGCTAAAATCATTTTGCAATTCCCAAAAATAACTCATATCTATGATTTCCATAATTTAATTTTCCCTTATTAATGATTTGTTTTTACTTTTATAATTTTCATATTTTGAATTAATATAATCAAGTAAAGATTGAAAACACATTTCATTAACCTCATTTGGTGCTGCACCATTAAAAGTCCAACTTACTTCAGATAATAAACAGCCTTTTTCTCCATTGTAATAACTGTGCCAATATTCTATTCTTTTGTGATCTTTTTCTTTATCACCAACATCATGCCTACTTACTCTAATATCTTCTGGAGTAGTAATAGCAATCATCATACTTTCTGGAATAACAGAATTAATTATTTTCCACTCTTTGTAACTATGCACAGCATCAAGAACAATGTCTTGTTCTAATGGTAATTCCTTTATTATCTTCAATGTTGTTAAAAAAGGATTTTTATTATATTCAGTTTTATACCAATTTTGCCAATCATCTTTACTTCCTGTTTCTTTTTCACAAATATTTGCTACTATTTCTTTTTTGTTAATTCTTTGATAACCATATTTGCTAATTATATTATCACAGAAATAACTTTTTCCTGATGCATGTAATCCTGTAATACACAATAACATTATAGGCCCCCTTTATTAATTTCCCTTTGAATATATGCTAAACAATACGTTTGTTGCACCTCTGGAATACTATTATATTTATTTAATTTTTGTTTTAAATATGTTAGTCTATCATTATCTTGTAAATCATTCCAAAAATTTGACAAATTAGTTATATTTCTAATATTATTCACAGCTTTTACTCCTTGACTATATAAAAAGCCACATAAATGTATATCACCATTTGCCATAATTGCAATTGATCTTTGTCCAGCCTTACAACCTTGAAATTTAAATGGTAATTCTATTCTTGGAGAAATTGAACTAGCATCTAATAAATAATGTCCTATTACATATTTATCTTTTAATTCATTTTCTAAAGATTTCTTTACATATTCATAATCTTTAGCATTTAACATATTATTTTTTAAATTCTCACCACGTCCTGAATCAATAAAACGTCTTAAAAATATATGTATTTTCTTTTTGTGCATTTCTTTAGCTAACGCAATTACTTCTTCAATATTATCTTTCATAATAACCGAATTTACGCGTACCTTTATTCCTTGTTCTAATAAATTATCTATACCTTTTATTGTTTTATCATAATTACCTTTTCCTCTAATATAATCATGAGACTTTCTAGAACCATCTATACTTACTACAGCTTTCATTAATCCAACATCCTTTAATTTTTTTGCAACTTCCTTTGTTACTAATGTTCCATTTGTTCCAATTACTGTATAGATTCCATTTTCAGATGAAAGTTTTAAAAGTTCATATACTTTATCATTGATAAGTGGTTCTCCACCAGTAAATCTTATCTCTTGTACACCATTTTCTGCTAAATCTTTTACTATTTTTGAAAGTTCTTCAAAAGAAAGTTCATTTTGTAAACAATTGCCTGAGTTATTTAAACAATGCTTACAACGTAAATTACATTCTCTTGTAATTTCCAAAAAAACAATATCTGCAAAACTATAATGATCACCATCATTTTTCATATCTAATCGAGTAAATTTTATTTCTTCACTTGAAATATTTGAAGGAATATTTATATCATTTGGAAATTTAAGATTTTTTTGTATATCAAAAAATTCCTGATTGTTAATGTACGACCTTTTGCCTGTTGTTAAATCAAATAAAGTTCCACCGAATTTTTCTTTTCTTATATTTAGTTTATACATAATACATCTCCTTTTTTATTCTACTATAAATGAAACTGTGTCATAATCAGATTTATATCTATCTATCTTTTTAAAAATTTCTTTTAGCTTATTTTCCCACCACTCACATGGAAATATAGTACAATTTGCAAGCTCTCCATTTGGTAAAACAGTATGATAAGGTGTGCATCTAATATGAATAAAGCACTTGCAATTATAATTTTTAATTTCAAGAAGCACACGTGTTAAATCCCATAATGGAATATGTTGAAGAACATCAGTACAAATTATAAAATCTATTTTTGATTTTACTTTTTTAGAATATTTTGGTATTGCTGGATCGTACTTATAAATTTCAACATTCAAACTTTTTTTAAGTTCATCTAATAGGTTGCTTTTCCCACATCCGTAATCTAAAATTGAACTCAAATTATTTTTTATAATTATTTTTTTAATATCTTCTAAAAACCTAATAGAAGTCATGCCATAATGTGATTTTTGTATATGTAAAATTCTATATTGATTTATATAATCAGTTTTCATATTCAAATCCTTTCAATTATCCCATTGCTAAAATTTGCCAATAGTATAACATTTATTTATCTAAAAGTCAAAGAATTTAATAATGGTATTTCTCTAATGTATTTCTCTAATGAGAAAGGAACATTTATGACTGTATATAAAGATAATAGACCTACTAAAGATGGTAAGATATGATTTTTCAAAACCCAATATGAAGATTTTGATGGAAATAAGAAACCAAAGAAATCAGGAAGATTTGCTACTAAGAAAGAAGCTGAACAAGCTGAGTTAGAATTTAAAATTTCATTACATGAAAAAGTTAATCATAATGAAATAACCTTTGAAGAAATGATTGAGTTATTTCTAAATTTCAAAAAGAAAAGAGTTCGAGAAACTACTTATTATAACTATGGTAATAAAATACCATATTTAAAACCTTTATTTAAAGTTAAATTAAAAGACTTTAACTACTCTCATTTTGAGAGATGGCATGATTATATGGATTATGAAACAACACTTGCTACAAGAACTAAAAATGATATTTATAAATTTCTTAAATCTATACTTAATTATGCTACTACATGGTATGAATTTAGTTTTGTTAAAGTTTATCCTAAAATGACAAACTTTGATAATCCGAATGAATTACCACCTGAGCAATTATGTTTTACTTATGATGAATTTAAACAATTTATAGAAGTTGAAGAAGATATTAAATGGCAATCTACATTTAGAATACTTTATTATTGTGGTCTTAGAAAAGGAGAACTTAGAGGATTACAATGGAAAGATATTGACTTAGAAAGAAAAACATTAAGTGTTAGAAAACAAATTACTGATCGTTGTGGAACGGTCAAGAAATTCAAATTTGTGGTGCCAAAAACCCAAAATAGTATAAGAACCTTAAAGATGCCTGAAATACTCGTAAATAGTCTTAAAAAAGCCAAATTAGAGGCCAAACAACTAAATGGTTTTAACGAAAATTATTTTGTTGCTAGAGATGCATTTCCAATAAGCAGTAATGCTCTTGCCGATCGTAAGAATACCAATTGTGAAAAAGCGGGTGTTAAACAAATTAGATTACATGATTTCAGACATTCCTGCGCATCACTATTAATTAATAAAGGTGCTAATATTCAAGTGGTGGCTAAATACTTAGGACATACTAAAATAGAAGAAACATTAAAAACTTATTCACATTTATTCATTAGCACTTTAGATGAAATAATAAATGTTATAGATACTTTAGAAAAATAAAAGCCGAGAATTAATTTTCTCGGTTCTTTTTTTCATATTTTAACAATCCGGTGTTTTGCTTAAACATTTCTAAAATTTCTTCAACACTAACCTCTTCTTTTATAAAATCTTCAAATATTTTATAAAAAGTAGTAGTTTCTATAATTAATGTTTTATTTCTTTTAGCAATTGTAATTTGTCTTTCTTTGATTTGATTTCTTTCTTTTGGTTCCTTAAATCTTTCATTAGCAACAAAAAACAAACACTTCGATTCTTCTTCAATTCCATTTTTTTCTAAATTATCTTCATATATTATTAAATGATTATATGCATCAGAAACATTTTGACCAGAAACTTCATTGTTAAGCCCTTTTGTTTCTACGACGAAAGTTATGCCACCAGCCTTAAAATTAAAATCTTCTTCATAAACATCAACAAACTCATCATTTAACTCAAACATTTCCTTTAGCATTTTGTTAATTTGTTCTGATAATGAATTACCACTTGAATATAATATACTTTTGTATTTTAAATTATTGTTTAATTTTTCCCTATTTTCTTCAATAACTATATTCAATTTATTTATTTCATCGATACATTCATTAATTTTTTCTCTGTAGATGTAATCATCATAAAAAGGAATATTTTCTAACCACTTTGGTATTGTTTCATTTTTAGTTAAAAATCCTATTTTATTTAGAAAAATAAATAGTCTTTTTTCTATTTCTTTATTAACTGGTGTTTCAAATATACCCAAAGTAGTAATTACCACTCTATCTGACAAACTCATTGTGTTATTCTTTTTACTTTTTTCACACAAAATCATACCTTCTGGTTCATTAAAATAGAAATCCGAGGAATAATTTTCTCCATCTATTTTTGTTATTCCCTTTTCATAATCAAACTTTGGTAATGGTTCATATATATATTTAGTTATGAATTCATTAACTTTTTCTTTTATACTTTTTAATTGTTGTTCTTTATTAAACTTTTTACTATAAATTGAATAATCATATCTAAAATAATGATTTTGTGGAAAAACGATTAATACTTTTGTGTTAGATGTATTTATAGCATTCTTTATTGTTGATAAATCACTTTTATCATTTAAATATTCTCCTTTAGATGAATTTGATTCCCAAAGATCATTAGAAGTCAAATTAATAATATTAATATCATATAAATCAAAAGATTTATATTCAGAAAAATTTGATATTACTATTTCTTTATTAGTAAATTTGTCTTTATACATGTATGCATTTTTTGTAATTATTTGAATCATTAAGTACCTCCTATTTTATTATAAATTATTATCTATATTAATATTTTTTAATGGATTTCTATAAGTATATTCTTTTGTTGTTTTAAAACTTTCATATTTTTCATTAAACGTTTCATCATCTTTAACACCAACTCTATTCAATATACTCGGAGATGAAGTTGCCATAGAATACTCAACACCTGGGTTGTTTTTAATAAAATGAGTTTGATAAGCAAAGTCAATTTTTATGTAATCTTCCTCAGTATATCTATCACTTAACTCTTTTAAAATAGAAGTGATAAAATCGTAAATTTTTTCACAATAAGAATATGCTGAATCAAAATCAATAAACTTTCCATCATGAATTATCTCATTTCTTAATTTTGCTAAGTCGTCCATCACTGACTTATCTATGATTTTATTTAAATTCTCATGTAAAGATAATATAAAAGCTCCCTTTTTATTTTCAGATGATCTTATTAATTTAGTAATTTTTAATATTTCTTCAATGCTTTTATCTTTTTGAAATAACATAAATTTTATAAAAAATTTCATAAATTCTTCTAATGCAGTAAAAGCATTTAATACAGAATTATTATAAAAACCATCTTGAAGTTGAAGTATAGCTTCATCAAACAATATCCTGTATTTGTCATTTCTTGAAACAATTATGAATTTATGTCCTTTTGAACATTGATATTCCGAGATATCTTTATCATTTAAACTGTCTTCAAAAAAACTATTTAATGGATGGCCATCAATTTTATTACAAACCGGACAGACAAAATAAAATTTCATTTCATACCTCCTGCAACAAAAAAGCACCAATACAAAAACTTATAAAATAAGCCTGTACTAGCGCTTCCTTTTTACTAATTAAATTATATCAAATTTTGTCTAAAAAGTCAGTAATATCTATTGAATTTAGAAGGCTATTTTTATAAAATTCGTTCCCGACTTGTTCCCAAGAATTTTTAAGAAATCAACAAATGCCTTACAAACCCTTATAAACATGGAAATAAAAAAAGCGATAGGTCTTTCGACCTATCTTTCAGGGGGTTTTGGTTGAATACCACTTTTTACATTTTCTCGTAAAAAGTAGACAAGGTAATCTACCTTGTAATTTAATAGTAATATATTTTTTTTCTAATGTCAATTATAATTTTTCCTTTTTTAGGAAATTTGTGAATTTTCATTTGAAAGTCCGTTTTAATAAAATAACGGAATTAAGTCTG
>JBJEDW010000027.1:0-14799 GCA_051872415.1 Bacilli bacterium
AAAGATTAATTCTTTTGAAATGAAAACTTGCTTTTTGTTGAAAACTTTCTTTTTACGCAAATTTTATTTTTTTTAATTAAGGTAAAACGGTCTCATTAACTTAACTGTGTCTACAAGCATTTTTAATTATTATAAAAACTAAAGAAAAATTAATAAAACGTGAAGAAAATAAAATAGAAGATTTCATAAAAAATCCTATTATCATAAGAAATAATTTAGGTATAGAAGAAATATCAGAAAAGATATTAAAACAATTAATACTTGAAGATTTAGATAATTTTTTAAAAGAGTTAGGTACTGGTTTTTGTTATATAGAAAATGAATATAAAATAAAAGTAGGAAATACTTATAATTATATAGATATACTTTTATTTAATTATATTTATAATGCTTTTGTAGTTATTGAACTGAAAGTAACAGAACTAAAAAAAGAACATATTGGTCAAATAAATATGTATATGAATTACATCGATAGAAATGTAAAAGATGAGTATCATAATGTGCAATTGGGCTTATTATATGTAAAAAAGATAACTATTTTGTAATTGAGTACTCTAGTAATCCTAATATATTTAGAACTGTTTATAAAGTAAAAAGTATTTAAGTTATTTTTATAATAAATTTTTTTAAAAAGTATGTCAGTTCCAAAATTTGTCGAAAAATAGTGGTTGTGGAAAAACAATTCCAAACCTTGACTGTTTTATAAATTTAATATATAATTATAAACGAGGTGGTTAAGTATGATAGAAAGAACAGAATATCTTGAGGAACTTAAAAGATGGAAGGATAAAGATTTAATAAAAGTAGTTACTGGAATAAGAAGATGTGGTAAATCTACTTTATTTGAATTGTTTATAAATTATCTAAAAAATAATAATATAAGTGATGAACAAATAATAAAAATAAATTTAGAAGATGCAGATTACAATTTTGAAGGATATAAGGAACTATATGATTATATAAATAAAAAAATAGTTTCTAAAAAGCAGTATTATATATTTTTAGACGAAGTTCAAAATGTACCTGAATTTCAAAAAGCGGTAGATAGTTTATATATAAAGAAAAATGTTGATGTGTATATAACTGGTTCAAATGCTTATCTTTTATCTGGAGAACTTGCAACATTATTATCAGGAAGATATATAGAGATAAAAATGTTACCATTATCATTTAAAGAATATATTACAGCTTTTGATGATAAAAATTATCAAAAATTATTTTTGGATTATATGAAAAATGGTGGAATGCCAGGAAATATAAGTATATTAAAAACTAATACAAATGATATAGACAAATATTTAGATGGTATATTTTCTACAATAGTATATAAAGATATAATGGCTAGAAACAATATAACAGATAAAATGTTACTAGAAAGTATATTAAAATTTATATTTGATAGTATAGGTAGTCCTATATCGGCTAAAAAAATAAGTGATACTTTAACAAGTAAAGGCATGTCTACAAGTAATCATACAGTTCAAAACTATATAACATCTTTTATAGAAAGTTTCTTAATATATAAAGCAGAAAGATTTGATGTTAAAGGTAAAAATTTATTAGCTAGGGATTATAAGTATTATGTAGTAGATACTGGATTAAGAAGCTATCTTCTAGGAAAAAAAGCAGATAGTGACATGGGACATATATTAGAAAATATTGTATATCTAGAACTACTAAGAAGAGGATATAAAGTTTATGTTGGCAAAGTTGATGATTTAGAAGTTGATTTTGTTGCAGAAAACAGAGAAGGATTAAAATATTATCAAGTAGCTTTAACTGTTAGAGATGAAAAGGTGTTAGAAAGAGAATTAAGAGCATTACAAAAAACAGGAGACCATTACCCAAAATATTTATTGACGTTAGATATGGATTTAGAAGCAGATTATGATGGTATAACAAAAATAAATGTAGTTGATTGGTTATTAAAAGAAAAATAATAAATTTTTAAAAAAAGTATGAAACGTAATATTTGAATAAAGTTATTTATATGAAATATAAATTTTGTTTATACCAATATTTATTATTTCATCTTTTTTATTTGATTAAATCTTCTAAATGGTCATTTTACATCTCATTTTATTTAGTTTATAGTCTTTTTGGAGGTGAATAATATGGCATTTTACACTGCAAGATACGATGCTGGATTTAAAAATGCTATTGGATGTGAGGCTCAAAAAGACTTGCTAAAATATTTTTTAGAAAAGACCTTAGATTTAAGTATTGAAGACTTAGTACTTGATCCAAAAGAACTTGAAAAACCAAATATTAAAATAAAGACTAAAACACTAGATGTCCTTGTTAAAACAAAAACTGAAACTATTAACTTAGAAATAAACAATGGATATTACAATTCTCTTCCTATAAGAAACTTTGCTTATATCTCATCAGTTTTTTCAAATAGTGTGTTTAAAGGTGACGACTATTTAGATACTAAAATGCATATTCAGCTTAATATAACATGGGGACTAGGAATAGAAAAAGATATCAAGTCTTGTTACGTGATGTATGATAAAGATAACAATAAATGTTACTGTGATAAACTTAAAATAATAGAAATAAACATGGATAAAATAATGAATATGTGGTATCATGGAGATAAGAAAAAGGCTCTAGAGTATAAATATTTTTTAATGTTAGATTTAGAGCCAAAAGATTTAGATGTGGTATGCAAAGGAGATAAGATGATGGAAAAGTATAAAGAAAAGATAGAAAAACTAAATGAAGATCCAGAGTTTATAGAGGTAGTATCAAAAGAAAAGGACGCAGAGCTGGTATATAATAGTCTTATAACTGAAGGTGCAATTAATGAAAAGTATGAAATAGCAAAAAATATGCTTAACAAAGGTATGGATATAAGTGTTATATCTGAATGTACAGGTCTTTCTAAAGAAGAAATTGAAGAACTTAAATGAGAACTTAAGTTCTTCTATTTTTTACTTTTAAGAGATTGACTTAACAGGAATTTACTTGTTTCTTTTTTTTTGGTATAATGTACTAGTACTTAAGGAGGAAGAAAAATGGATAAATTATCTAGAGAAGAAGTATTACATGTTGCAGAACTTGGAAGACTTAAATTAAATGAAGAAGAAATAGATAAGTTTTCTTATCAACTTAAATCTTTGTTTAATGAAATTGATAAGATTAATGAAATAGATTTAGAGGTTAATGATACTTTAATAAGTCCATCTGATATTGATTGTAAGTTATCTAGTGATGAGGGTATTGTTTTTGAAAATCCTAAGGTTTTTATTGATAATGCTCCGAAGAAATTTGATAGTTTTATAGAGATAGGTGGTGTGTTTAATGAATAATTACTTAGATTTATCTATAAATGAAATTCATGATTTATTAGTAAAAAAGACTATTAAACCAATTGATTTAGTAAATGAAGCTTTTACTAGGATTGATAATGATGATCTTAACTGTTTTATAACTCTTGATAAAGAAGGTGCTATTAATAGGGCTAAATCTTTAGAAGATGAAGTTCCTGATAATATTTTATGGGGAATTCCTATTGCTTTAAAGGATAATATTATGACTAAAGGAATTAGAACTACTGCAGGATCTAAAATGCTTTGTGATTTTGTTCCTGTATATTCTGCTCATGTTGTTGATTTAATCAATAAAAAAGGTATGATTATTGTTGGTAAACTTAATATGGATGAGTTTGCTATGGGTTCTTCTAATCAAACTAGTTATTTTGGACCGGTTAAAAATCCTTGGAATAAATCATTAGTTTCAGGAGGATCTTCTGGTGGGAGTGCAGCTTCTATTTCTTCTAGATTAGTTCCTTTTACTTTAGGTTCAGATACTGGAGGGTCTATTCGTCAACCATCTGCTTTTTGTGGTACTGTTGGTCTTAAACCAACTTATGGTAGAGTATCTCGTTATGGTCTTATTGCATTTGCTTCTAGTTTGGATCAAATAGGGCCAATTACTCGTAATGTATTAGATAATGCTCTTTTATTAAATATTCTATGTGAAAAAGATGAAAGAGATCTTACTCAAATAGGTAAAAAAGAAGATTTTACTAGTTTAATTGGAGAAGATATTTCTGGAATGAAAATAGCTATTCCAAAGTTTTATATAAGTGATGTAATAGATAAACAAATTCTAGATAAATTTAATAGTACTATATCTTTGTTAAAAGAAAAAGGTTGCACTGTTGATGTAATAGATATTCCTTATATTGATTATTCAGTTTCTTTATATCAAGTAATAGCACTTGGAGAAGCAAGCTCCAATTTAGCGCGTTTTGATGGAATAAAATATGGCTATAGTACTGGTGAGTTTTCTAATACTGATGAATTTTATTCTCTTACTAGAAGTGAAGGTTTTGGAGATGAAGTAAAACGTCGTATTATGATTGGTTCATTTATGTTAAGTGGGGAAAATGTTTCAGAGTATTATACTAAAGCTCTTAAGATAAGAAAAAGTATTGCTTTAGAATTTGAAAAGGTATTTGATAAATATGATTTAGTGATTGGCCCTACTACTACTTGTCTTCCATATGAAATAGGAGACTTGCTAGATGATCCTAATAAGTCTTTTGTTGATGATATTTTATCAATTCCTGTTAATATGGCTGGTCTTCCAGGACTTTCTATGCCGATAGGGTTTTCTAAAGATCATCTTCCAATTGGAATGCAAATAATTGGAAATAAGTGGGATGAAAAAACAATTTATAAGTTAGCATCTTTTATTGAAAAAGAACTTAATTTAAATTTAAATCCAGGAGGGGATAATCATGAATAATTATAAACCTACGATAGGAATAGAAATTCATTTAGAATTAAAGACAAATGCTAAAGCATTTTCTCTTTCTCCTAATAACTATAATTCTAGTCCTAATACTAATATTAATGAAATTGATTTAGGTTATCCTGGTACTTTACCAATAGTAAATGAAAATGTTGTAAAACAGGCTATTAAAGCTTGTTTAGGACTTAATATGAATATAACTCGCAGAATGCATTTTGATCGTAAAAACTATTTTTATCCAGATCTTCCAAAAGGTTATCAAATAACTCAATTTGAAACTCCGATAGGAAGAGATGGTTTTGTTGAAATAGAAACATCTGATTTAGTTAAAAAAATAGGGATATCAGATCTTCATATTGAAGAAGATACTTGTAAGAGCCTGCATTATAATGGTAAGACCTTGTTAAATTATAATAGATCTGGTGTACCTTTACTTGAAATAGTTTCTTCTCCAGATATGCACTCAAAAGAAGAAGCAATGGCTTATGCAGAAACAGTACGTGAAATAATGCTTTATCTAGGAGTATCAGATTGTAAAATAGAAGAAGGTTCAATGAGATGTGATGTTAATATCTCTATTAGCAAAGATAATACTCTTGGAGTGCGTTCTGAAATAAAGAATATTGGATCAATTTCAAATATTGGAGAAGCTATTGACTATGAAATACAAAGACAATCTCTTATTTTAGAAAAAGGAGAAAAACTTTTTGAAGATACAAGAAGATTTGACTCAGAAACTGGTACAACTATCTTTATGAGAAAAAAAGAACCAAACAAAGATTATCGTTATTTTCCAGAACCTGACATACCTTATCTTGTTTTAGAAGAAAGTATGATAAAAGAAGAACAAGATTCTTTAATTATGTTACCAAACGAAAGAAGAAGAATATACTTAAACAAAGGAGTATCTAAAATCAATATTGAAAAACTAATCTCCAACAAAGATTTATCTGATTTCTTTGGAAATTTTCTAGATAGTAATATAAATCTTTCTATTGCTAGTAATATTCTAGTGGGTGATATTGCATCTTTCTTAAATAAGAAAAAAATAAGTATTTTTGATACGAAAATGAATAAAGAAAAATTTATAGCAATTGTAAATAGTTTATCTAAGGAAGAAATATCTTCTAAAATATTTAAAGAAATCTTACCTTCAGTAATGGAAGAAGATATTCCTATTGAAACTATTTTAGAAAATAACAAACAAGTTGATTCTAAAGAAGAAGTAGAGAAAGTAATAACAGATGTATTAAATAATTATCCACAGTCAGTAGAGGATTATAAAAATGGAAAAGATAATGCAATAAAATTCTTGATGGGAATGATTATGAAAGAGACTAAAGGCAAGATAAATCCAAAACTTGCAATGGAAATTTTAAAAGATAATTTAGATAAATAGAATTGATTATTATATTAAGATAATGTATAATATTCTATATAATAAGGAGTGATTTACATGTTTAAAAAACTTATCAAGGAACTAAAACAAAATAAGTTTACTACCATAGTATTTTGTATATTTTTAGGACTTTTTCTAGTAGGCTGGCTTTTATTTGGACTTGTTATGCCTAAAAATGGAGAACCAGTTTATGGTAACAGATTAGATGGAATAGAGGATGTTAAAGTAACAGATGAACAAACATCAGAATTAGTTAAAGAATTAAAGAGCAAAGATTATGTAACAAATGCTTCTACCCACATAAGTGGAAGAATTATCAATGTTATTGTAGAAACAAAAAAAGGTACAAAGACTAGTACTGCTAAAACATTAAGAAAAGTTGTTTTAGAAACGTTTGATGATGATCAAATTGACTATTACGATTTTCAATTATTCTTAAAGAATGAAGATGATAGTGCAAAAGGTTATCCATTAATAGGATATAAAAATTCTACAGATAAAGATTTTGCATTTTAGGGAGTTTTTGATATGAAAAATAATAAAATAAAGAAAAAAAAGAAACAAAAAAAAGGAAAAGTAAGTTATCTTAAAATATGTATAATTACTATTATAATTGTCTTATTAGGAGTAGGAGCTTATTTCTTTTTAACTGCAGAAGATGATGAAACTAGTTTAACAGTTTTAGAAAAACAATGGATAATGAGAAATAAAAAGACTCTCATTGATATTAATGTTCCTAATAACTTAAGTATTTTAGCAGATAATGGAGAAGGAGTAATCTTTGATTATTTAACAAAAATAGAAAAAGATACTGAACTAGGATTTAATAAAAAATCTTATAATTATAAAGCTGATAATGATACTTTAAATGGACTATCTATTCTTGTATTATCCAATGAAGATAAACCCCTTAAAGATGATGTTTTATTTACTGAAGATAACTATGTATTGATAAGTAAAAAAGAAGGTTATATAAATGATTTTGATTCTTTGTATCAAAAAAGTATAGCAGTTTTAAAAGAAGATGAAGGTATAATAACAGACTATACAAGTTCTAACTTTAAATATGAAAAATTTGATAGTGTAGAAGAAGTAATAGATAGTATTAATAAAAGTAAAGTAGAATATGCAATAGTGCCAAGATACTATGTTTTAGAAGAAATAGTTCAAAATAATATTTATGTAAATTATAGCTTCAATAATCTATCAAATAAAATTGTTCTTCGTTTAAATGATAATGAACGTTTATCTAGTATAATGAAAAAATATTTAGAATCATTTAAAAAGAATAATTATATGAATAGTTATGAAGAAGAATTTATGAACTTTTACTTAAATAATACTACTGCGACAGATGTTGAAACAACGTCACTTTCTAGTAGAGTTTATACTTATGGTTATGTAAAAGATAGTTCTTACAATATTTTATCAAATGATAAATTATATGGTTATGCTGGAGAATATATCAATTTACTTTCTAATATGGCAAATATAGATTTAGAATATAAAGAATATTCTTCAAGTGAAAAATTAGACGAAGCAATTAAAAAAGGAGAAGTAGACATTGCCTTTATTGACTTTGATTATAAAAATGAACAAGGATTATATACAATAAATGCTTTTAATCCTCAAATGGTTGCAATAAGTAAAACAAATTATCGAATAACAAATAAACAAGGTCTTGAAAATAGAAAACTTTATACAGTAAAGAATACTTATTTAGAAAGTTACCTAAAAGATAATTACAACTCTGTTATTACTGCAATTAAAAATGTAAACACATCTATTCCAGATGATGGAATTCTAATATTAGATGAAATAGATTATCATTACTATACAAATGAAATGAATTTTAACGATTACTATTTACTATTAAAAGATGATTATCAAGGAGAATATAAGTATTTTGTTAAAAATGAAGAATCTGTAATGTATGATTTTGTAAATTTCATGCTTATGTATACTGATAGTAGTGATATAAAAATAACTGCTATAGATAATTTAATTGCATCATCTACAAGTAAAGGAGGATTTGCTCATCTTTATTTAATGATTGTCTTAATTATTATAATCCCAATAATTGCCTTATTTACACTTCTTGCACTTTCAAGAACTAGAAAAAATTCTAAACTATTACATAAAGAAGATGTTCTAAAATATAGTGATATGTTAACATCTTTAAAAAATAGAAATTATCTTAGGGCTCACATAGATGAATGGGATGAAATGAAAATTACTCCTAGAACAATAATTATTGCCGATCTTAATAACTTAAAATATATTAATGATAATTATGGACAAGAAGAAGGAAACATCTTAATTAAAAAAGCTGCAGCTATTCTTATTAATACTCAGCTTGAAAAAAGTGAAATAATTAGAACTGATGGTAACGAATTTTTAATCTATTTGATAGGGTATAATAAAACACAAATAAATACTTATATAAATAAACTATCTCGTGAATTTGAAAAACTACCTCACGGATTTGGAGCAGCAATAGGGTATAGCATGATTGAAGATGAAATTAAAACAATCGATGATGCTATAAACGAAGCTAGTATAGAAATGCGTATGGATAAGGAGCAAAATTATAAATAATGACTAAAGCTAAGAAAATATTAACTGGATTTACTGAAATTTTAAAAAGACCAGAAATGCAAATTCTTCCAGGACAAATAGCATTTTATCTTTTAATGTCAATTGTTCCAATAGCAACAATAATTACTATTATTGCTTCCTATATTACTAATAGCTTTAACTTTTTAGATACTATTGGAACAGTACTTCCTCCGGTATTTGCTAACATTTTAGCATCTCTTGCTAACAACATACAATATGAAGGAATTGCTATTGTCCTAATACTATATTTACTTCTAGGATCAAATGCACCAGCATCAATAATAACAGCATCTAATTTACTTTATGAAATAGAACAACCTAATTATTTTAGATTAAAAATAAAATCATTTTTTATGACAATTATGATTGTTATATTACTACTTTTTGTAGTATTAATACCACTTTTTGGGGATACAATAGTTAAGTTTTTTATAGAAATATTTAATAGTGACTTTCTCTATAATTATAAATTACTTTATGTAATTTTAAAAGGATTAGGTTCATTTGTTATTATGTACTTTATAATAAAACTTTTATATACTTGGGCACCAAATAAAAAGATAAAAAGTTCTACTACTACCAAAGGAGCACTTTTTACTTCAGTAGGATGGATTGTAGCAACTTATATATTTGCATTTTATATAACAAGAATCGCTTCTTATGATGTAATATATGGTAATTTCGCCAATATATTAATATTACTTCTTTGGTTATATATCCTGGCATATTTATTTGTAGTAGGTATGGCATTAAACGTAGAAAAATTCCATAAACAAGGGAAGTGTATTTATGATAGAAAAGAAGAAAAAAAAGGTTCTAACGAAGAAGAAACAAAAAAAGGAAAAGAAAAAATTAAGAAAGCATCTAAAAGAAAAGTTTAGTTTAGAAAATATAAAAGCTTATTCTAAACATATGATAAAAACTACAAAATATATAATACTAGATAATAAATTAGTTTTTATCTACATACTTGGAGCAGTGATAAATGGAATGATTTTAAGAGGATTTACTATAGGAAGTCCTTTTAACTTAAGACCAATTCTCGCAGATTTAGTAGTGTCATTAATTTTTGCTTCTTTTTACTTTTTTATAAAGAAAAAATATCGTTTTACATATTTAATGACAATTTCTATAATTAGTTTAATAGTATGTATCTCAAATATAGTCTATTATTTCTATTATAGTTCATTTATTTCAATTACTTTTTTCTCTTTTGCTCTTGCTAATCATGAAACAGGAGAATCCAATGTAGTCGGAGACTTAATAAAACCTCAATTTTTTATATTTTTATGGTTACCAATAGTTTTATACATTGTAAATAGAAGAGAAAAGAAAAAAAATTTAGAAGATCAAACATTCAAAAGAGTAACAAGAAAAACAATTTTTAGGACTCTATATACTTGGGTTTTAATATTCTTTATTATATTTTTATCAACACTTAAACCTGTAGATTTTTCAAGACTTTATAGTCAGTGGAATAGGGAATATTTAGTTTCAAGATTTGGGGTTTATATGTATCAAATAAATGACATTGTTAAAAGTATAGAACCAAAAATGGCAACATTATTTGGAAAAGATAAAGCGTATAAAGAAATAAATGAGTATTATGAAGAAGAAGAAAATACAAAACAAACAAATGAATATACTAATATTTTTAAAGGAAAAAATGTAATTGCAGTTCATGCTGAAAGTATGCAAAATGTCTTAATAGATTTAAAAATCGGAGGAAAAGAGATTACTCCAAATTTAAATAAACTAACAAAAGAAGGACTTTATTTTGATAATTTCTATTCTCAAGTAAGTTTTGGTACAAGTAGTGATACAGAGTTTACTTATGCAACATCACTTCTTCCTGTTTCGAGTGGAACTGTTTTCATCAATCACTCAGATAAAGAATATGTTTCATTTTATAAACTTTTAAAAGATAAAGGTTATTATACATTTAGTATGCATGCTAACACTGGAGATTTTTGGAATAGAAATATTATGCATGAAAATTTAGGATATGATAAATTCTATGATAAATCTTCTTATGAAATTGATGAAGAAATAGGTTTTGGTCTAAGTGATGAATCATTTATAAAACAATCAGTAGAGTACATAAAACAAATAAATAAAGAAAATAAAAAGTTCTATGGAACGTTAATAACTCTTAGTAATCATACACCATTTGATTATAATGAACTTTATGGTGATGACCTTGATGTTACTATGACAAAAGATGGAGTAGAATATCCTTATATGAAAGACACAAAACTTGGAAATTATTTTATTTCTGCTCATTATGCTGATAAACAATTAGGATTATTAGTTTCAGAACTAGAAAAAGCTGGTATTTTAGAAGATACAATAATAGTAATTTATGGAGATCACGATGCTAGAATTTCAACATCGCTTTGGAATAAATTTTATAATTACGATTATAAAACAGATGGCATTTTAGATGAAGATGATCCAAATTACAAAGAACTAGACTATTACTGGCAAGAATTAAACAGAAAAGTTCCATTGATAATTTGGTCAAGTGATGAAGAAATTCAATCAGAATATGGAAAAACTATTTCTACTGCTATGGGGATGTATGATGTAGCCCCAACACTTGGAAATATGCTTGGAGTATACAATGAATATGCCCTAGGATCTGATATAATGAATAAAAAAGATAACTTAGTAGCATTTCCAAATGGCAACTTTGTTACTAATTACGTCTATTATAACGATAACAAAGAAGAATACAAACTACTAAAAAATGTTCCACTTTCAGATGATTATATTACTAAAAATAAAGAAAAAACAAAAAAATTTATAGACATTTCAAATGATATAATAGTTTATAATTATTTTGAAAATAAATTTTCTACTAAATATGAGGAGGAAAAATGAAAAAAAGAAGAAAACTAAAAAAGAAAGTAGTAGTGTTAATAGTTTTAATTATTGTTTTAGTTTTAAGTATAACAGGAATAATTCTTTATAAAACACTTTCCTCAAAAACAGATAATAGTTCCAAAGTAGTTGATGAAATACCAGAATATGGCTATACTTTAGAAGCAGATCAACCTAAAATCTATAAAGAATTATTTAAAGAATTAGCAGAAGTCTTAAGTAAAGAAGATGTAGATGAAGAAAAATATGCTGAATTAATCTCTAGAATGGCTGCAATTGATTTTTATAATCTAGAAAACAAAGTTTCTAAAAATGATGTTGGTGCTACTCAATTTATAAGATCAAAGAATGTAGATAATTTTGTTCTTGAAGCATCAGAAACAGTATATAAATACATACAGCAAAATATTTATGGTGATAGAGATCAAACTCTTCCTGAAGTAACATCATCAGAAATGAAAGAAATAAAACAAGAAGCATATTCTTATAAAAATATAAAAGATGATAAAGCTTATATAGTAACAGTAAATTTAGGATACAAAAAAGATTTAGGTTATCCAACTGAAGTTACAATTAAACTTCTTCATACTGATAAAAAATTAGAAATTTACGAAATGAATTAAGTACTATAATAGTACTTTTTTAATTGACACGCTTTAAAACAAATGATAATATAGTTTTAAGAGGTGTTAAAATGGTTTTGATTGAAGAACTTTTATTTGATTTAGAAGATAGATTAAATAAAAATAAAATTAATTCAAAAGATATAGATAAATTTCTATATGTATATGGACTTGAAGAAAAAGAACTAAAAAGTTTACTTGATATTAATTGGAATGATAAGATAATTTTAGAAAATCTTATTAAAACATTCTCATCTAATAATGAATACAAAAAAGATAAAATAGAGTTATTAACTCTTGTATCTGATAATACAGATATAAAGAAAGATAAAGAGAAGATTTTAGCTTGTACTAGTATCATAAATAATATTGAATTCTTTCAGGATGATAAACAACGTTTAACTGAAATAGTTAATAAACTTATAAATTCTAAAACAGAAGAAGGCGCTATTGTTTCTAAAAAATTAGCTCGAGATATTCTAGAATTTATTAATGAAGAAGATTATGATGAACAAACTATGTATGGTTTAAGAATTAGATTAGCAGAAATAATTGGATTTATTACAAGAACAGAAGAAAAAGATAAAATAGTAATCGCAGATAAAGTAGCAGAAACTTATCCAAAAGATAAATTAGGAACTCTTTGTGGTATCGTTTGTAGCATAATGAAGGCAGAAAATAAAAACCAAACATCTACGATTGTAGATATAGCAAATAATAAAGAAATCAATAAAAAAGGCTTAGCTTTAAAAGCAAGTTTAATTGCAACAAAATTAAGTGATGAAAAATTATTAGAATTATATCAAGTTTTAGATTGCAGTGGTGAAATGACAGAATCAGAGCTAAACGATGAACTTGAATATATAATAAATAAACAAAAGCAGACTTCTAAACAAAGAAAAATAAGTGCAAATAAATAGAATAAAATGTACCCAATGTCAAGGACTAAATAAAAAAGAGAGAGTCTAGGCAATGGATTCAAATAGATGATTTCGGTATTGAACTGGAGTCATCTTTTTTAGATTCCATTGATATCTATAATTATTATAATATTCTATATAATCTTTTATTTCATTACATACATCTCTAAATGTAAAACAGGTATCTAAATTCAACTCATCTTTCATATGTCCAAAATAAGATTCTTGTGGAGCATTATCCCAACAATTACCTCTTCTAGACATAGATTGTTGTATATTATATTTCTTTAATAAATTATGAAATTTAGGACTTGTATAATGAACTCCTTGATCAGAATGAATAATAACATTTTCACTTAAAACTACATTTCTTTTTCTATGTAGTTTTTTAATAGTTTCTAAAGAAATATCTAATGTCATATTTTCACTTATATAGTAAGCAAGTATTTCATTGGTTTCAGCGTCTTTTATAGTAGATAAATAACATTTTTTATTATCACCATAAAATAAATATGTTATATCGGTTAAAAGAACATTATAAGGTATTCCAGTTTTAAAAACTCTATTAACAATATTCTCACACGTTGTATGTTCTTGTGTTGCTTTCATCATCCTTCTGTAAGGATTTGCTTGTCTAATCGGACATTTTAATACGAATTTTTTCATTAATCTTCTAATTTTTTTTAGATTAAAATGAACATTAAATTCATTATCAAGTACCATCATTATTTGTCTAGCACCTTTTTTACGTTTTTTAAATTTGTATGCTTTTAAGATTAAATCAAAATCTTTTTGGTCTTTATTATCTCTTTCAATTCTTTTATTTTCATTTTTTAAGTAATTATAGTATCCTGATTTTGAAACACCAATACAATTACATAAATATGAAGTCATTCCTTTTAATTTATATTTATCAATAACATATTTTATTGTTTCAAATTTGATATTGATTTGATATCTGTTAAAATTCCCATTTCTATCAATTCGTTTTTTTTTAATAATTCGTTTTCTGCCTCAAGCAATTTTATTTTAGCTTCGGCTCTTTCTAGTTTTTCTTTATCGGATAATTCTCGTTTTAGTGTATTTCCTGATTTAGTAGTTCTAGTATCACTTATTTCACCAGTTGAATTTATTTGTTTTCTCCATCTATATGCTGAACACTGTATTCTATTAATTCCAACTATATCAGGGTCAATACCACATTCTCTAAATACATCTTGAGGGAATTTTTTATAATTTTCACATTCTTTCACTAATTTATATTTAAATTCATTAGTATATGTAATCCCTTTATTAGTTACGTTTTTAATCCACTTATTTTTAGTTAATTTTTTTACTTGAGTATCTGTAAATAATATTTTTGACATTATTACCACCAACTTTCTTATATTATACATCAAAACATAATAAAAACCTATAAAGTAGGTCTCTCTTTTTTTGAAAGTCCACTTTATAGGTTACATTTTAGAAAAAGCACTTTTTTTTATTATTTCTTAAAAAATATTCCTTTTATTCCCTTGAAAAATATGTGAAATTTACAGTAAAAAAGAGTAAAAATAAATAAATAATAAAAAATAGATAGAATTTAATA
>JBJEDW010000028.1:0-2628 GCA_051872415.1 Bacilli bacterium
TGAGGTTTAGAGAGAAATTTTGAAAATTTAGTTGAAAAATTTCTTATTTGTTCTTGAAATCAACTTTACTTATTCTTATAATTATATTATAAAAGGTAAGGTGTAACGATGAATAAAAGAAAAAATAAAAATATTGATAAAATAGTTCCTACTATTATAATATGGATTTTATATATTATTTGGATTCTAAAGTTTAGTGCTATTACTCCAACCTTAAATAATTTTATAATTTATTTAATATTCTTAATAATAGTAATATTTATATTTAGAGAAGATTTACTTTCTAATTTAAAAGAATTAAAACATACTAGAAAGAAAAAGATAGCTAGAATATTCTTATACTTTTTAGGATTTTTAGGTATAATGATATTAAGTAATGTTTTAATATCAATAATAACTAGTATCGCAGGAATAAACTTTGTTCAAGATTCTTCAAGTGATGCTATAGCTAAAGTTTTTAATATAATTCCATATGGAACTTTATTTGTATGTTTTTTAACAATAATATTTTATCCTATAGTAGAAGAATTAATTTTTAGAAAAAGTTTAAGACCAGCTTTAAAAAATAGTTTCTTATTTGTAATTATTACATCTTTATTATCATGGTATTTTCAAGTTACATTATTAAATCCCAATATAAATGAATTTATTCTTGCAATTCAAACCTTTTTAAATAGTATTTTTGCAGGGATAATATATGTTAAAACAAATAATATAATTTATACAATTTCTTCCAGAATGTTATTTAATATATTTATTTGTATAATGCAACTTGGTTATTTAATAGCAAATTAAAGGAGGTATAAGCGTGATGCAATTATTATCAAAAATATATTTTTCTGCTATCATAAATGAAAGTGCTTCCGCTTTAGCAGTAGTAAATGATAAAAGTAATACCTCAAATAATTTAAATTATATAATCGGGGGATTAATAATAATAATTATAATATTACTAGGAAGTACTATTTTTTCAAAAAGAAAATAATACTTATTTACCATAAAATAAAAATGTGGTATACTTAAAAAGAAAATAAAAGTATACTATTTTAGTTGAGAGGTGAGAACATGAAAAATAGAAAAGAAAATTCTATTGAAGAAGATATCCTAAACAACAAAAAAAATAAAATAAAAGAAGATGAGGTAGAAATAAACATTTCAAAACAAACAAAAATAAAAGGATTTTTCAAGAAAAACTTTGCAAATAAATTTGATAGTTTAAAAGTAAAATATAAAAAAGATCCAAAAAAGTTTGTTGTAGTAGCAGCAGGGCTTCTTTTAGCGTTTTCCACCTTAGTAGGATCTAGTTATGCATATCTTACTTATGTAAGTAAAACTGCTAATAGTACTACTATAAATGCAGGAACACTTGCTATGGTTTTTAAAAATGAATCAAATTCAATTACACTTAATAACGCTTTACCTCAAAAAGATAGTGATGGTCTTGCAAATTCTTCAGAATATGAATTTGCTATAGAAAATACAGGTAGCATTCCTGCACAATTTAAAGTAACTTTAGATAATACATGTGCACAAGGAAAAAGTTACACAGTAGGAGGAACCTCTATTAATGCAGATAAATGTATTCCTAATGAATATATAAAAGTAGGTATAAAAGAGGGAAATGGAAACTATAAAGTTCTTGATTATAAAACATCTAATAAAGACAATAGTTATGTTTTAGATGCAGGCAATTTGTCTGCTAAATCAACTAAAACATATAAACTTAAAGTATGGCTTGATTATGATACACCAAATGACTATAATTCAAAAGGAGTATTAAATGTTATTTATAGTGCTAAACTTGGTCTTTCTTATGAACAAGGAACAAATCTAGATACAAGTGGAGCAAATATACCAGATCTTTCTGATAACATGATACCAGTATATTATGATGAAACAAGTGAAACTTGGAAAAAAGCAGATAGTGCAAATGAAAATCCACTTTATCGTTGGTATAATTATAATAGTAAAATGTGGGCTAATAGTGTAACAGTATCATCAACTAAAAGAAGTACTTATTTAAATGCAGATCCAGGTACAACAATACCGATGGATGATATTTTAACAATGCAAGTTTGGATTCCAAGATATAAGTATAAGGTATTCAATTATAATGCAGATGGAACAGCAACAAGTAGTCCTCAAGAAATAGAAATAACTTTTGAAAATGGAACAGCAACAACTGGAGAAATAACATGCAGTGATAGTATATCAGTAACAGATGGAGAGCCATCAGAAACCTGTAAACTAAAAAGTACAAATGCTACATGTACAGATAGTACTTGTAATAATAAAACATATACCCATCCAGCATTTACATTTGGATCTCAAGAACTAGAAGGTATTTGGGTAGGTAAGTTTGAAGTAAGCGTTCCAACTGATAACACTTGTTATACAAGTGCAAGTAAAACAAATTGTAACAAAACAGGAATAACACCACTAGTAAAACCAGATGTTATGTCATATAGATATGCACAAGTAGGAACATTTGAGACAAATATAATGGCTATGAATGATAGTGGCAACAAATATGGGTTTGCTCTTACTGATGATACTCACATGATGAAAAACTTAGAATGGGGAGCAGTAGCATACCTATCACATTCAAAATATGGTACTTGTACAGAT
>JBJEDW010000029.1:0-14293 GCA_051872415.1 Bacilli bacterium
AGAAACAACATAATCAGATGACTTCAAAACAAGTTCACTAACTCCTTTTCCTTCATTTCCAATAACAATTGCTATATTTCCATCATATTTAACATCTGTATATAAATCGCCATTCATATCACTTGCATAAACCCAATAATTATGGTCTTTTAAATACTTAATAGTATGATTTATATTAGTAACCATTACTATTTTCATATTAAGAGCAGCACCAACACTAGTTTTCATAACAGTAGAATTAACACTTACACTCCTATCCCTAGGAATAATAATCCCATCAACTCCCGCAGCAACACATGTTCTAATAATCGCCCCAAAATTATGAGTATCTTCCAAATGATCAAGAATCACAATAAAACCATTATCACAGATAATATCATCAAGATCAGCATATTCATATTCCCCTGCATCAATAATTATACCTTGATGATTTTCTTTTGCAAGTTCATCTAATTCACTTTTAGTATAAAAATAAGGCTCAATTTTTAAATTTTCTATTAAAGAAATTAACTTTTTATCATTAAAATTCCTATCCAAATATAAAGATTTAACCTTTTTTCCTTTTTTTAAATATTCTAAACAACTATTCTTACCATATATCAACATATTTATTACATCCTTACAAATTTATTATAAAATCAAATACCTCATTAAGTCTTTCTTTATCATTAACATATAAAAAACCTATTAATACTTCAAACCCTGTAGCATATTTATATGTGATGGCATCACAATTTTTAGGACTTTTATGTGTTTTCAAATTACGACCTTTTCTCAAAATTTCAATTTCTTTATCAGTTAAAAAACCTGAGGACACAAGTTTATCAGCAAAATAAGCTTGTCTTTTCGCAGTAACAAAATCAAGTGTAAACTTTTGTAAATCATTAAGTTTAACCACATTTTTACCTATTAAATACTCTCTTACTAAAAGTTCAAAAACTGCATCCCCTAAAAAAGACAGTTGATAAAGACTCACTAATCCCTATCTCCTGTCACCATAAGTAAAAGCCTTAAAATTTCAATCAAAGTCGTAACAAGTCCCGCAACATAAGTTAAAGCTGCAGCAACCAAAACCTTAGAAGCCCCTCTTCTCTCATCATTATCCAAAAGATTATATTTTTCTAAATTAGCCATTGCCCTTTTTGAAGCATCAAACTCAACAGGTAAAGTAACAAGTTGAAAAAATAAAATAACAACAAGCATAGCAATACCAACATAAAATAATCTTAAAGAACCAAATACAAGACCAATTAATATTGCAACATACCCAAACTTAGAACAAAGATTAACAACAGGAAAAATAAACTTTCTAAGTTTCATAAAAAAGTTACCTTCCTTATGTTGAATTGCATGACCTACCTCGTGAGCAGCCACAGCAGAAGCACTAAGAGTTTTACCATGAAAAACATCAGAAGAAAGTCTAATCACTTTAGCACCCGGATCATAATGATCAGATAAATATCCTTTAGTTTCAACAACATAAATATTATCAAGTCCATTTCTCTTAAGTATTTCCTGAGCAACTTCAACTCCCGAAACATTTCTTTTATTTTGAACTTTAGAGTATTTACTATACCTAACACTTATCAAAATTTGTGCCCCTAAAGTAATAATAATAGAAACAAATATCAACAAATAAACAGAATTCATAAAATTACCTCCTACATAACTTCATATTTAGTACCATCTTTAGTATCAATAAGTTTTATTCCCAAAGACAAAAGTTCATCACGTATACTATCTGCCAAAGCATAATTCTTTTCAGCCTTAGCACCATTCCTCTCAGAAATCTTATCAAGAATAAATTCCTCACTAACAGAAGGCTCCTTTAAAGAAACATCAAATAATCCAAGTCCAAGAACCTCATCAAATAATCCTATCACATATCTTTTAGAAGCATCATTTAATGCTTCATCCTTTAAAACATCATACAAAGTAGTAAGCATCATCGAAGTATTAAGATCATTATTAATATTATCTTTAAACTTATTAATATACAAAGAAACATCACCAATTTCTCCATATTCCCCCAAAGAAATAACTCTCTTCTTTAACTTATCATAAGCATTTTGAAAACCATCAAGCACATCATAAGAAAACATAAGTTGCTTTCTATAATGAGAAGACAAACAAAACATCCTATAAGCAAGAGGATTATATCCCTTCTCCTCAAGCAAAGAAACTGTTAAAAAATCACCTTTACTCTTACTCATCTTACCCCTTTTATCATTAAGATGTTCAACATGAAACCAGTACTTACACCAAGAATGACCAACATAAGCCTCAGTCTGAGCAATTTCATTTGTATGATGCGGAAAAATATTATCAACACCACCACAATGTATATCAAGATATTCTCCTAAATATTTAAGAGAAATACAAGAACATTCAATATGCCAACCGGGATAACCTTCTCCCCAAGGAGAATTCCACTTAAGCTCTTGATTTTCAAACTTAGATTTAGTAAACCAAAGCACAAAATCAGTCTTATTACGCTTATTAATGTCATAAGTAACATCATCACGAACTCCTACAAACAAATCATCACTAGTATGATTAGTAAGAACATAATATTCCTCAAGACGAGAAGTATCAAAATAAATATTATCCCCAGACTTATAAGCAAACCCTTTATTAAGAAGATTTTCAATCATATTTATATATTCATCAATCAAACTAGTTGCCGGAACAACAACAGAAGGCTTCTTTATATTAAGTTTTAAACAGTCTCTAAAAAACGCATCAGTATAAAATTTAGCAAGTTCTAAGACAGTCTTATGCTCACGTTTCGCACCAAGCATCATCTTATCATCACCACTATCAGCATCACTAGAAAGATGCCCAACATCAGTAATATTCATAACCCTCTTAACATCATATCCTAGAAATCTTAAAGACTTCTCAAGAACATCTTCCATAATATAAGTTCTAAGATTACCAATATGAGCATAATGATAAACAGTCGGACCACAAGTATACATTCTAACAATACCTTCCCCATAAGGTACAAAATCTTCTATTTTTCTAGTCAAAGTATTATATAATTTCAAAAACATCACTCCTTACATAATCTATCAATAACTTTATCTTTACCAATTAAATAAATAGTATCAGCAAGTTCAGGACCATGCATAATTCCAGAAACCTTAATCCTAATAGGCATATAAAGCATCTTCCCCTTCACGTTTGCCTTCTCCTTAACATTGTTAATAGCACCAACTATATTACTAACATTCCATTCATTAATAGCAATAATCTCATTTTTAAAAGCATTAACAACATCAGAAACACCATCATTTTTCATAAATTCAGCACATTCCAAAGACAATTCCACATCATCCTCAAAAAACAAACTAACCTCATCAACAATTTGCTTACCATAATTAATATGATTCTTATAAATAAGAGCAAGATGACTAACCCATTCATGACTCTTATCACTAAGATCATAAACATCTTTAAGAAAAGGCATAACAAATTTCAAATAATCATCATCAGACATTTTCTTTATATAATTAGAATTAAACCAATTAAGTTTCTTAACATCATAACTACTCGAAGATTTACTTATCCTTTCAGGTGAAAATTCCTTTATAAGTTCATCCATAGAAAAAATTTCTTGATTACTATTAGGGCTCCACCCAAGAAGAACTAAATAATTAACAATAGCTTCTGGTAAATATCCAACATTATATAAATCCATAAAAGAAGCATCTCCATTACGTTTACTAAGTTTAGAACCATCTTCTCCTAAAACCATAGCAACATGAATATATTTAGGTTTATCCCATCCAAAAGCCTCGTATAATAAATTATATTTAGCAGTCTGGTCTAAATATTCCTTTCCACGAACAACATGAGTAATCTCCATTAAATGATCATCAATAACATTAGCAAAATTATAAGTAGGATATCCATCAGACTTAAGAAGAATTTGATCTTCCAAAACACTATTATCAATAACAACCCTACCATAAACTATATCATCAATAACAGTTTCTCCTTCCTTAGGCATAGCTTGACGAATAACATACTTCGCACCAGCTTCAATCCTAGCAAGAGCTTCCTCTTTACTAATACTTTTACAATGTCCATCATACATAAAAGGTACTTTATTTAAATTAGCAACATCACGAAGTTCACTAAGTCTTTCTTCTGTACAAAAACAGTAATAAGCCTTACCCATTTCAACTAACTTATGTGCGTACTCTTGATAAATTTCTATTCTTTCACTTTGAACATAAGGGCCATATTTTCCAGCATTAAGAGGGCCCTCATCAATAGAAAAACCACAAAGTCTTAAAGTATCATAAATAAAACTTGTAGCACCTTCAACCTTTCTTGTTTGATCAGTATCTTCTATTCTAAGTATAAAATCACCATCATCATGCTTAGCAATTAAATATTCAAATATAGCAGTTCTTAAATTTCCAATATGCATATATCCCGTAGGACTAGGTGCAAATCTTGTTCTTGTTTTTTCCATATAAATCACCTGCCTGTATTATATCAAAAAAAAGAAGGCCTTTCAACCTTCCAAAAACATCAAACCAAACTTTTAACACTATCAACCCTAATTTTATCAGCACCAGTCAAAATTCTATCAACAATAACACTCTCTACTCTATCACTAATAATTCCATCTATTCTTCTAGCACCATACTTCTCAAACTCAGAAAGATTAACAATTTCAGAAACAAGATTAAGAGAAAAACTACAAACAATATTTTTATTTTTATAAAACTTTCTAAGCTCAGCTAATTTCAAATTAACAAGTCTCCTAGCAACTTCTTCATCTATTTTATTAAACTTAACAACATTTCCAATTCTATTAACAAAACAAGATCCAAAAAACTTATTAATATCTTCATAATTAACACTATCACTAAAACCAATACTATTTTTCTCACAACCTAAATTAGAAGTCATAATAATAGTAGTATTAGAAAAATTAATAACTTCCCCTTTACTATTTTTAGCAAAGCCCTCATCCAAAACTTGTAAAAACAAATTAATAACTTCCTTACTACCCTTTTCTATTTCATCCAGAATAATCAAACTATAAGGATTATCCTTAACTTGTTCAAAAACATTTTTATTATCAGTATACCCAACATATCCAGGAGGAGAACCTATCATCTTACTAACAGAATGTCCTTCCCTATACTCACTCATATCAACCCTAATAATATTATCTCCATAAAAATACTTTCCATATTCCTTAGCAAGTAGAGTTTTACCTACTCCAGTAGGTCCAAGAAATAAAAATGATATAGGCTTATCATTAGTACTAGAAAACTTTCTCTTCTTAAAAACATCACAAATAAGCTTAACAGCAGCATCTTGCCCTAATACAACATTCGAAATAATACTCTCAAATTTATCAAATGCCCTAGCAGAATCTTTATAAATAGGAATCTTACTCTTTGCCTCAACTATCTTAAAAACATCATTAACCTTTATCTTCTTATAACACTTATTAACACTTTTAAGTTCAATTTTATTCTTCTTATCTTCCAAAATCATCTCTGTTTTTTTATACAGAAAAGCTTCATTAAAATTATTATTCATAATAGATTCATTCTTAAGATTTTTAACTTCAGAAAGCTTATCAATTATTTCATTCATATTATCATTTTTATATGAAGAAACACTAACCTTAGAACAGACTTCATCCATAACATCAATCGCTTTATCAGGCATCTTTCTATCATAAATATACTTACCTGACAAAGAAACAATCTCAGAAATAACTTCATCACTTATCCTAACCTTATGATAATTTTCATATAAAGGTCTAAGTTTTTTCAAAATAAGAGTAGTAGCCTCTAAAGAAGGCTCTTCAACAATAACAGTTTGAAATCTACGAGAAAGAGCCTTATCGTTTTCAATAAATTCCTTATATTCAGCAGTTGTAGTAGCACCAATTAACTTAATTTTCCCACGTGCAAGAGCAGGTTTCAAAATATTACTAGCATCAATCGCTCCCTCTGCACCACCTGCACCAACTAAAGTATGGATTTCATCAATAAACAAAATAATATCATCATTCTCCTCAAGTTCACGAATAATTTTTTCAAGGCGCTCTTCAAACTCCCCACGATATTTAGTACCCGCAACTAAACTAGCCATAGACACAGAAACAATTCTTTTTCCGATAAGTTTACTAGGTACATTAGAAGTTTCTAACCTCCTTGCAAGTTCCTCAACGATTGCAGTTTTACCAACACCAGCATCACCCAAAAGAAGTGGATTATTCTTATTACGTCTAGACAAAATCTCAAGCAATCTTGAAATTTCCTTATCACGACCAACTACAGGATCAATTTCACCACTACTACACTTTTTATTAAGATCAATACCAAAAGTCTCTACTGATAATTTTACATTTCTAGTTTTCTTAGAAACATAAAAATTATCATATAAACCATCAACATCAACATCCATTCCTAAAAGAATCCTAATAGCAACACCTTCACCCTCCTCAAAAAGAGCCAAAAAAAGATCACTAGTATCAACCTGTTTCTTACCTTTATCACTAGAATCAATATTCGCAGATTCTAAAATACTTCTAAGAAGAGGGGTATATAAATAAAAATCATTATTACTCTTACCAATTCCAACTACTTTAATAAGTTCATCTCTAAAAACATCATAAGTAACTCCGACTTCTTTAAATTTATCAACAATATCTTTATTTCCATACTTAAGCAAAGAAAGTAGTAAATGCTCACTTCCAATATAAGGATGTTTCAAACTAACCATTTCCTTTTGCATATTAACTAACACTTTTTTTGCTTCTTCATCATATTTTGAAAACATAAGCATCCTCCCATTATTATTCTATTCATATAATGAGAAAAAAAAGATATTTTTAAACAACAAAAAAAGTGCATTTTTTTTGCACTTTTATTAATTAAACTAATAACATTACTGAGAAAACTATAAATGAAACTATTAATAATGTTAAAGCTAATTTCCAAATAAACTTAATCCATTCAGTATACTTAACTTCACTAATTGAAAGAGAAACAAGTAAAAGTACACTAGTTGGAGCAACAAGCATAACTAAACTATATAAATTAGTAAACATTACACTTAAAATTGAAAGCACAGCTGTATCAGAATATTTTGAAGTAATACCATAAAGCACAGAATATGCTAAATAATAATAATCTACATAGAACACACTATTTATAATTGTATATATTCCAGAAAGTGCTACATTAAAATCTTCAGTTAAAAGCAATTGTGATACAGTATTAAGAACTGGATTATAATATACAAATACAAATACACTACAAGCAAGAATAGTTAAAATTGTTGGAATAACAAATGATTTAATACCATCAACAAATCCTTCAAAACATTCACTAACTTTTGTTCTATACACAATTGCAATAGCAACCATAGCAAGAATTAAAAGCATTGAATAAGTTTCAAATCTAGCTGGAGTGTTCCATGTCCCCATAGCTTCCACTCCACCAAATAATTTATTTAGAATTTCAAAACCACCAATCTTAAATCCTGTCCAAGCTTCATGAGCATTACTAAGTAAATTAGAACCAAATATAGCTTCCCAAGAAGTAGTACCAACTAAGAACACTAACATCAAAATTCCAATAATCACTAATGCTGGAATTGCAGTGCGTTCTTTCTTAGAATTTTTACCAGCATTCTTAACAGTTTTTTCTTTAACAGCAGATTTAGATTTTTCCTTAACATCAACTGGGCCTCTAGAACCTTTCTTGACTTTTGAATTAACTTTCTTAGCTTGTTTAGCAGCATCTGTCCAGAAGAATATAAATTTACCCTCTTTATCAGTAAATGAACCACATACTACCATTACAAAATCAATTAAAACACCAATTCCCAAAAGTCCACCTGTTAACAAATATAAAACACCAGTTTTAACTTTTCCTACATAAAATCTGTGAATTCCTAAAGATCCAACCAATGTTAATAATGTCACAACAAGTCTATCTTTATCAGAATATAAAACTTCATTATTTACTTTAGCAGTATTATTTAACTTAAAATCTTTCTTCTTACAGTACATTAGTACAAACACAACAAGTGCAGCAACACCTACTACTAAGAAAATAATTTTTGGTACTATTTGATCATATGGTTTCAAACTCAACACAGCATTATTAAGACCATATAAAGTTCCTGCAAATGTAGCACCATACATACCAATTATAGTAGCCCCAACAGTAGCACTAAGAGCAACTAACTTATCATAACCCATCTTAACAAGAAGTCCAATTAAAATTGGGTATAGAACCAAAAGTCCTAAATCTAAACCTGTTATAGATGAAATTAAAGCCATTACTACTATAATAGCAATAAGAACTCCCTTTTCTTTTCCTTTTGATTTTTCAGAAAGTAATTCCATAACTTTATCATATGCTCCAGTAACTTTAAGAACACCATAAAATGCTCCAACTAATAGAACATAAAGTACAACAGTTCCAAATCCTGAAAAAGTTTCTAAAATAACTGATAAGATAGAAACAAACCCAATTTGAGTCGAAACATCATCTGTTTTAGCACCAGCTATTCCATAGATAATTGGAACTATCCAAGACATTAGGATATAAATAAGAATTACTATTCCTACAGCTTTAAATAAATTGTTCTTTTTCATTTCTTTACCTCCTAATACAATTATTACACTTTTATCAGAAAAAATAAAGAAAAAAGTGTAAAAAACCCCAATTTTTAAGTTTTTTTCACAAAAAAAAGGACATTTTAATCCTTTTTCTTCATAGTTGGGAACAAAATAACCTCACGAATAGTCTCACTACCAGTAAGCATCATAACAAGCCTATCTATTCCCATACCCATACCTCCTGCAGGAGGTAAACCATACTCTAAAGCTTCAACATAATCTAGATCCATTTCAGTAGCCTCATCATTACCAAGTTCTTTTTCCTTAACTTGTGATTCAAACCTTTCATATTGATCAATAGGATCATTAAGTTCAGTAAATGCATTAGCATACTCTCCCCCAACTATAAATAGTTCAAATCTTTGAGTAAATCTTGGATCTTTAGGATCCTTCTTAGCAAGAGGACTAACTTCAATTGGATGACCAATTATAAACGTTGGTTCAATAATAGTTTCTTCAACATACTTTTCAAAAAACTCATTAACAATATGACCATATCCAAAATGATCTTCTACCTCAATACCATGTTCTATAGCAAGCTTTTTAGCATCTTCAAAAGTCATATCATCAAAGAAATTAATTCCAGTTGCTTCACGAATAGCATCAACCATATGAAGTCTCTTAAATTTAGGCTTCAAACTAATTTCATGACCACGCCATTTTATATCATAAGTACCAAGTACTTCCATCGCAGCATTTCCAATTATATTTTCAGTAATTTCCATCATACCTTCAAGATCAGAATAAGCTTTATAAAGTTCAATAGTAGTAAATTCAGGATTATGATTCTTATCCATTCCTTCATTTCTAAATATTCTGCCAATTTCATAAACAGCATCCATTCCACCAACTAAAAGTCTCTTAAGAGGAAGTTCTGTAGCAATTCTAAGATACATGTCAATATCAAGAGTATTATGATGTGTTATAAATGGTCTAGCATTCGCACCACCTAAAATAGTACCAAGCATTGGAGTTTCAACCTCAACGTATCCAAGATTATCAAGATAATTTTGAATAGATCTAATAATTCTAGGTCTCATGAAAGCAACCCTACGAGCATCTTCATTCATTATTAAATCAACATATCTTCTTCTATATCTTTCTTCTGTATCAACAAGACCATGATACTTTTCTGGAAGTGGACGAAGTGCTTTAACTAAATGCTCATATTTAACAGCACGAACACTAAGTTCACCAGTATGAGTACGCATAATAGTACCCTCAATACCTACTATATCTCCAATATCACTCTTCTTAAAAATTTCATAAGAATCTTCTCCAATATTATCAATTTTAACATAAACTTGAATTTGACCATATTTATCCTGAATATTAATAAACCCAGCTTTTCCCTTTCCACGCTTAGTCATAATACGCCCTGCTATTACAACAGAAATATTTTTTTCTTCAAAATCTTCACTAGAAAAATCAGCATATTTTTCCTTAATTTCCTTAGAATCAGAAGTCACATCAAAACGATGTCCAAAAGGATCAATTCCCATAGCTTCCAAATTCTTAGCCTTTTCCCTTCTTATTAATTCTTGTTCACTAAATTGTCTCATATCTTTCTCCTCCTTCAAAATAAAAAGTTAATGACAAAAGGGCGAAAATACTCGCGGTACCACCTTTCTTATCATTAACTGATATCTCTAAAATATAACGGTTAAACCGGGCTAAAAGCCATCTCCACAGTTTTACTTCTTTATAGACTATTATTAGGTTTCCACCATCCCTAACTCTCTAAAAATAGGATCTATAAATACTTGTGCAAAAAACACCTGCTTCATAAATTCATGCTATTAATCTATCATTAAAATCAAACTTTGTCAAGCACTAATTTCTTAACTTTTTTTGTCTCTTTCTTATATCTTTTTCCTCCAACATAATTAAGACTAGGAAAATCAAACTTCAAATTACCTATTACAAGGTTTCCTCCTATTACTTCTAAATTACTAAAACAAGAAGCATCTACCATACTATTAGCAACAAAATCACCTTTCACTACAGTCAAACTTTCTAATCCCTCAGAGCTAATCAAAGAAGGAATTTCAAAATTACCTATTACTACAGAAGGACACTTAAAATCACGAGGTAATTTCTTAGAATAATTCTTAATATCTCCAACAAAAACACATAAATCTTTTTCTAAATCAAAGCTATCAAAACCCACTAAATCAGAAGAACAACCATATATAACAGAGTAATCTTCTTTTGCATTTCTTCTAGACAAAAACTTCAAAACTTCATAATCTTTACCAGTACCAAAAAAATTAATACTCCTATCACACTCATACATAAAAGCTAAATCTTCACGAGTCAAAATTTCTCCGCTATTTTCTTTATTCAAAATTTTATAAACTTGTCTAATATCATCAAGCATCAAATCATATTTCACATTATGACTCAAATCTCTCAACTTATTACCAACAACCTCAAGCATTTGAAATTCAACATTTTGATTATCATCCGCAATTCCTCTAACCTCAACAACTTTATCTTGTTCTGTAACAATAGCAATCCTAGGCATTGTAAAATTACCACTATAATCTTTAGTAAAATAAATATAAATATCGGAAACATTAATATAATCCTTAGCCAAAGATTCATCATCAAAAGACCAAGAAGTAAACTTATCATTAATAGCATTTAAAACCTTCTTGTAATCAGATCCTTGACCATATTTAACCCAAATACCATCTTTTAAAGATAAATCATTATCAAATATATTCTCATTATTCCACAAAAACCTAGAATATATCTTACCAAAATTAACTTGTTTTAAAGCATCACAAGCCATATCATCATCAATATCTTCATTACCATAGTAAACCATAACAGACTTAACCGAACTATCAAGAGCATCAAAATCAAGTTTAGCAAAAGGAAAAATAGTTTTATCAGTCCTACTATTAAAAACATGTTTATCGCAATCATAATATCCCAAATCAAGCACACTTTTAAAAATCCAATACCTAACCCACATAGGATAATCATTTTCATCACTTATCAAAAAATCAAACCACTTTTCCAAAGACTTTTCTTGATACTTCCTTAATCTATTTATTTCACCACCTTTAGAAAAAGATAACCCACGATTAACACATACTCTTTTTTTACTATTCAAATAATCCTTAGGAATATCTCCAGAACTTATAACACATTTATCAAAATAATAATTCTTTAAACAAGAAATAACTCCTTTCTTATCTTTCTTTAAAGAAATATTATCAACATTTATTTTATCTAAAAAAATATCATTATATAATTTAATTAAAAACTTATCTCCTTCTAAAACAATTGGCTTACTCATATTATCACCATATATATTCTATCATAAAAAAAGAAATATTAAAACAATATTCCTAAAAGCTATCTAGTCTTAGACTTATCTTTTTTAAGATTTTTAAGTTGCTCCCTAATATAATCAAAACTTTCCTCTAAGTTTTCATAACTATTCTTTATCTCCGAAGGTATAACAAGTTGATCATAAACATCATCAAGTTTTAACACTTTAAAATTAAGATTATTAACCATAGTATTAAAATTTTGAAACATATTATAATAAGCACCCTTATAACTTTCTTTTATTTTCATGCGATACTCAGAAAAATCTATAATTTTAAACTTATTACCAACAATCAAAAAATTACCACCATGAACATCTTCATAACAAATACCATTTACTGCAAGTTCTTCCAAAATATCCAAAACTTTTAAATAATAATGAATAGGATCATCAATACTAGGACTAGACTTAAAAAATTCAGTTAAAGTAATAGAATTCTTATAATATTTAATTAATTGTCCTACCACTATATCATTTACTTTCACAATTCCAATAGGAAAACTTGATAGTTTTATATTATCTTTATAAACATGCAAATTTTTAACTAATGTTTCACATTGAGGTCTTCCAACAGCTTTTCCTGTAACAGGACAAAACACACTATCCCCTACATCATAAAGTCTAATAGCTATATTATCTTTATACTTATAAATACTAGCCTCACTTCCAGAGGCAACATAATTTCCCTTCAAAGTTTCTTTTAATTCATCTTCAGTAAAATTAATCTCTTTCATATTTTTCCTCCCAAAACTAACTTAATTTAGTCTTTATCTCACTCAAAATATCTAAAAATTCTTCCTCACAATTACAAGCAGTAATTCTACCCTTAAATTCTTTAACACCAGGTATACCTTTTAAATACCAAAGAGCATGAGTTCTAATTTCAAGAAGTGCTACCTTTTCATTATTATATTCCTTTAAAAGTTTATAATGTCTTTTTATCATATCAATCTT
Source organism: Bacilli bacterium (assembly GCA_051872415.1). Classification (GTDB taxonomy): domain Bacteria; phylum Bacillota_I; class Bacilli_A; order RF39; family UBA660; genus UMGS1449. The sequence continues at coordinate 12,975 of JBJEDW010000029.1, forward strand.
TTCTTCAAAATTAGGTTTCTCTAACACTTCACCATTTTCTAAATAACAAACACATTCTTTAATAAACCAAGGATTACCTAAAGTAGCACGCCCTATCATAACAGCATCACAACCTGTTTCATCAAGCATTTTTTTAGCATCATAAATAGTTTTTATATCTCCATTTCCTATAACTGGAATTGTAACAGCATTCTTAACAGAATGAATTATTTCCAAATCCACCTTACCACTATAACCTTGAGATCTTGTCCTACCATGAATTGCAATAGCACTTGCACCAGCTTCTTCACATTTTTTAGAAACCTCTACAGCATTGATATTATCACTATCCCAACCACTCCTTATCTTAACAGTCACCGGAATAGAGACACTACCTACAACAGCACTAACAATTTCCTTTATTTTATCCGGATTTTTAAGAAGAGCACTACCAGCTTGACTTTTTATAGCAACCTTAGGAACAGGACACCCCATATTAATATCAATTATATCAGGATGAAAATTATCTTCAATATATTTAGCAGCTTTCACAAAAGACTCCACATCACTACCAAATATTTGAATACTAATAGGACGCTCCTCTTCATTAAAATTAATAAGATCAACAGTCTTAGAACTACCATATTCAATTCCCTTAGAACTAATCATTTCAGAATAAATAAGACCTGCTCCCATCTCCTTAATAATAGTACGAAAACTAATATTAGAAACTCCAGCCATAGGCGCAAAAACAACTCTATTCTTTATCTCAACATTACCAATCTTAAATCCCATAACTATTTATCCTTCTTAAGTAAATCTCTAATTTCTTCAAGAACAACAATTTCATCATTTTTCTTAACCTCAGAAACTTCTTCTTTCTTCTTAAACTTTTCAAACAATTTAACTATCACAAAAATACAAAAAGCAATAATCAAAAAATCAATAATAGTTTGAATAAACGATCCATACAAAATCTTAGCACTCCCAATAGTAACACTAAGCTTGCTAAAATCAATACCCCCAAGTAAAATTCCCACAAAAGGCATTAAAACATCATTTACCAAACTAGAAACAATCTTTCCAAAAGCACCACCAATAATTACCCCAACTGCCATATCAACAACATTACCACGCGATATAAACGTCTTAAAATCTGAAGCACTTCTTTTTATTCTACCAAAATTTTCCTTATCAATTATTTTCACATCTTTCCTCAAAAATATCCCTCCTTAAAAAAATTGTAACACAAATAAACAAAAAATAACACAAAAAGAGAACTAACATAAGGCAATCGCATAAAATTTTTTTTCATTTATATGAGATAATACTCTTTTAAA
>JBJEDW010000030.1:0-14241 GCA_051872415.1 Bacilli bacterium
AATTCTATGTGTCTTTTTTTATGCCATCTTTGGACACTTACTTTTTCTATTTATAGTTTTTATAATATAAAACAAATAAAAAAAACTAGCATTACACTAGTTCTATAATCACCATTAAAGCGTCATCTCCACGTCTTTCATCAAGCTTTAATACTCTTGTATATCCACCATTACGATCCTTGTAACGAGGAGCAAGTTCATCAAATAATTTCTTAGTAGCTTCTTTATTATTCATTAAAAACGCTGCAGCTTTTCTACGAGAAACTAAACTACCATTTTTAGCATAAGTAATCATTTTATCTAAACATCTTCTAGTTTCTTTAGCTCTAGCTTCAGTAGTTTCTATTCTTTCATTCATAATAAGACTAATAGTAAGATTAGCTAACATACTTCTTCTATGCTTATTATCTACACCTAACTTTCTCATTATAATACTCCTTTCGTTAATCGTCTTCTCTTAAAGTAAGATCAAGTTCTTTAACTTTATCAAGAACTTCTTTTAAAGATTTCTTACCTAAATTTCTAATTTTCATAACTTCTGCATCAGATTTATTAACTAAATCTTGTAAAGTATGAATACCTGCTCTTTTTAAACAATTGTAAGCACGAACAGAGAAATCTAAATCCTCAATAGCAGTCTCTAACGCTTTTTGTTTAGGATCTTCTTTCTTTTCAATCATCATACCAGTAGCATCTGCTATATCATCAAGTTTAGTAACAAGTTCTAAATGTTCAATTAAAATTCTTGAAGCAAGTGCAATAGCTTCTTCTGGTTTCATTGAAGCATTAGTCCATACTTCAATAACAAGTTTATCATAACTTTCATCTTGTCCAACACGAGCATCTTGAACTTCATATGCAACTCTTTCAATTGGAGAATATAAAGAATCAATAGCAATAACCCCAATTTTCTTATCTTCAAGAAGTTTCTTGTTTTCTTCAGCACGAACATAACCTCTTCCAGAAGAAACAGTCATTTCCATATCAAGTTTTCCGCCTTTAGCAAGTGTTGCAATAACTTTGTCCTTGTTAATAATTTCAACATCTGGATCACATACAAAATCTCCAGCAGTAATTACACCTTCTTCTGATTTTGAAACTCTAATTACTTTGTCTTCCTTACAATGTTTTTTAATAACTACATCTTTCAAATTAAGAACAATTGTAGTTACATCTTCAATAACACCTTCAATTGTTTGAAATTCATGTAAAACTCCATCAATCTTAACACTAGTAATAGCACTACCAGGAAGTGAAGATAACATTACTCTTCTAAGAGCATTCCCAATAGTATAACCAAAACCTCTTTCAAGTGGTTCTAGTTCAAATTTTCCATAATTATTTTTTTCTACATAATCTGTAATTTTATAATTTGGTTTTTCAAATTGAATCATAGGTTCCCCTCCTTTTATTAGTTACGTGGTCTCTTAGGTGGACGACATCCATTATGAGGAATTGGAGTTACATCAGATATAGACATAACTTCAAGTCCAGCAACTTCAAGTGATCTAACAGCAGTATCTCTACCAGGTCCAACACCTTTAACAACTACATTTACTTTACGCATACCCATATCATATGCTTCTTTAGCAGCTTTTTCAGCAGCAATTCCTGCAGCATATGGAGTAGACTTTTTACTACCTTTAAAACCAACTGCTCCTGGAGCTGCCCAAGCAAGAGCATTCCCATCTTTATCAGTAATAGTTATAACTGTATTATTAAATGTTGCATGAACATGAACAACACCTTCAGGAACGTTCTTTTTAACTTTTCTTTTTCTTTGTTTATAAGCCATAGTTTAACCTCCTTAAACTTAAAATTAATATATTATTTCTTTTTATTAGCAACAACTTTTCCCTTACCCTTACGAGTATGAGCATTTCTATTAGTTCTTTGTCCTCTTACAGGTAATCCTCTTCTATGACGATGTCCTTGATAAGAACCCATTTCCATTTTACTCTTAATATTCATAGAAACTTCACGTCTTAAATCACCTTCAGTAACATACTTATTTAACTCTTCACGAATTAAACCAAGTTCTTCATTTGTTAAATCTTTAGTTCTTTTATTTGGATCAATTTTAACTGCTTCAACTATTTTTTTAGCAGTAGTATGCCCAACTCCATAAATATAAGTTAAAGAAATAACAATTTTCTTATTATTTGGTATTTCAACACCTTTAATACGAGCCATAATTTTCCTCCTTACTAACCTTGGGTTTGTTTGTGTTTTGGATTTTCACAAATAACCATTACTTTTCCTTTACGTTTAATTATCCTACACTTAGGACAAATTTTCTTTACTGATGCACTAACTTTCATTTTTTATCCCTCCTACTTTCTATAGGTTATACGCCCACGTGTTAAATCATATGGGGAAAGTTCAATCATAACTTTATCACCTGGAGCAATACGAATGTAATTCATTCTCATTTTTCCAGAAACGTGAGCTTCAATAACATGACCATTAGAAAGTTCTACCTTAAAGTTTCCTCCAGGTATAACTTCTAATACTTTTCCCTCAACTTCGATTACATCACTTTTTGCCACTATCGCATCACTCCTGTCAAAATTTTGTATCCATCATCAGTAACAACTACTGTATGTTCAAAGTGTGCTGATGGACTATAATCTTCAGTTTCAATAGTCCAATTATCATCTAATATAACAATATTAGGACTACCTAAATTAAGCATTGGTTCAATTGCAAGAACCATACCTTTTTTAAGTTTTGGACCAGTACCAGCTTCTCCAAAATTAGGAATATCTGGATCTTCATGAATACTAGTACCAACTCCATGACCTACAAGTTCTTTAACAACTCCAAGGCCATAATCTAAAGCATAATTTTCTATTGCGCTTGAAATATCTCCAATTCTATTACCAGGTTTAACCTCTGCAAGTCCCATTTCCAAAGATTTTTTAGTATGTTCTAGCAAATACTCTTTATCTTTAGAAATAGAGCCAACTGGATAAGTCCAAGCACTATCACCATGATAACCTTTATAACAAGCTCCTATATCAATAGAAATTATATCTCCTTCCTTAAGTTTTAACTTACCAGGAATACCATGAACTACTTGTTCATTAACACTTGTACAAATAGAACCAGGAAATCCTTCATATCCCTTAAAAGAAGGAGTAGCATCATGATTTCTAATAAATTCTTCTGCAAGTTCATCTAAACGAGCAGTAGTAATACCAGGTTTAATAAAATCTTTCAAATACATGTGAGTCTCATAAACAATGTTACCCGCTTTACTTAAAAGTTCTATTTCCCTATCACTTTTTATTGTAATCATTAAGCATTCCTCACTAAAGAAGATGCTTCTTTAAATATCTCATTTGCATCACTTGAACTAATTCTAACAAGCAATCCTTTAGATTCATAATAATCTATCAAAGGAGAAGTCTTTTCTAAATATTCATTATATCTCTTATCAAACACTTCTTCAGTATCATCTTCTCTTTGAATAAGTTCAATCCTGCAATTATCACACAAACCTTCTTCCTTAGGTAAAAGACTTTCATTTCTTGTAGAATAAGAAGCCCGACACTTAGGACAAACAAGCCTAGTAACAACACGTTTTTTTAATTCTTCCTTGTCTACATCTAAATAAATTACAACCCCAAGATCTTTTCCCTTATTTTGTAAAAGTTCATCATACATAACAGCTTGAGTAACTGTTCTAGGGAAACCATCTAAAATATAAGGAGTATTACCTAATTTATTTAGCTTAGCCTCAAGTGCTTCAAAAACTGTCTTATCATCAATAAGTTTTCCAGTTTTCATTATTTCTTTTAATTTTGTATCTTCTTCTGCTCTTTCTCTAAGCATATCTCCAGTAGATAATTGAACATATCCAAAAGTATCAGTTAAATACTTAGACAAAGTACCTTTCCCAGCAGCAGGAGGAGCAATTAATATAACATTTTTCATTATCTTCTTCTTGCCCTCCTTTTACTAGAATTAGTATTTCCAGTATAACCTCTACTTAACAAACTACTTTCAAGTTGTTTATAAGTTTCAATAGAAACACCAACAACGATTAAAAGTCCAGTACCACCAATTGAAACAGATGATGGTAGTTCAGAAAGCATATTTATTAAAATTGGAAATGCTGCAATTATTGCTAAGAAAACAGATCCTGCAGTAGTTAACTTAATAAGCATCTTAGAAAAATAATTTTCAGTATCCTTACCAGGTCTAATACCAGGAACATATCCTCCATTATCCTTTAAATTTTTAGCCATTTGTTCAGGTTTCATTTGAACAAAAGTATAAAAATAATCAAAGAATATAATCAAAATAACATAAAGTATAAGTCCTACTGGAGTAGTATAATTAATATAAGAGTTAACAAAATTTGAAAACGCTTCATTATCGATAAATTGAGCAATAGTAACTGGAACAGCTAGTAAACTAGATGCAAAAATTACTGGAATAACTCCCGCTGAATTTATCTTTATAGGCATATAAGTTTGTTTACCTAAATTAGCAGTAGATTTATTAGCATATTGAATACTTATTCTTCTCGCAGCACCTTCAACAAATATAACTCCAATAACAACTAAGATACAAACAATAAGGAATAACAAGAATTTTGCACTACCAGCAATAATAGCATTAGTAGTACTAAAATCAAGCAAAGTTTGGAAAGCTGTAATCATCGTTGTAGGAAGAGATGAAACTATCCCTGCCATGATGATTAGTGAAACACCATTTCCTATTCCCTTTTGAGTAACTTGATCCCCAAGCCAAAGCAAGAAAGCTGTACCTGCAGTCATTATAAATGCAACTTCTAAATATCCAACAACAGTATAAGAGTCACCTAAAAAAGCATAACTCATCGCATAACCTTGGAAAAAGGCAAATGCAATACCTAGATATCTAGTAATTTGATTAAGTTTTTGTTTACCTGCATGACCTTGCTTAGAAAGGTCTGAAAAATAAGGAACAATATCCATTTGTAAAAGTTGAATTACGATTGACGCTGTAATGTATGGAATAACTCCAAGAGCAAATATAGAAAAGTTCTTTAAAGCTCCACCACCCATTACATTCAAAAGTTCCAAAAATCCTAAACTCTTAGTAATTTCTGAAGTACCAGGAACTTCAATTCCTGTACCAATTATATATAAAGTAAGTACTGCTATTGTAAAATATAATCTTTTCCTTATATCTTTATTCTTTTTAGTAAATAGTTGTTTAAGATTTTTAAACATCTTAAATCACCTCTGCTTTACTACCTGATTCTTCAATTTTCTTAAGAGCACTTTGAGTAAATCTATGTGCTTTGATTGTTAATTTCTTTTCTAAAGTACCATTTCCTAAAACTTTTATCCCAGAAAGTTGTTTTTTAACCATTCCTAGTTCTTTTAAAAGTTCTGGAGTAACAACATCACCATCATTAAATCTATTAAGATCGCTAACATTCACACTAGCATATCTTGTTTTAAATTTAGCATTAGAGAATCCTCTTTTATGAATTCTTCTAAATAGTGGAGTTTGTCCACCTTCAAATACTGCTGGAATAGAAGCACCACTTCTAGATTTTTGACCATTTTCACCACGACCACTTGTTTTTCCAAGACCACTACCAGGTCCACGTCCTACACGTTTTGCTCTATGTGTAGAACCTTCATTTTTTGGTAAATTATTAAGTTCCATTATCCTAAAATCTCCTCTTTAGTTTTTCCTCTAGCTTCACAAACTTCTTCAATTGTTTTAATTGATTGTAAAGCTTTAATAGTAGCTCTAGCCATATTTATTTTAGTTCTAGCTCCAAGTGATTTTGAAATAATATCGTGATATCCAGCAATTTCAAGTACTGCTCTAACAGCACTACCAGCAACAAGTCCAGTACCTGCACTAGCAGGTTTTAATAACACTTTAGTTGCTCCTTCATCATATCTAGCTTCATGTGCGATTGTTCTTCCATCAACAATAGGTACTCTAACCATATTTTTATTAGCATCTTGTCTTGCTTTTTTAACAGCTTCTGAAATTTCATTAGCCTTACCAATACCTAAACCAACAAGACCTTTTTTATCTCCTACTAAAACAACAGCTTGAAATCTTCTTTGACGACCACCCTTTGTTACTTTAACAACAGCTTTAGTATCTAATACGATTTCATCATACATTTTAGCAGGACGAGTATTTCTTCTCTTTTGCATAACTTTACCTCCTATTAGAACTCTAAACCATTTTCGCGAGCAGCTTCAGCAAGTGCTTTAACGCGTCCATGATATAGATATCCTCCACGATCAAATACTACTTTAGTTATCTTAGCTTTCTTAGCTTCTTTAGCAATAGCTTCACCAACTTTAGTAGCTACTTCCGTATTATTACCTTTCATTTTCATTGAAGATGCACTAGCTAAAGTAACTCCGTTTTCATCGTCTATTATTTGAGCATAAATATTTGTATTAGAACGATAAACATTAAGTCTAGGTATATCTTTAGTTCCTATGATTTGTTTTCTAACTCTTTCATGTCTAACCTTACGCATTTCATTACGTGATTCTTTCTTTATCATAATTAACCTCCTACCTACTTAGCTTTTTTACCTTCCTTACGTCTAACATATTCACCAACATAACGAATACCTTTTCCTTTATAAGGTTCAGGTTTTCTTACCTTACGAATATTAGCCGCAAATTCTCCTACTTTTTCTTTACTAATACCAGAAACAGTAACTTGATTATTTCCTTTAGCTTCAAGTTTCAAACCTTCTGGAATTTCAAGTTCAACAGGATGAGAATACCCAGCATTAATAACAAGAGTATTTCCCTTAAGATTAAATCTATATCCAACCCCTATTATTTCAAGAGATTTAGAGAAACCTTCAGAAACACCAATTATCATATTTCTTATATTAGCATTAGTAGTCCCATGCATTTGTTTAGCAGGAATTGATTCATTTTTTCTAGTTACAACAACTGTATTATCCTTAACTTCAACATCAATAATTTTACTAAGTTCTAAAGAAAGTTCTCCCTTAGGACCTTTTACTGAAACTAAAGAATCAGAAGCTTCAACAGTAACATTTTCTGGAATTGCTATTATTCTATTTCCTATACGACTCATTTTAATCACCCATTACCAAATATAAGCCATTACTTCTCCACCAAGAGCTTGTTTTCTAGCTTCTTTATCAGTCATAATACCTTTTGAAGTAGAAATAATCGCTATACCAAATCCATTAAGTACTTTTGGTACTTCATCTGCTTTAGTATAAACTCTAAGTCCAGGTTTAGAAATACGCTTAAGTCCAGTAATTACCCTTTCCTTTTTATTTGTATATTTAAGTGTTAAAACTAAAGTTCCTTGAGGTTTATCATTACGAACTTTATAATTTTCAATAAAACCTTCATCTTTTAATATTTTAGCAATTTCAGTCTTTACTTTTGATACAGGCATTGATACTTCTTTATTCTTATTAGCATTAGCATTACGTATTCTCGTAAGCATATCTGCAATTGGGTCAGTTACTACCATAATAAATTCCTCCTTCTTTGCCTACCAACTTGATTTTTTAACTCCAGGAATTTGTCCACGACTTGCTAGTTCTCTAAAACAAATTCTACAAATTCCATATTTCTTAAGTACACTGTGAGGTCTACCACATCTATTACAACGAGTATATTCACGTACCTTAAACTTTTGTTTTTTATTAGCTTTCGCTATCATACTTTTCTTTGCCATAATATGCCTCCCTACTTTCTAAAAGGAATTCCTAGTTCCTTTAAAAGGTCATAAGCTTCTTCATTTGATTTAGCAGTAGTAACAAGTACAATATCCATACCTCTTACTTTAACAACTTCATCAAATTCGATTTCTGGGAAGATAAGTTGTTCTTTTATACCAATAGTATAATTTCCTCTTCCATCAAATGCTTTAGGAGAAAGACCTCTAAAATCTCTAACACGTGGAAGCGCAACAGCAATAAGTTTATCTAAGAAGTTATACATATTTTCTCCTCTTAAAGTAACTTTACAACCAATGTTATGTCCTTCACGAATCTTGAATCCTGCAATTGACTTACGAGCCTTAGTTATAACAGGTTTTTGTCCAGTAATAACTTCAAGATCATGCATACAAGCATCTAAAACTTTAGAATTATGTGCAGCATCACCTGCTCCAATATTAATAACAATTTTATCTAATTTTGGAACTTGCATAACAGACTTATATCCATTTTTTTCTTTTAAACTAGGAACTATTTCCTTAACATATTTTTCTTTTAGGCGGTTCATAAATACCCTCCTTCCAACTAATCAAGTTTTTCGCGGGATTTTCCCACTCTAACTTTTTTATTTGTTTTCTTATCAACATCATGATAAATTCTTGTAGGTTTATTTGTTTTCTTATCAATAATCATAACATTTGAAGCATCTAATTTCGCTTCAGTTTCGATGATACCAGCAGATTTATTAGTATTATCAGGTTTAACATGTTTTTTAACTAAATTAACACCTTCAACTATTACTTTATTTTCATTTTTAAAAGTATGAGTAATCTTTCCTTCTTTACCTTTGTCTTTTCCAACCATTACTCTAACTTTGTCTCCGACTTTTAGCCTCATAACGAATTCCTCCTATAACACTTCTTTTGCAAGAGACACAATCTTCATATATCCCTTATCACGAATTTCTCTAGCAACTGGTCCAAATACACGTGTACCAACAGGACTCTTATCATCCTTAATTATTACACAAGCATTATCATCAAATTTAATATAAGATCCATCATCACGACGAACACCTTGAACTGTTCTAACAACAACAGCTTTAACTACTTTTCCTTTTTTAACAGTACCATTAGGAGTAGCTTTCTTAACAGTACCTACTACAACATCACCAATATTACCAAATTTAACTTTGCTTCCACCAAGTACTCTAATTACAAGTAATTCACGAGCTCCAGAGTTATCAGCAACTTTTAAACGAGTTTCTTGTTGAACCATAACAAATACCTCCTTATAGTATTACGCTTTCTTCAACTATTTCAGCTAAATAGAATCTCTTAGTTTTAGATAGAGGACGAGTTTCCACTATTCTAACTCTATCTCCTACTTTAGCCTTATTAGTCTCATCATGAGCAGTATATTTTTTACTATACTTAACTCTTTTACCATACTTAGGATGTTTCTTATAAGTTTCTACAAGTACAGTAATAGTCTTATCATTCTTATCACTAACAACTCTTCCTACAAGTTCTTTCTTAACAGTATCTCTCATATTACTCCTCCACCTTTTCAAGTTCGCGTTCACGAATTATTGTTTTCATTTTAGCTACTTGCTTTCTAAGTTCTCTTAGTCTTACAGGTTTTTCTAAATTACCTGTAGCTTGTTGGAAACGCAAATTAAATAATTCTTCCTTATTTTCTTTTATTTTGTTATTTAATTCTTCAGTGGATAGTTTTCTTAATTCTTCCATTTTCATGCGTTTTCACCACCCATATCTTCTTTTTTTACAAATTTAGTTTTTATTGGTAATTTATGTGAAGCAAGTCTAAGTGCTTCTCTGGCAACTTCTTCAGAAACACCAGATATTTCAAACATTATTTTTCCTTCCTTAACAACTGCAACCCACTTATCAACAGCACCTTTACCAGATCCCATACGAACTTCTAGAGGTTTAGCAGTCTTAGGCATGTGAGGGAAAATGTTAATATATACTTTTCCTCCACGTTTCATATAACGAGTCATAGCAACACGAGCAGCTTCGATTTGATTATTAGTAATCCAAGCACCTTCACGAGCTTGAAGTCCATATTCTCCAAAATGAAGTTCTCTATTTCCTTTAGCTCTTCCTTCGTATTTTAATCTATGTACTCTTCTATACTTAGTTCTAGACGGTATTAACATAATTAATTACCTCCTTTTTCTTCCTTAGTAGAAGATAAGATTTCTCCCTTATTAATCCATACTTTAACTCCTAGTTTTCCATAAGTAGTAAGCGCTTCTGCAAAACCATAATCAATATCAGCACGAATTGTATGTAAAGGAACATTTCCTTCAGAATAACCTTCACTTCTAGCCATTTCAACACCATTAAGTCTACCAGATACTAAAGTCTTAATTCCCTTAGCTCCAGCTTTCATAGCAGCTCTAATAGCTTTCTTTTGTGCAGCTCTAAATGGTGCACGAGCTTCAATTTGTTTAGCAATTGATTGAGCCACTAAAGTAGCATTCAAATCAATATTTTTAACATCCATAATTGAAATTTGAACATTTTCATCAACAAGTTTAGAAAGTTTATTTTTCAAAACTTTAATTTCTTCTCCACCACGTCCAATAATAATACCTGGTTTAGAAGTGTGAATAATAACTTCACATTTTTTGTCATTCCTTTCAATAACAACCTTAGAAACACCAGCATCTTTTAAATTCTTTTCTAAATATTCACGAATCTTAATATCATTATTTAAATATTTAGCAAAATCTTTCTTAGGAGCCATCCATTTAGATTCCCAATCTTTATTAACTCCAATTCTAAGTCCTACTGGATTAACTTTTTGTCCCATAAATACCTCCTAAATTACCTTTCTGATACCACAATAGTCACATGACTTCTTCTGTGATAAAACTTATCAACAGAACCACGTGAACCTGGCACCCTTCTCTTAAGTGTAGAAGCTTGATCAACTACAGCCTTGCTTACATATAACTTATCCTTATCAAGATTATTATTATTAACAGCATTAGCTATAGCAGAATCTAAAACTTTCTTAACAATTCTTGCTGGTTTACTATTATAATTAGTTAAAATATTTAAAGCATCATTAACATTCTTACCACGGATTAAATCCACCATAAGACGAATTTTAATTGGACTAATTCTTACATCCTTAGCAATAGCTTTTACATCCATTTTTTAAGTCCTCCTCTTGTTATTTTTTCTTTTTCTTATCAGCGCCATGTCCACCAAATGTTCTAGTAAGTGCAAATTCACCTAATTTGTGACCAACCATATCTTCAGTAACATAAACTGGAATAAATTTATTACCATTATGAACTGCAAATGTATGACCTACAAATTCTGGAAAAATAGTAGAACGACGTGACCAAGTTTTAATTACTTCTTTTTTACCAGTTTCATTTAAATTTTGAACCTTTTTAAGCAATCTATCAAATACATAAGGTCCTTTTTTAATACTTCTTGCCATATTTAGTTCCTCCTATTTCTTATTCTTTCTTCTACGTACTATAAGTTTATCTGACGCTTTTTTCTTTCTAGTTTTATAACCAAGAGCTGGTTTACCCCAAGGAGTCATTGGTCCACTTCTACCGATAGGTGCACGACCTTCACCACCACCATGAGGATGATCATTAGGGTTCATAACAGAACCACGAACAGTAGGTCTAACTCCCTTATGTCTTTTTCTACCTGCTTTCCCTATTTTAACTAAAGAATAATCTTCATTTCCAACTTCACCAATAGTAGCCATACAAGTTCCAAGAACTTTTCTAACTTCTCCCGATGCAAGTCTAATTAATACATATTTTCCTTCTTTACCAAGAATTTGAGCAGAAGCACCAGCTGATCTTGCAAGTTCTCCTCCCTTTCCAGGTTGAAGTTCAATATTATGTACAAGCGTTCCTTCAGGAATATTCATAAGTGGAAGTGCATTTCCAACTTTAATATCCACTTTTTCACCACTTACTATTTTCATCCCTACTTTTAATCCCTTAGGAGCTATAATATATCTTTTTTCACCATCAACATAGTTAATCAAAGCTATATTAGCACTTCTATTAGGATCGTATTCAATTGTAGCAACTGTACCTACTATATCAAATTTATTTCTTTTAAAATCAATTAAACGATATTTTCTCTTTTCTCCTCCACCTTGATGTCTAACAGTAATTCTACCTTGATTATTTCTTCCTGCTTTATTTGACTTAGAAGCAAGCAAGCTCTTTTCAGGCTTATTAGTAGTAATTTCATCATTACAAAGTTTACTCATTCCACGTTGCCCTGGAGTAGTAGGTTTCATATTTTTAATAGCCATTCATTATACCTCCTTACCTAAAGTTCAATTGTTTGCCCTGGAGCAAGTTTAACAATTGCCTTTTTCTTGCGATTAGTAAGCCCTGTATAACGACCTACTCTTCTTTTTTTAGGATGAACATTAATAGTTCTAATATCTTCTACCTTAACATTGAATATTTTTTCAATAGCAAGTTTAATTTCAGTTTTATTAGCCTTAGGATCTACATAAAAATGATATACATTTTCTTGTCCTTGATAAGATGACTTTTCAGTCACAACTGGCGCCTTAATAACATCTAAATACTTAGTATCCATTATTTAAGCACCTCCTTTATATTTTCTAAAGCTGCTTCTTCAATTAATAACTTCTTAGCACTAACAATGTCAAGTGCACTTACTTCATCTGCCTTAGCAATCATAATATTTTTTAAATTACGTGAAGCAAGAATTACATTTTCATCATATTCAGAAACAATAACTAAAGTTTTAACTCCATCAAGCTCTAAATTTTTAAGCAAATTTACCATTTCACGAGTTTTAGGAGTTGTAAGTTCAAGTTTTTGAACTACTACTATAGCCTTATCTTTAGCTTTGTAAGAATACGCTGATTTAATAGCAAGCTTTCTTTCTTTTCTATTTTGCTTTTTACTATAATCACGTGGCACAGGTCCAAAAGCAATACCTCCACCAGCCCATTGAACAGCTCTAATTGACCCTTGACGAGCATTCCCTGTTCCCTTTTGTCTCCAAGGTTTTCTTCCCCCACCAGAAACTTCCGATCTAGTTTTAGCCTTGTGAGTACCTTGTCTTAATGAAGCGCGTCCTAAAACAATTGCATCTTTAAGACAAACATCATTAGGTTCTATTCCAAAAATAGTTTTTTCTAAGTTAACATCTTTTACCTTTTTACCATTAAGATCCATAAGTTCAAACTTCATCTAAAATTCCTCCTTACGCTTCTGCTACTTCAGAAACTTCTTCATCAGAAACAGTTTCTTCCTTAACATCTACTAATTCTTCATAAGAAATTAAATCAAATGCATCATTTTTCTTATCTGTCTTAACAGCAGATTTAATCATAACCATACCTTTTTTAGGTCCAGGAATACTTCCCTTAACCAAAATACAATTATCTTCCATGTCAACTTTAATAATTTCTAAATTTTGAATAGTAACCTTTTCAGCACCCATATGTCCTGGAAGTGCTTTACCAGGCATAACCCTCATTGGTCTCATTGTACCAAGAGAACCTACACCTCTATGATATTTTGAACCATGACTCATTGGTCCACGATGTTGATTATTTTTCTTGATTACACCTTGGTAACCTTTTCCTTTGCTGATCCCTGTAACATCAACCATTTCACCAGCTTCAAATAAGTCAGCTCCTACTTCTTGTCCTAAAGTATAGCTACTCACGTCTACTCCACGAATTTCTCTTAAGAAGCGCTTAGGAGCAGAACCAGCTTTTTTAGTATGACCCATTTTAGCCTTATTGCTCACTTTTTCCCTTACAGTATCAAAACCAAGTTGAACTGCATCATAACCATCGTTAGCAACAGTTTTGATTTGAGTAACAACATTAGGTTCTATTTCAACAACAGTAACAGGAACAAGTTTACCATCAGTACCAAAAACTTGAGTCATTCCAAGCTTTCTACCTAAGATTCCTTTCATTTCTTTCTTCTCCTTCTTTATTATTTTTGTTTGATTTGGATATCAACACCACTAGGTATATCTAGACGTTGCAAAACATCCATAACCTCTTTACTTGGATTTTTAATATCAATTAGTCTCTTATGAGTACGCATTTCATATTGTTCACGAGAATCTTTATACTTATGAACTGCTCTCAAAATTGTAATCTTCTCAATTTCAGTTGGAAGTGGCACTGGACCACTAACTTTTCCACCTGCTCTTTTAACTGTTTCAACAATTTTAGCAGCAGCATTATCAAGAATTCTATGATCAAACGATTTTAATTTAACACGAACTTCTGACTTTGCCATAATCCTAGTTCCTCCCTTCGCCTATATCTAGTATAGACTCGCTCCGCACAAAAACCTGATTTATACAGACAACTACGCCTGGTGTATCAGCAACCTTGCACATCACAGCAGTCACAACATCACAATAATATCACAATATTATATTAAAATCAAGCATTTTTTTACACTTTTTTCTATTTGTGAATTTTCATTTGAAAGTCCGTTTTAATAAAATAACGGAATTAAGTCT
>JBJEDW010000031.1:0-14178 GCA_051872415.1 Bacilli bacterium
CCCCCTTTAGATTAGATAATATAAGTATACATATACAAAACTAAAAGTCAATAATTAGGTCAAACATTTGTTCTTTTTTTATTTTATGTTTTTATTACATTAGTTAGTATGACTTTCCTATTATATAAAAAAAGATAGAGTTATCTATCTTGATACTACACTAATACTTTTCCGAATTCTAGTTTTAGTTTATCTGCTATTGTGACTATGAACTCACTGTTAGTTGGTTTGGCTTTATCAATATCTATGCTGTGTCCGAAGATATCTTCCATAAGATCCCAACTACCTCTGTTCCAACTTACTTCTATTGCATGTCTTATTGCTCTTTCTACTCTTGATACTGTTGTATCATATTTACTGGCAACTTCTGGGTATAATTCTTTTGTTATACCTCCGACTATTTCTGGTCTATCGTATACTATCATTATTGATTCTCTTATATATTGATAACCTTTGATGTGCGAAGGCACTCCAAGTTCATGAAGAATGTTTGTTATGCTTATTTGAAGATTATGTTTGTATAGGTTTACTGATTTATTTCCTTGATCTTTTAAACCTGTAACTTCTAGAATTCTTTTTTCAAGTTCTGGAAGGTCGAATGGTTTTAGTAAGTAATAATCTACACCATATTCTGAAACTTTTCTAATCATTTCAGGGCTATTATAAGATGTTAATACTATTACTTTCTTACTTATATTTTCTTTTTTCATTGCTTCGAGAACTCCTTTGCCATCTAGTTTTGGCATAACTAAATCTAGGATTATTAGATCGAATTCATCTTTTTTATTTTTGATGATATCTAATCCTTCTTCTCCATTGTTCGCAGTATAAACTACTTCTATTCCTGCGTGATTACTACTAAAATATTCTTGTATCATTCTAACCAGTTCAATGTTATCGTCGATTAGAACTACTTTTATTTTTTCCATAGTCTCTCCTTTCATTACTACCACGCAATTATAATTTTACTACAAAAAAAGAATAAGTTCTATAGCTATTTTTAGCTTTTTTTGTCGAACTTATTCTAAGTTATCAAATATTTCTTTTATTTTTGTTACTTCTATACTTGATCTACCTATTAGATAGCCCTCTAAAATGGGGATTTTATCTATTTTTGTGATATTTTCTTTTGTAATGTGTCCTCCATAAAGTACTTTAATATTTTCATTAAATTTGCGTTTTGTAATGCTTTTTATTAATTGTACCATTTCTATAATATGTTCTTTTGTTGGTATTTGTTTATCTTGAAATGACCAATTTGGTTCGTAGCAGATTATTATGTTTTGATCTGGGGTTATTTTATATAAATATTCTTTTAATTGTTTTGTGATTATTTCTCCGGATTTTTTCATTTCATATTCATAATAGGTTTCTCCGACTATTATTATTGGAGTTATGTTATTAGCTAGGGCTTCTTTTATTTTGTTATTTATTTGTTTTGAGGTTTCTCCAAGTTGGTTTTTTCGTTCATGATGTCCAATTAAACAATATTTTACTCCGGTTTCTTTAAGAAGAGCTCCTGTTACTTCTCCGGTAATATTTGAGTAAGAAATATCTTGAGCTCCGAGTGTGAAGTTATATTTTCCCTCAAAATAAGGAAGGTAAATATTACTTGGGCAGATTATTACTGTTTGATCACTTCTTATGTAGTCGTTTATGTCTATTGCATATTTTTTAGCTTCTTTTGGCTTTAGATAGGATTTGTGATTTAGTACTAATATTTTTTTCATTTTAATTCATGTTCCTTAATCCTGGTTGATTGTGATTTTCTAAGTATTTTAAAGTAGCTCCTCCCCCGGTTGATGCAAAGGTAATGTCTTTTGTATAGCCTAAAAGATTAGAACATCCAACTATGTCTCCTCCACCAAGGATTACTGTTTCAGTGTTATTTTTTAGATATTTTAATATTTCATTAGTTCCGTATCTAAATTTTTCGTATTCGTATGCTCCGAGTGGTCCATTCCAGAATACTGTTTTGGTATTTTTTAGAATAGATTTAAATAATTTTATTGTTTCATCTCCAATGTCTAAGCCTATAAAGTTGTTTGGTATCATGTCTACATCTTGAAGAATTACGTCAGGTTTTTCATTTAAATTATATGTTCCATATAGATCTGTTGGAAGAATGATTCTATCTCCATAGTGTTTTAATAGATATTTACAATAATCTATATATTTTTCTTCAAATAGGGAGTCTCCAACTTTGTAGCCTTTTGCTTCTAAAAAGGTAAAAGCCATTGCTCCCCCGACTAGGATGTAGTCTGCTTGTTTTATTAGTGAACTTATTACTCCAATTTTATCTGATATTTTAGATCCTCCCATTATTACTACAAATGGTCTTTTTGGGTTGTCTAATCTGTTTAGGTTTTCTAATTCATGCATTACTAAGAAGCCTATTGCGCTTTCTAAATAGTTTGATATTCCGTAGTTTGAAGCGTGAGCTCTATGAATTGTTCCAAAGGCATCGTTTATGTAGATATCCCCAAGTTTTGCCCAGTATTTACTTAAACGTTTGTCACATGATGATTCTTTGTTTTTGTTTAGATCTTCGTATCTGGTATTTTGGATTAATATTCCTTTCCCATAGTCTAGTTTTTTTACTGCTTTTTTTAATGTTTTCCCACTTGTTTCGTTTATAAATTCTATTTTATTAGGAATAAGTTCATTTAGTCTTCTGTAGACTATTTTCATATCATTTTTCTTTTTGTCTTCTTCTGTTTTTATTTTTCCAAGGTGTGATAATATTACAACTTTTCCACCTTTTTCTAAAATATAATTTATGGTTTTTAAACTTGATTTTATTTTTGTGTCATCAATTATTTTTCCGTCTTTTATACTTACGTTTAAATCGCATCTTAAGATAACTGTTTTGTTTTTTAGATTTAAATCTAATATAGTTTTCATAACTAATCCTCCTTTATTATATGATATATCTATTTTATGTTTTTTTCAATATGTGACGCTCTTTTTACTACTTGTTTACCATATTTGTTATTTATTTCATCCATTATTTGTTCTAGTTTTTCTCCTTTGTCTAAATCCTGAGTTTTTTCAAAAAGCGATGTTTGGATTGTTTTTATTTCTGTTAAGTCCTCTAATCTTATTCCTATTAATCTTATAGGTTCGTTTTGGTAGAAATCATCTAGGACTTGTTTTGAGTATTTGTAAATATCTTCATAGGTGCTTATGGGATTTTTTAATTTTTTTTGATGTGAATAGCGTTTGAAGTGGTTATCTTTTAAAATTACACATATTATTTTGGAATATTTGTTTTCTTTTCTTATTCTTTTTGATACCATTTCTGAAAGAATGGATAGTTTTTTGTATAGGTCTTTTTTGTTTGTCAGATCTTCACTTAGTGTTATTTCGTGACTTATTCCTTTTGGAGATTGTTTTTTAGAGTCTACTTCGCTTTTATCTATTCCATTTGCTATTTCTATTAGGTGTTTGGCTTGATTTTTAAATATTTTTCTTAAGTTATATTCTTGTTGACCTGCTAAATCTTCAATTTTTTTTATTCCTAAAAACTTTAGTTTTTCTGCGGTTTGTTTACCTACTCCAAAAAGGTCTTCGATTGGAAGAGGAAACATTTTGTCTTTTATTTCATTTTGGTAGAGAGTGTGAATTTTGTTTGGTTTGGAAAAGTCTGAAGCCATTTTAGCACAGAGTTTGTTTTCTGCAATTCCTATGTTTACTGTGAATCCAAGTTTGCTATATATTTCTTTTTGGATCTTTTCTGCGAATTTTAAAGGGTTACCATATAATTTTTGTACTTTTGTGTAGTCTATATAACACTCATCTATGGATGCTACTTCTATGTCTGGTGTGTAATTTGATAGAAGTGTGAATAGTTCTTGACTTTTTTGCTTGTAAAAGTCATGATTTGGGGGAAATACTTTTAGGGTTGGACACTTTTTTTTGGCTTCGTAAATTGTTTCTGCTGTTTTTATGCCTTTCTTTTTCGCGGGAGTTGATTTTGCTAGGACTATGCCTGCACGACGTTTTTCATCTCCACCGATTATGGCAGGGATGTTTCTTATGTCTTCTTTGTAGTTATGTTCTAGAAGATAGATGGCAGTCCAAGATAGAAAGGCATTGTTGACATCGATATGCATTATTATTCTTTCCATAAGTATCACCTAGAATTATTTTATCAAAAAAAAGAAAGAGATGCAAACATATGGTTGCTTTTTATCTCTTTTTTAACTTTTATATTTCCATTAAATCTTTTTCTTTTTCTTTAGTTAGATCTTCTACTTTTTTGTTGTAATTATTAACAATTTCTTGTAGGTTATCGATAATGTTTCTTTCTTGGTCTTCTGGAAGTTCATCTTTTTTTATGGTATCTATTATGTCTTTTCTGATGTTTCTGATAGATATTCTTCCATCTTCAGCGTATTCTTTTACTTGTTTTACAAGTTCTTTTCTTCTTTCTTCTGTTAATGCAGGTATTGTTATAAATACTGCTTCTCCATTATTGTTTGGAGTTACTCCAAGATTAGCTTCGAAAATAGCTTTTTCTATACTTCCTAGTAAGTTTTTATCAAATGGTTTTATTGTTATTTGTCTTGCTTCTGGAACAAAGATTGTTGCTAAAGTTTTTAATTGTGTTGGGGTACCATAATATTCTACATAAACATCATCTAACATACTTGGATTGGCTCTTCCTGCACGCACTTGGGTGAAACGTTCTTCTAAAGAAGTTATTGCTTTATCCATTTTTTCCTTTGCTAAATTTAAATAATCATTATTCATTATATCTCTCCTTTATTTAATTATACTATATCTATATCTTTTTTTAAAATAAAAGTTTTGTTTTATCTTGTTTTTATATTTTGTTTGTTTAATATTTCAATTATTTGGGCTACAGATTCTTCTTTTAGACCTTCGTTATTACTTGTTTTTATTAGATTAAGTTCTAAATCAAAATATTCCCATTCTGTGTCTTCATCATCTATTATTACATATGAGTCTATTTCAGGATTATTTTCTAAATAAGTATATATTTCTCCAGCTCTGGTGGTATTGGGGGCAAATCTTGATTTTATTGGTTTTTCTAGTTTAAATAGTTCACTATTTTGGAGTAGCTTTAATTATTGGTGTTTCATCATAAATATATATATCATATTTTTTTAGTAAGGAACTTAATATGTAATACTCGGGTTGTTTATATTCTTTACCATTTTCTGTATATGGTCTTCTCCAATTTGATGTTAAGATTATTTTTGCGGATGTTTCGTCAATTATTTTTTTTAATAATTTTATTTTTTCTTCATCTATGTTTTCGGTTTCTTTGTTTTTATAATTTTGGTGTATAAGTACTCCATCTACATCTAAAAATATTGCTTTCATTTTAAGTGTCATTCCTTTCATTATGATTAAGATTAAGTCTTTCATGGATGATTTTATTATTTTTTTAGTTGGTTCTTTTTATTGGGGGTTTATCTTTCTAACTTTGTTTTTGTTTTTATTGTTTAGAATTTGTATAGCTTTTGTAACATTGTTTTCTAATAAACCTTCGTTATAATGTGTTTCTATAACGTTTTGTTCATATCCAAAATATTCCCATTCTGATTTTTCATCGTCTAATATTACAAATGATTCTACATCGTTATTATTTAACCAAAGATTTATTTCTCCTGCTCTTGTTGTTTCTGGATTGAACTTTATTGTTTTGTTATCAAAATCCTTTATTGCCTCTAAAACTAGGGATGGTGTTTGGGAATAAATCTCTAGCTGGTGTTTTTTTAATAATTCTTTTAATTTGTAAAAACATTCGTAATGATATAATTTTCCATCACTTTCGTAGAAAGATCTCCAACTGGAACTAAGTATTATTTTTGCGTCTGTTTCATCAATTATTTTTTTTAATAATTTTATTTTTTCTTCATCTATGTTTTCATTTTCTTTGTTTTCATATTTGCTATGTACTAGTACTCCATCTATATCTAAAAATACTGCTTTCATATTTTCCTCTTAAAATAAGCCTTTTATGATTCCATCTTCTGTTATATCCATATTGTTTGCTGCAGGGGTTTTTGGAAGTCCTGGCATTGTCATGATTTGCCCCGCGATTGCTACTATGAAGCCTGCTCCGTTTGATACTCTTAGCTCTTTTATTGTTATTTCAAAGTTTTTTGGTCTTCCTAATAAACTTTTTTTATCAGAAAGGGAGTATTGTGTTTTTGCTATACATATTGGAAGATGATCCATATTGTTTTTTTCTATTTCTTTTATTTGGTTTTCTGCTTCTTCTTTGTAATTTACTTTTGATGCTCCATATATTGTTTTTGCTATTATATCTATTTTTTCTTTGATGCTTTTTTCTTTTTCGTAAAGAACTTCAAAATCTGATTCTTCTGTTTCTAGGAGGTTTATTAGATTATTTGCTAAATCTAGTCCTCCTTCTCCGCCTTTTTCCCAAATGTTTGTTTTGCTTACTTTTACATTTTTTTCTTTGCAGAAGTTTTCTACGAATTCTAATTCTTCTTTAGTGTCTGTTTTAAACTCATTTATTGCTATGATTATTGGTACTTTGAATGTTTTTATGTTTTCTATTTGTTTTTCTAAGTTTTCTATTCCTTTTTTTAGTGCTTCTATGTTTGGTTTGTTTAAGTCTTCTTTGGTTGCTCCGCCATGGTGTTTTAAGGCTCTTATGGTTGCTACTATGACTGAGGCAGATGGTTTTAGATTACCATATCTACATTTAATGTTGAAGAATTTTTCGGCTCCAAGATCTGCGCCGAAACCTGCTTCTGTTATGGTGATATTCCCTAATTTTTGGGCCATTTTTGTTGCAATAATTGAGTTGCATCCGTGAGCTATATTAGCAAATGGACCACCATGAATTATTGCTGGGGTGTTTTCTAGTGTTTGAACTAGGTTTGGTTTTATGGCATCTTTCATAAGTAGGGTCATTGCTCCTTCTACTTTTAAGTCTTTTGCAAATACTGGCTTTTCTTTTTTGGTGTACCCTATAAGGATGTTTCCTAGTCTTTCTTTTAAATCCATTAGACTTGTTGATAAACATAGGATGGCCATTATTTCTGATGCTACTGTTATTTGAAAACTATCTTTTCTTGGAATACCGTTTTTGTTTCCTTGTGCTACTTCTATTTCTCTTAAGGCTCTGTCATTCATATCTATTGCTCTTTTAAAGACTATTTTGTTTGGATCTAGATTTAATTCGTTTCCTTGAAAGATATGATTATCTATTGCGGATGATAGTAAGTTATTAGCTGAGGTTATGGCATGCATATCTCCAGTGAAGTGAAGATTAATGTCTTCCATTGGTACTACTTGTGAATATCCTCCTCCAGTTGCTCCACCTTTTATTCCAAATACTGGTCCAAGTGATGGTTCACGAAGTGCTAAAATTGCATTTTTTCCTAATTTGTTTAGAGCTTGTGCTAGTCCTATTGCGACAGTTGATTTTCCTTCTCCTGCAGGAGTGGGATTTATTGAAGTTACTAGAACTAGTTTACCATCTTTTTTATCTTTATTATTTTTTAAAACATTTAATGATACTTTTGCTTTGTATTTTCCATATAATTCTATGTCTTCTTCTGTTAGTCCTATTTTTTCTGCTATTTTTATTATTGGTAACATTTTAGCGTTTTGAGCTATTTCGATATCACTTTTCATACTTTTTCCTCCTTGTCTTTATTTTATTATATATTAAATTTTGTTTTAGTTATAGAAAAAAGTTATCAAATTTGATAACTTTAGCTATTTATTTGATTTTGTACTTCTTCTGCGAAGTTTTCGTTTCTTTTTTCCATTCCTTCGCCTACTTCGTATCTAACCATTTTTGCAATAGAACCACCATTTTGAGATACATATTTTCCTACTGATTCTTTGTTTTCTGCTTTGATATAAATTTGGTTTTCTAGGCAAACTTCTTCGTAGAATTTATTTGTTTTTCCTATCAAGATTTGATTAATTCTATCTTCTGGTTTTCCTTCGTTTAGAAGTTGTTCTTTCATTATTTCTTGTTCTTTTTCTAATACTTCTGTTGGAACTTCATCTTTGTTTAAGTATTGTGGTCTCATTGCTGCTGCATGCATTGCAACGTCTTTTGCTATTTCTTCGTTTGCTCCTTGAAGTACTACTAAAGAGGTAATTTTTCCTCCCATATGAGAATATATTCCAAAAGATTCACTATCTGTTTTTTCTAATATTTCAAATCTTCTGAAGCTAATTTTTTCTCCAATTTTTGCTGTTAGATTAACAATTGCTTCTTTGATAGTTTCGTTTGCCCCAGTTAGTGTAAGTTCGTTTGCTTCTTCGATTGTTTTTGCATTACTGTTTACTAGAGTTTTTACTAAGTTATTGATAAAGTTTTGGAATTCTTCGTTTTTGGCAACAAAGTCTGTTTCACAGTTAACTTCTACTACTACTGCTTTGTTTCCTTCGATATAAGATCCTGTTAATCCTTCTGCTGCTATTCTTGATTCTTTTTTAGCAGCTTTTGAAATTCCTTTTTCTCTAAGCCAAGTAATTGCATCATCCATATTACCATTTGTTTCTTGTAAAGCTTTTTTACAATCCATCATTCCTGCTCCAGTTCTTTCTCTTAGAGCTTTTACGTCTTGTGCACTAAACATTTTTATTCCTCCTTAGAAATTATTTTAATGCAGAAATTAAATCTGCTTTTTTCATTGTACTGTAACCTTTTAAACCTTTTTCTTTAGCCATTGCTTTAAGTTCTGCTAAAGTTTTTGTTTCTAAGTTTTCAGCTTTTGGTTCTTCTTTTTTTGTTTCTTTTATTTCTACTTTTTCTTCTTTTGCAGAAGTTTTTTCTGGTTTTGATTCTTCTTGTTTTTCTTCTTTTACGATAGCTTTTTTAGCTTCTTTTTCTGATTGTTCTTTTTTGTTTTCTTTATTTTTTTCTTTGTTTGCAGATTTTTTTGCATCTTCTGGAGAAATGCAGTCCATTATTTCGTTACCATTAACTTCTGCTATTGCATTTGTTAAGGCTCCGATTACTAATTTTACTGCTCTTACTGCATCATCATTTGCAGGAATTACATAATCAACCATATCTGGATCACAGTTTGTGTCTACGATACCAAATACTGGAATTTTTAATTTTCTTGCTTCTTTGATTGCTGTTTCTTCTGCTCTTGGATCAACAATTATTAAAGCATTTGGTAATTTTTTCATGTCTCTGATACCACGAAGATTTCTGTTTAATTTGTCATATTCTTTTCTTATTTTGATTACTTCTTTTTTTGGAAGAGCTTCGAAGATTCCGTCTTCTTCCATTTTTTCGATTTCATCTAATCTTTTTATTCTATTTCTAATTGTTCTAAAGTTTGTTAAAGTTCCTCCAAGCCATCTTTCATTAACGAAGAACATGTTTGTTCTTTTAGCATTTTCTTCCATTGCTTCCATAGCTTGTTTTTTTGTTCCTACGTATAGGAAAGTTCCACCATTTTCTGCAATTTTTTTAAGTTCTGCATAGGCTTCTTCTATTTGTTTTACTGTTTTTTGTAAGTCGATAATGTAAATATCATCTCTTGATGTATAAATATATTCTTTCATTTTTGGATTCCATCTTCTTTTTTGATGTCCGAAGTGAACTCCTGCTTCTAATAAATAACTCATTGACACTACTGTCATATAATTTCCTCCTTTGTTTTTTCTTCTACTAAATTCTAAATAATATCACCGATTGGCACTAGATATTAAAATTCTTTAGTATGTTTATTTTTATTTTAAAGCTTCAATTAATTCAGCTTTTTTCATTGAAGTGTATCTTTCTATGTTTTTTTCTTTTGCAATAGCTTTAAGTTCTGCTACTGTAAGTTTTGTTATATCTTTTACTTCTTCTTTAGCAGTTTCTTTTTTAACTTCTTGTTTTGCTACTTCTTTTTTTGGAGTAGATTTTTTAACTTCTACTTTTTCTCCTTTGGCTATTTTAACTAGATTTGCAAATGCTTCTTTATCATGAATTGCAAGTTCTGATAACATTTTTCTGTTAATTTCTACTCCTGCTTTGTTTAATCCATCAATAAATCTTGAATAACTAATATCGTTGTTTCTACATTCTGCGTTAATTCTTGTTATCCATAATTTTCTAAAGTTTCTTTTTGTTTGTTTACGATCACGATATGCATATCTTTCTGAATGCATTACTTGTTCATGAGCTGTTTTATACAATCTATGTTTACTACCAAAGTATCCTTCAGCTTTTTTTAACACTTTTTTACGTCTTGCACGAGTTGCAACACTATTTTTTACTCTTACCATGTTTTATACTCCTTCCTTTTATTTTAAATTACGTTTTTGAATCTTTTGTAATCTGAATTACTTAATGAAGATCCTTCTCTTTTCTTTCTATTAGCATTTGTTGGTTTTTTACCAGTTTTATGTTGTCCAACTGAGTTGCATTTGGTAATTGAACCACTTTGTCTTATGTTTAAAACTTTTTTTGTTCCTTTATGAGTTTTAATTTTTCCCATGTTTTACCTCCTATTTTTTTTCTTTTAGTGGTGCTAGTAACATTGTCATGCTTCTACCATCTAATTTGGCTTTTTGTTCTACCACAGCTATGTCTTTAGTTTTTTCTGCAAATCTATTCATTACTTCTTCACCAAGTTCTGGATGAATTATTTGTCTTCCTTTGAACCTAATACTTAGTTTTATTTTATGACCTTTTTCTAGATATTTTGATGCATTTCTTAATTTTGTTTCGAAGTCTCCGATATCTATCACTGGCGAAAGACGATATTCTTTTAATTCAACATTATTTGCTTGTTGCTTTTTTCTGCTTTCTTTGGCTTTTTTTGCCTTTTCATATTTGAACTTGTTGTAATCCATAATTTTACAGACTGCAGGATTTGCATTTGCATTAATTAAAACTAAATCTAGTCCTGCATAATTTGCAATTGTTTGCGCATCTTTGATTGGTTTGATACCCATTTGTTCTCCATTTGGTCCGATTACTAGAACGTGGGGAACTCTTATTTGTTCATTACATAACAAATCATTACTTTTTTTAGCTATACTAAACACCTCCATAAAATATAAAAAGAGTACGAAATGTACTCTAATCCACCAAAAAAATATCAAATTACTATTTTTACCTTGGCTTTTTACCTATAGCTAGACTGCTATCAGGTGGATTTAGACATCTCTTTCCTTTTTTACATTTAAGATTATATACAAATCATATGGTTTTGTCAATGTTTTTATGCTTTTTTTGTATGTTTCTCTATGAGTTTTTGATATTTTATCACTGATTATCAGTTTGATTCTCTTCAGTGCTGGAATTATTTGTTTCTTTTTCAGATGATTGCTCTGTTTCATTATTTTCTTCTGTTGTTGGATTTTGAGTAGTGTTTTTTGCTACTATTAAAGTAACTTCATCATCTTCAGTCAACTTTTTACCAGCATTTGGTGTTTGAGAAATAATGGTATAGTTTTCATAATCATTATCTTCTTTGTATTTTATTTCATATTTTATGTTATTACTTTCTAGGGTATTAATTACAGTATCTATGTTCATTCCTGTGAAGTCTTCCATTATATAGGTTTTTTGATATTCTCCTACTGTTACTTTAATTGTTGCAGATTTTCTTACTTTTTTACCTGGAGTTTTATTTTGTTTTAATACTATGTTATTTTCGTTTTCATTTTCTGTTATTTGATTTACTTTTTTTATTTTTAGATCTTTTTTAGCAAGAGTAAGTTCTGCTTCTTCGTATGTCATATTTATTAAATTAGGTACTTCTATGTTTCTTGATTTGTAATAATGATAACCTCCGAATGATAGTACTCCGATTAAAGAAAATACCATGATAAATAGAATAAACATTAGAACTTTTTGACCAAAAGTCATTCCTTTTTCTGATTTTTGATTATTACTTTTTCTTGGTTTTTCTTTTTTTGTTTTGTTTTTTACTTTGTTTTTTGTTTTATTTTTTGTTTTTGTCTTTGTCTTATTTTTACCTTTAATCTTTTCTTTTTGTGATTTTTCATCTTCTTGTTTATTTTGGTACTGTGTTAAATTTTGATAATCTAAGTCCTCAGAAATAGGAAATCCACAGTGTTTACAAAATAGTGAATCTTCATCGTTTAATGCTCCACATTTTTTACAATGCATCTTATCACCTTCTTGGCTATATTATATAATAATAATTAATTTTTGCAAGATTTTACCTGTATATTTCAGATATTTTTCACTTTTATTATAATTCTTTTTTTACTTGCTCTATTTCTTTTTTTAAAGCTCTTATCATTTTTTCTAACATGACTAAAGTTTCTTCTGTTTCGCTTTGGTTTCTATGATTATTGTTTTGATTTGTTGTGGATGCTTTGCTTGTGTAATTTTTGCTTTCACTTTCTGTTGAACCTTCTTTTTCTAATCCTCTTTCTTCTCGTACTTGTCTATAAAAAGCATTTGTTGAAAGAACTTGTGCTACTAACATAAGCCAATTGCCTAAGGCATTTTGTTCTTTTGCAGTCATGTCATCTATTAGGATGTATCCTACTATAACTGCACTTAAAGAAAATATTTTTGCTGGAACATTGGGTAACATATAAAATCTCCTTTAATTAAATGCTATTTCTATGTCAATATTTTCATCTAGTATTGCTATACTTAAGAAAATAGCTCCACTTATTGCTATTAGCAAAGATCCTATAAATGATAGATATGTTAAAGTTTTTTTTCTATTAGATTCGCATGGTTTTAATGATTTTATGTCTTGATAGGATTCTTTTAGAAAATATGTATATACCACTATTAAAATAGTAAATATTAATATTGTTAAGTTTCGATATTTTTCTTTACTTTTGTGATCATTATAAATGAAATATTTTCTTTCAAAAGTATTGGAATACCAACTTAATATTATTATTCCTATATATATCAGCCAGATAAAATCTTCTACTTTTAATTGTTTTAATTTTTTATTTAGTTCTTCACTACTCATATTTAAGTATATGATAAATACTTGTTTTATTGTTTTGTTAAAAGAAAAAACCTCTTTTGAGGTTTATTTTGTTTTTGGAATAGTTTTTTCGTCTATTAGATGCCCAAGTAAATCGTTTTTTTCTATTGTATAATTTTCTGGACCATTATCTGATATTTTTATATATCCAATGTTATTACCGTTTTTAGTTTTGATATAAAAATCTAGGGGAATATTTTCGGGTACTTTTAAGAATATGTTTTCTTTTATTATTTTTTCATTGTATGTTTTTAGGTTATCTATGGTTGTTTTTATTATTTGTTCGTTTGCACCTTTTATTAATTCTATGTTTTCTTTACTTCTTATTTCTTTTTCCATATTTCTCCTTGTTAATATCTTTTTAGATCTCTTTCTATCTTTCTTTTTATGTCTCTTTCTTTGATGGTTTCTCTTTTATCGTAGTTTTTCTTTCCTTTGCAGACTCCGAGTAATAATTTAGCTCTGTTATCTTTATTAAAATATATTTTTAATGGGATTAGAGTATATCCTTCTTTAGTTATTTTATTTTCTAATTTTGTTATTTCTTTTTTGTGAAGAAGTAGTTTTCTTGGTCTTGTTTCGCTTTCGTTAAATGCTTCATAGCTATGACTATATTTTTTTATGAACATATTTATTACAAATACTTCTCCTTTTTTTATCCTGGCATAGCTATCTTTTATATTGCAAGAACCTTCTCTTATTGATTTTACTTCGCTTCCTAAGAGTTCTATTCCACATTCTATTTCTTCTTCTATAAAATAATTGTGTCTTGCTTTTCTATTTAATATTTCCATATATTACTCCGTTTTTCTTGTTCTTACTTTTGGTTTTTCAAGTTCGAAATCTATTTCTCTTAGCTCTTTTGAGGCTTTTACTACTTTTACTTCTACTTCATCTCCGAGTCTATATACTTTTTTGGTAGATTCTCCTACTAAGGTTTCTAATTCTTCGTTATAATCATAAAAATCATCCATAGTATTGTAGCCAACACGACCTTCGATTAAATTTGGAAGCTCTACATACATTCCAGAGTTAGTGAATCCTGATATGATACCAGGATAGATTTCTCCGATATAATTTTGCATGTATTGTGCTGATTTCATTTTGTTGGATTGTCTTTCACATTTGTCAGAGTTTTGTTCTTGGGTACTTGAATGTTTTGCTATTTCACTCATTTTTGCTTTGTGGTAATCAGAATATAATTTTTCTATGTCTCCTC
>JBJEDW010000032.1:0-14102 GCA_051872415.1 Bacilli bacterium
TTTTTAAAAATGTTTTTATTAAATGATTGAAACTTGTAAAAATCTATGATATTATTAATATAAAGATAAGATAGAGAAAGGAAGTTTGAGTTTATGAAAAAAGTTAAAGGTTTTTTATTTAATAATAATTTAAGTAAAAATAATAAGAGAAAGTTTATGTTATTTCCTTTATTATTATTTATAGTGTGTTTTGGATTTGTTATTTTTACAGAAAATGTATCTGCTGATTCTTTGAAACACAAAACATGTATAAAAAGGACTAGTACTTATAGAAAATATACAAACTATACTAATAAAAAAGCTACTTCAGGTTACATAGCTACATATATTAATAACGATGGACATATTGTTTTTTGTATTGAATCTGGTGTTGCACTTACTAGTTCTTCAGGTAGATCGTTTAAATCTTACAAGTTAGGAGATTCTACCATGAATAGAGGTGTTGGTTATGCTGCTTGGTATGTTGATAGTGATGGTAAAGCTAGCTTATCATGTTCAAATCGTAGAGTTGGAGGTCAAATATTTACTCACATGATTGCGTATTATTCTAAAACTAAAGGAAGTGACTTCTTAAGTATTTCTGATTCTGCTTTAGTTTCTAGAGTAAAATCAATGATTTCTACTAGTTCTTCTGATGAAACTACTATTGCAAATCATGTAGTTCAAATTAGAACTTTATATCTAGCTCATGGCAAAAAATTATCATTTAAATCGTATAATTCAAGCAAGGCAGTAAATGAATTTGATAGTTGTATAAAAAATGATAATGGTACTTATACTTGTACAAAGGTTTTGACTGAATCAAGTGGTTGGTTACAAAAAATACAAGGTTTAAGTGATTCTAGATTCCATTATAGTTTGACTGATGTTACAAGTGGAACTACTGTATCAAGATCGGGTTCTAAGATAACTGTTAAAGCTGTTATACCTGCGGCTAATATTAATAAAGCTGTTCAATTTTCTTATACAAGAAGTATTCTTTCAAATAGTACTATTATAAAGAAGGCTATTGTCGGAGGTAATGTACAAGACATGGCTTACATGGCTAGTCCTGTTGTATCTAAAGATAAATCAACTGTTAAACTTTATGCTGATATAGCTAGAACAAAGGTAAAAGTTAAAAAGACACTTTCTACTACTGGTGAAACTTTAGATGGAATAAATTTATATTTATATGATGACGAAGAATGTACAGTTAGGAGTAAAAACTATCTAGGTCAAACATTTGGAGCTCAAAAAACTGCAGATGGTGGATTGGCAACTTGGGAAGGCATCATAAAAGATGATGATGCAACTTACTATGTTGGAGAAAATGAAAGTAAAGAGTATGAAAAATTGTGCGTTCCTGTAAAAACTGTTGATTATACAGAGACAAGTACAGAAACTCCTCAACCTATGCCTACTGCAGCTGAATATGTAAATACAGTACAAAATGTACCTAAAGGTGTAGGAACAATTGAAATTCAAAAAACTAATAAATATACAGGCTCAGCCCTAAGAGGAATGTTATTTGGAATATACTCTGATAGTGATTGTCAAACAAGTGCTACTGATGCAGATGGAAAAGAATTTGAAGAAATTTATACTGATGAAAATGGAATTGCAAAATGGGAAAATATTCCTTATCCTTCTGATCTTGCATCCGAAAAGATTTATTATGTAAAAGAAATATTTAGTAATGAAAGTGATACTGCAGGTAATGGTTTTGCAATTGAAAAAGATGCTAGTGTTTATGCTAATGCTAAAAATTATTGTATTCCAGTAGCTCTTAAAGAAAAAAATAAAGAATTTGTAAAAGATGTATCAAAAGTTCTAAAAATTAATAACCATCCTTATGGAAATGTTACAATATTAAAACAAGATGATAAAACAGGTTCTTCTGTTAAAGGTGCGATATTTGCTCTTTATAAAAGCGATGGAAAAACAAAAGCTGTTGATGTTGATGGAAAAACTATTCCGAATGCAACAACTGACTCTGCAGGTATAGCAAAATTTGAAAAAGTTCCATATGGTAAATATATTTTAAGAGAAGTTCAAACTCCTACAGGATATAAAAAATTATCAAAAGATTTAACATTCACTTTAAATGATGACCTAAATTCCTATACTTATCTAGGACAAAAAATAATTGGAGTTAATGTTGAACAAAATAAAACAAGTTATAAACTTGGAGATTTAAATGAAGATGACCAAATCACTAGTGCTGATTTAACTCTTTTAAAAGAATGGGTTGAAAAGATTAGTAATAGTGAAAATGTAGTAATTTCTGCTACTCAAAGATATGCTGCAGATTTAAATGAAGATGGAGTTTTAGATGAGGCTGATGTTTCTTTAATGGAAGAGTATGTAACTAATAATAATAATAAATCAGCATTTAAAGCTTTAAAACACGGGGTATTTGTTTTAGGAGAAGATACATATGCTTTAGGAGATCCTAATAATGATGAAACCGTAGATACAAAAGATTTGGAAATAGCTAGAAAAATTTATCTTGGAGAATATACCGATTATAAAGAAAAAGAATATTATGCATGTGATTTAAATAATGATGGTACTGTAAATTCTCAAGATATTGACTTGTTTGAAATTTATTTAGGAACAGGAAAAATTGAAGAAGAATTAGCGCCTCAACTTACTGTAGATATAACTAAAATAGATTACAATAAAGATGGCAAAAAAGATCTTAAAGATATATTCTTCTTAAAAGGAGTTGTTTTTGCTAAAGGTGGAGAAGTAAGTGATTTTACTTATGATTTAAATGAAGATGACAGTGTAAATGCTGATGATCTTGCAATTTTAAATAATTATATTTCTAATATTGATAAAGAAAAAGCATTTAATGTAATTACAATGGAAGAAAGTGATTATATTAATACAATTAATATGATTTATAAGTATCTTGGTAAAGAAATTGTTGATGAACCAGAAACTACTCCAAGTACAGGAGAAAGTGAATCTGAAAACACTGAAAGTACTGAAACAACTGTACCAAATTCTGAATTAGAAAAATACGATTATAACAAAGATAAAAAGATTGATGTTAATGATTTAGCTTCAGTTAAAATTGATAAATCAGAATACCTTGTTAATTATAGTAGTGCATATGATAGTGATAATGATGGTAAAGTTGATGCTGTAGATGTTGCGTTACTTAGTAACATGATAGCAGGTATAGCAGCTAAAGATAGTACAGAGTTTGTTTATGATATAAATGGTGATTCAACAATTGATAGTATAGATTTTGATTTATATTTAGCATATATAAATGGTGATAAAAACTTATTCGAAAAAGTTAAAATAACAAATGATGTAAATGGTGATGGAAAAGTAGATGAAGTTGATTTAAATACTGTAAAAGAAGCTGTAGCTAATAATAAATATAGTACCAATGTTGATACCAATAATGATGGTGAAATCAATTCACAAGATATAATATCTGTTAAGAAAGCTATAGGAAAATTCCAAGAATTTAGTTTACTAGAACAAATGGTTGTTTCATATAACGAAAGAGTAAGTTTAGTAGTAACAAATGTTCCTTTAGATATAACATTAAGTAAACAAGCTATAGCTAATTCAAAAGAAATAAAAGGTGCTAAAATTACTATTAAAGATTCAAAAGGAAAACAAATTATTGAATATGTTTCTAGTGGTAAAGCACAAACATTTGCTATCCCAGCAGGTACTTATACATTAACTGAAAAAGTAGCCCCTGCAGGTTATCAAAAACTTACAAACACTATTAAATTTAAAGTTGGAACTGATGGTAATGTAACCTTATTAAGTGCGAAATCTAATCTTTATAAGGTTAAGAAAACTAAAACATATGGTGAACTTGATCATCTAATTATCTATAATGAACCTAAAACAATTAATGCTCCTAATACAGGAAGTGTAGTTTCATTTATTGAAATATTATCAGGAATAGCTTTAATAAGTGTCGGAGGATATGTAATTTATAGAAAATATAAAAAAGCTTAATATAAAATAATAACAAATATTTCAAAGTGAAATTAAAGAGAAAGAGGCTAATAAATAGTTGTCTTTCTTTTTGTATTAATAAAAAGTCATATCAATACTGTGTTAAATTTATATAAAACTATTTTGAAATAAATCTAAAATTATATATTTACAAATAAAATGGTATAAGTTATAATTAATATATAAAATAAAGGAGAATTATGGAAGTGGGAAGTGAAAAGAAAGAAAATCAAAACAAAAAAGGTTTTACGATGGTAGAGGTTTTAGTAGTAGTAGCAATTATTGCAGTTTTAGCAACAACAATAATACCTATAGTATCTAATTATATTCAAAAGGGAAAAGATGATTATAATGAAAAATTAAAAAAACAATTATTAGTATCAGGAAAAGATTATTTCACAAATAATAAAGTAAAGTTACCTGTAAAAACTTATCTAGGCACTTATAAAGATGGTAAAGATTATAGTTATGTTAGCTTATCTGAACTATTAAGTTAAA
This sequence comes from Bacilli bacterium, assembly GCA_051872415.1. Lineage (GTDB taxonomy): Bacteria > Bacillota_I > Bacilli_A > RF39 > UBA660 > UMGS1449. The sequence continues at coordinate 4,477 of JBJEDW010000032.1, forward strand.
ACTATGAAATCAAAGATTTTGTGGATGCAGATGGTAGAGAATGTAGTAGTAAAAGTTATGTTTATGTAAGACAAGATGATAATGATAAAGATTATGAGTGACATGCTTGTTTAATATGTACTGGAGAAGATGAGTCAGATGTAGTATACTATAATAAAGATGATCCAGCATGTAATATAAGCGACTGGGGAGATACTTCTGCTCCAACTTGTAGTAACCAAGCTTTATTTAATGATAACGTAATAAGTAATAATAGCAAGATTTTTAATCCAACAAGTGTAAAATTACAAAATGTAGCAGATAAATATAATGAAACTAATTCTAATGGGAAAATAGAAAATATATTTATTAAAAATAAAACGACAGGCAGTACACTTTATATTAAAGCAAAGGATGATATAAAGGAAAATGAAAATATTAATTTGATGAACTACATAAAAGATAAAGATGGTGAATATGAAGATGGCGAATATGAAGTTACACTATTTGATGCTGGTGGTCAGAAAAGTGATTCGTGTGCTAACTTTATAATAGATAATACTGCTCCAACTTGTGATTTAAGCTTACAACAAACTAATGAAAACAATACAGTTACTAAAAAGTTAATTTTAACTGGAGACGATAAAATAACTGCTAAAGTGGATTTAAGTAAATTAATAGCAACAAGTAACAATAAAACGAAGCTAGATGTTTAAAGACAAGGTGTTGTTGGAAAAGAAACAGAAGAAATGAATTTAATTGGAACAAAGGATGCAACATATTATGGTTATGTCATGGATGAGGCAACTAATTTGAAACAATGTTCAAAAAAAGTTACAATAACTATGTTTGAGGGAGAAAAACCATATTGTACCATAACAAATACAACAGATGATAAATGGTATAGTTATAGTGGTACAAATAAAAGTAAAACATTAAAAGCAGAGTGTTATGTTGCTGGAGGAACAAGTGCTACTATAGATACAAGTAAAATAGTTGCATCTAAAGGACTTGGAACAGTAACTGTAACACAAAATACAACAGATAATAAAAACAAAAAAAATAAAGTAATGTTTAATATTGTATTTAAACCGAAAGATGGAAAATATGGTACAGAAGAAACAATAACTATTGGAAGTGGCTTTGTAACAGATAAAGCAGGTACAACTAATGATTCTGTAAAATCATCTAAAATAAAAGTAGATTCAAAAAAACCAACAATTAAATATAATCCACTTACTGCTAAGGAGAACGGAAACTGGTATAAATCACCATTTAAATTAAAAATGAGCTGTACTGATAATAATCAATCAGGTGTAAAAACATTCAAAGTTAATGAAACAAAAAAATCAAATCCAATAACTATAACTAGAAAAGCTGCAGCAAATCCTGCAAAATGGAAAACATCTTGTACAGACAATGCTGGAAATACAAGTACTGATGAAAAACCATATAAAGTAAAAGTTTATAGCGCTAATAAAGCATGTGGTGTAAAACAATATAAATTATGTAGGACAAGTGCGTGTGGTTGCCAAACAAGTAAGTATTGTACTAGTTATGCATATAAGTATTCACATTCCTATTGCAGTGACGCAAAAAGAAATACGGGTAACGATACCTGTAAGGCCGCATGGCTTGGTGCATTAAAATGTAGATGTTCAAAGAATAGTTCTTGTCCAACATCTCAAAAATATTTATGTAAATGTTGGTCTTGCCATAGTTCTTCATATGTGTGTGGATGTAAAACCTACAAATCATGTAGAACAAAAAATTGTGGAATTGCAAGTTATAAAAGTTGCTGGCATTTTTAAAAAGTTTAAATAACTAGAAATTTATAAAATAATAGTTAGAAACGGAAAACGGGTTTTGAAATACTCGTTTTTTTGCTTTGCTTAAAAAAATTATTTTTCGTGAAAAGTTTCTGCTATTTGACATTTTTTGACAAACAAATGTTTTTATTGTTGATTTTTTAAGAGAAATTTATGTGAAATCTCTAAAAAACCTATTTACAAAAAGCTTATGTGATAGTAAAATTGTGGTAGACAGTGGAACATAGTGGTAGAAAGTGGTGATTATTATGCTAATGGGAGAATTTCATCATAACCTTGATGAAAAAGGACGAATAATAATACCTTCAAAACTACGTGAGGAACTTGGGGAAAATATAATTGTTACTCGCGGACTTGAAGACTGTTTATTTATTTATTCTCTTAAAGAGTGGTCATTAATAGTTTCTAAATTAAAAACCCTTCCATTTACTAAAAAATATGCCAGAAGTTTTACCAGAATGTTTCTATCCGGAGCCACTGCTACCGAATTTGATAAACAAGGACGTATTAAAATATCTCTTCCTTTAATAGAGTATGCCCAACTTGATAAAGAATGTATCATAATTGGAGTAAATGATAGACTTGAATTATGGTCAAAAGATAAATGGAATACTTTTGTTAAAGAAAGCAAAGAAGATTTATCAGATTTGGCAGACCATCTTTTTGAAACTAATTTTGAGGTTTAATGATGGAAAAACATAAAAGTGTGCTTCTTAATGAAGCAATAGAGTATTTGAATATAAAGGAAGATGGTATATACGTTGATGCGACCTTAGGTTTTGCAGGACATTCAAGCGAAATTTTAAAAAGATGCAAAAATGGTTTCTTAATTGCATTTGATAAAGATATTTCTGCTATAGACTATAGTCGCTCAAAACTATCACAAATAGGAGATAATTTCAAAATATTTAATACAGGTTTTATCAATATAAAAGAAAAAGTTTTAGAAGAAACTAAAAAAGTTGATGGAATCTTATTTGATATTGGAGTATCTTCTGTTGAAATAGATGAATCATCAAGGGGATTTAGTTATATGCAAAATGGACCTCTTGATATGAGAATGGATCAAAGTAGCAAATTAACTGCTGAATACATTATCAATAATTATTCTAAAGAAGAACTTATAAAAATATTTAGAGAGTATGGAGAAGAAAAACATAGTTATAAAATAGCAGATCTTATACTTAGGGAAAGAGAAAAAGCTCCAATTAAAGAAACATCAAGACTTGTTGAAATTATTGATAAATGTTATCCATACAAAGAGAAAAGACATTCTCATCCTGCTAAAAAAGTTTTTCAAGCTCTTAGAATTGAGGTTAATAATGAACTAGAAGAATTAAAAGTAGCACTGGGCTCTAGTTTAGATCTTTTAAATGTTGGTGGAAGGCTTGTAGTTATTACATTTCATTCTTTAGAAGATAGAATCTGTAAGAATTTATTTAAAGAAAAGACAATGATAAATCCTATTGTAAAAGGAATGCCTAATATTCCTTTAGATATGTTACCAGATTTTAAACTTATTACAAGTAAACCAGTTATACCACTTGATGAAGAGATAAAAAATAATCCAAGAAGTAAATCTGCTAAACTTAGAGTTATTGAAAAAGTAAAATGAAAAAAGGAGGCATATTATGAGCAAACGTAAGAAAAAGAAATCAGTAAAATTTACAAAATTTGAAAAAGTTCTATTCGTAATTACTGCAGTAATTTGCCTATCATATCCTTTTATGAGTATTTTTGCCAAAAGTACTTTAAGTGAAGTGAATTATCAATTGGAAAATAATAAAGAAGAAATAGAAAAACAAAGTAAGAATAATGAAAGTCTTCAAATGAAAATAAATGAATTAGCCTCACTTGAAAACTTAGAGCAAGTTGCAAAAAAAATGGGATTAAGTTATACTAGTAATAGTATAAAAACGATAGATAAGTAAGGTGATTTAAATGAAAAAGAGCATAACTAATAATAAAATGATTAATTTGTTTATAGTTTTTGCTCTTTTTTGTTTTTTTATTTTAGTGTATAGAGTTTCTTATCTTGCTTTATCTACCAAAGTAGATGGAGTAAATTTAAAAGAATTCGCAAGTAGTAGAAGTGTAGTTTCAAAAACAATTTATGCTAAAAGAGGAAATATATATGATGTAAATGGAGAATCTCTAGCTATAAATGTTTCATCTTACACTTTGATAGCATATCTTGATGAATCTAGAAGTGAAGGAGAAAACAAGTTATATCACGTTAAAGACAAGAAAACAACTGCTAAAAAGTTAGCAGAAGTAATCGATATGAAAGAAAGTGAAATTTATAAAATATTAAATCAAGACGATAAATATCAAGTAGAATTTGGAAGTGCTGGTAAAGGTCTTACTGAACTAGAAAAAGAAGAAATAGAAAAACTTAACTTACCAGGAATAGATTTTATAGAAGATGAAAAAAGATATTATCCAAATGGAGATTTTACTTCTTATACTTTGGGTTATGCTCAAAATGATGAAGATGGAAAAATAGATGGTGAATTTGGTCTTGAAGATCTTTTAAATGATGTTTTATCAGGTACAGATGGTTACACAACTTATCAAAAAGATTTAAATGGTTATAAAATTCCAGGAACAAAAGAAGTAACAGTAGATGCAATTGATGGAAACGATGTATATTTAACAATTGATTCTAATATTCAATTTTTCTTAGAACAAGCTGCTAATAAAGCAGAAGATAAATATAAATTTGATTGGCTTACTCTAATAGTAGCAGATGCAAAAACAGGTAAAATTTTAGGAAGTACTCAAAAGCCATCATTTGATCCAAATAAGAAAAATATAGAAAATTGGACTGATATCACAGTAGGAGAAGCCTACGAACCAGGGTCAATTATGAAAATATACACTTATATGGCAGCCATGGAAGCAGGAACTTACAGGGGCGATAGTAAATTTAAATCTGGTAGATACGAAGCAGATGATGGAACAGTTATAAGTGATTGGAATTCATCTGGTTTTGGAAATATAACATATGATCAAGGTTTCCAAGCTTCGAGTAATGTCGGAGTAATAAACATTGTCAATAACTTTATAAATAAAAAAATCCTAGAAGATTACTTTGCAAAAATGGGATTTGGACAAAAAACAGGAATAACTTTAGCAAATGAAGTATCAGGTACTATAAATTTCAAATATCAAACAGAAGTTTATAACGCATCTTTTGGTCAAGGTATTACAACAACCCCAATGCAACATATAAAGGCACTAACTTCAATTGCTAATGATGGTATTATGTTAAAACCATATATAATAGATAAAGTAGTAGATGAAAATGGAAAAGTTGTTTATGAAGGTCAAAAAGAAGAAATAGGAAGAGTAGCCTCAAAACAGACTGCAGAAAAAATTAGAGACCTTATGTATAAAACAGTTAATTCAGATTGGTATGCTGTAACTGGGGGAGATTATAGAGTAAAAAACTCAAGCGTCATAGGAAAAACTGGAACAGCCCAACTTGTTAATTCTAAAACAGGATCTTATTATACAGATGATTACAACGTAACTAAATCCTTTGTAGGTATGTGGCCTAAAGAAGATCCAGAAGTTATTATTTATGCTTCAGTAAAAAGAGCAGGAACAAGTAAACCAATTTCAGATGCAGTTACAGAAATAGTAAAAAATATCAATAAATATTTAAATATCTTTAAAGAAGAAAAAGAAGAAAAAGATGTAGAAAATCAAGAAGTAGACAATTATTTAAATAAAGAATTGAGTTTAGTAAAAACAGAAACAAAAGAAGTAAATAAACTAATCATAGGAACTGGTTCAAAAGTTATTAATCAATATCCAGAAAAAGGAGAAGTAATTGATTCAAACGAAACACTTATTTTACTCACTAATAGTAGTAGTTATAAAATGCCCGATTTAACAGGATATAGCAAATCAGAAGCAAAAGCAGTATGTGAGATGTTAAATTTAAAATGTACATTTAAAGGATATGGTTATATAAAAAGTCAATCAATAAAAAATAAAACAGTAAAAGAAAATGATAAAGTATCATTTACATTAAAATAATAGAAATTATTATAGAAAAAGATAGGCGCTTTGTAAAATTAAAGCAAATTATCTTTGTAAAGGAAAAATGTGTAAAACAAGCCTTAAAAATGCCTGAATTTTGTGATAAAATCAATTGAAATGGCTGGAATTTTGTGATATTGCTGATTTTATAAGGGTTTAATAAGAATAGATTCTAAAAAATGTTATTAATTTAAAATCTAATAGTGAAAAAAATTAATTGTTAAGAAAACGGGCAAAAATATTAATTTATTTTAATAATATATTCTATTGTAAAAGGTATTTATAGTTTTCCTAAACAAATACTCATTTCTTACATAAAATATTTATGGAGGAATATATATGTATAAAAGTATCAAAGCTAGTGAATTAAAAGGAATGATAGGAAGAGTAAATATAGTAGATATAAGAAAAAATTATCTTTATAATTTAGGTTCAATACCAAGTAGCAAAAATATACCTAGTTCTTTTTTACTAATGAATCCAGAAAAATATTTAGATAAAGAAAAAGAGTATTATATATATTGCATGCAAGGAATGGAAAGTCCTAAAGTATGTGCTAAACTTTCCAAACAAGGTTATAAAGTAGTAAATGTTTTGGGAGGATATCACGATTATATAACTAGTTAACTTAAGAGTTTAAAACTCTTTTTTTGATGGTTATTTCTTATATTCATTTTTTATGTTTTTTAATAAAATATAATAGGTGATCATATGATATCTTTTATAATTAATTATTGGATAGAAATATTATTTTCTTTAATAGTTACAGTAATTACTCACTTATATAGAAAAATATCTAAATATATTAAAAAAATAGACATACTTAAGGAAGGAGCATGTCTAAATTTAAAAATGCATATTCTAGAAAAATATGAAAAAGTATTAAAAAAAGAATATATAACAATGGAAGAAAAAGAAGAACTTATGAATCTTTATAATATTTATAAGAAACTGGAGTGTTCTAATATAGTAGAAGAAATTATGAAAGAACTTTCTAGTATTCCTCTTAAGTAGTTTTATTTGTTTTTATGAATAATGATCTTATAAAGATTATTATTAGTATTATGAAGAAACAACTTAGGATATAAGGAACATATTTTATATATAGAGTAAGTTCATAAGTTTTAAATAAATAAATACTAATTAAAGGAATAGATATTGCTATTATATAAGTTATAATTTTTTGTTTCTTTTTTTCTTTTATTTTAAACATATCAGATATATTGTTTTTAACTGCGTATACTAAGTAAGCAAACTGTGAAAAATATGCAGTTATTAAAAATATTGCTGCAAAGTTTTCTATTCTTTCAATAAATCCAAATATTTGGACTCTTTTAAATAGTCCATAAACAGGATATGTAAGTAAACTACCTAAATCTATTCCATAAACTGATATTATGAAAAAGAGTAATATGAATATTAAAAATGAAGCAGTTAAATATCCAACTAAAATTTTTCTAGGAAAGTTTTTTTTATCTTTTGTTATGTTTTTTAATCCTAAAATATATATTACTGGAGAGATAGCTACTGTTAGAAAAACCCAGGAACTATTTAAGATACTTTTTATAGGAACATCTATATAAGGTTTTAAATTATCTAGTTCTACATATGGAATAAGTGTTAATAAGAGTGAAAGAATTATGGGAACTGAAATTATAAATAAAAGAAATATTGTTCTAGAAAGAGATTCTATGCCTTTGTTTACTGTAATTGCTAAAATAATAGACATAAATATAGCTATGAAATAATAAGAACTTCTAGTTAAGAACTGACTAATTATAAAGTCCATTGTAAACCAACTGCTAATAAACATTGTAAACATTGCAAGTAACAAAAGTATTACGTCTAAGATATATCCAAAACCTTTAAAATTCTTTTTAGCAAATTCAAAGAAATTAGAATCAATTTTTTTACTTATGTACATTATCATGAGAATTGGAATTAATCCTATAATAAAGGAAATAATAAGAGAAATTAGTGAAGCGTTTTTTGACTGGTTTAAAATTAAGGTATTAGCAAAACCGGGAAACATAGCAAATATAATTGCAGTTACAATTGCTAGAACTTCACCACTACTGATTTTTCCATTCATATTAAACAGCTCCTTTATTTATATTTCCATATCTATACATTTTATTATCTATTTTTATGTTAAATTTTGTTTGATTATAAAGATTTTTATCTTTGTATTTATCATAATCTTTAAAATAGTTCTTATAAATCATATTTCCTAGTCCTAAAACATCAACATCATTTTCTTTAGAATAATCTATTAGGCTTTGAATATATTTTTTTATTTCTTTATCAACTTGTTTTTTTATTTCTTTTTGATTTTTAGCTTTTGTTAAGTCTATTTTTTTATCAATTTCTATTATTTTTGATTCTATTTTTATATTTATGGTAACTTCTGGTTTTCCATTTTTAATTTTTAAATCAATTTTTGATTTGGGATTATATAAAAGAGCACTAAAATCTTTGTTTTTGTATTTGCAGTTAATTACTATGTCGTAGTAATTATTATTAATTGTGTTATATGCAATGGATTGTTCTTGGTTTAAAGATTTTAATACTTTTTTATTTTTTAGTGGTGCAAGATCTTCAATTGTTGTAGTACTTGCGGTCATACCTTTTCTATCAGATGTTTTTATTAAAGGTACAACAGGATCTATTCCTTCTTTTAAATAAAAACTTAATAGTTCTTCTAAAGTAAGATCGTATATAGTACCATTTCTTTTTGTAGCATCTAGTAAGACAGTTTTTAGTCCTTCGATTGGAAAATTTCCTTCTGTTTCGTTTTTAGGATTTAAAATATCTTTTGCGCATTTATCTTTGGTGAGTGTTACATAAGAAAGTGATCTAACTTCGGGAGAACGGATAAAGTAATCAAAGATATCATCAATTTTTTTTGTTGCGGTATCACCATTAATAATTAAAAATTCTAAGTGTCCAAGATAGACATTTTTAGGATATCTAATAGAAAAGTTTCTAACTGCTTTGGCAATTGTTTCACCACTTGCTTCATATATTAAAGTATTTTCTTCGGTCATACCACTATCACCGCTTTTTATATCCATTATTTGAGCAGTTAGTTTAAATTCATTATCTTCGTAATCAATTCCAATTGCGGATACTATTGCTAGATCGTTTAGTTCAACATAGCTACATCCACTCATTAAGAGAGTAATAATTGTTAGAATAATTATTTTTTTCATAATCTGCTCCTTGTATAATTTTTATTAGTTAGAATTGGCATTCTTTTATTGTCATTTTCTATTTTTTCTTTAAATAGTACGTTTTTAAGGAATTTTTTATTAAGAGGTATTAAAGGATAAAGGAAAGGTTTTCCAAGTGAAGTTCTTGAGGTTAGACTTGCTGTAAGTAGTATTCCTGCGAGAAAGATTCCAATAATTCCCATAGTGGTGGCAAAAAGCATAAAGATAATTCTCCAGATTCTAATGGCATTTACCATACCGATATTAGAAAACATAAGTGATGCAATCGCAGAAAGTGAAATTACGATTACCATAATAGGGGATACAATTCCCGCGGATACTGCAGCGTCTCCAAGAACAATTGCTCCGAGGATGGAAATAGCAGAGCCACCTAAATGAGGCATTCTAATATCACTTTCTCTTAGTATTTCAAAAACAAGTGTTAGTCCAAGAGCCTCTATAATCGCAGGGAAAGGTACTCCATCTCTTTGAGCTGAAAAATTAGTAAGTAGGGTAACTGGAATAGTTTCATGATTAAAAGTAGTAATTGCAATAT
>JBJEDW010000033.1:0-13892 GCA_051872415.1 Bacilli bacterium
CTTTCTTCTATAGTAAATTTTCTACTTTTTCTAAAGTTTGTTCTGAAACTTCATTAAATATTAAATCAATTATTTGTTCTTTTTTCTTATATAATCCTAGAATGTTTTCTAACTCTTCTAGTCTAGTTTCAACTATTTTTACTTGATTGTGTACAGCATTTCTACTTACATTATTATTCTCTGCGATTTCTGAAAGAGATAAGTTATTATAGTAGTACTCTTCAAAATATTCTTGTTGTTTTTCTGTAAATAAACCTTTGTAATAATCATATAAATTATTTAAATAAATTCTTCTATCCATATCTTTATCCATATTAACCTCACATCATATCCTTAAATAAACCATATATATATTTTTCAATATCAAATGGTTGTAAATCTTCTTTTTTCTCACCTAATCCAATATATTTAACAGGGATTCCTACTTTTTCTTTTATTGCTAAAACTATTCCGCCTTTTGCGGTTCCATCTAATTTTGTTAGTACTATTCCTGTGATATTTGTTATTTCTTTAAATGCAATTGCTTGACTTATACCATTTTGACCTGTAGTTGCATCTATTACTAATAATGTTTCATGTGGTGCACCCGGTATTATTTTACCTATTACTTTATTTATTTTTTCAAGTTCTTTCATAAGATTAGTCTTATTTTGTAAACGCCCTGCGGTATCTATTAATACTACATCTATGGATTCTTCTTTTGCTTTTTCTAGCCCATCATATACAACACTAGCTGGATCTGCGCCTTCACTACGTCCTGTAAAAGATGTTCCAACTTTATTTGCCCATTCTTCTAATTGTTTGGTTGCTCCTGCTCTAAATGTATCTCCTGCCACTAGCATGACCTTTTTACCTTCATTTTTTAATTTATCTGCAATCTTAGCAATTGTTGTTGTTTTTCCTACTCCATTTACTCCTACAAATAGTATTATAGTTGGTCCTTCATTTGCAAAGTTAATTTTGCTAGTTATTACTTCATCATTAACATATATTATAAATAGCTCATCTACTATAATTTCTTTTAAGTACTCTGTATCTTCTATTTTTTCGTGCTTTACTCTTTCTTTTAACCTATCAATAAAATTCATAACTGTTTCTACGCCTATATCTGCATTAATAAGAATTTCCTCTAATTCATCAAAGTATTCATCAGTTATTTTCTTATATTTATTAGTTAGTCCAACTAGTTTAGATACAAAATTTTCTCTTGATTTTGTTAGGCCTTTTTCATATACCTTTACATTTTCGACAGTCTTTTCTTTCTTATTTTCTTCTTTTGAATCACTTTTTTGTTGTTCTACATCATTTGTTGTAACTATATCTTCATTTTCTATTTTTTTCTTTTCTTTTACGAATTTTTCTTTTATCTTGCTGAATAATCCCATTCTTATCACCAATAATTATTATATCAGAAAAAAAGAGATTATTATATCTCTTTTTTATAAAAGTTATCTAGTTTTTTACCAAAGTTAGGTTCTACTGCTTCTATTACTCTTATTGATACTTCAAGTGATCTTCTATAGTTTCCTTTGTAGAATAATATTTCAGCTTGATTTAATCCTTGATCTATATTGTCATAACTACTTCTGAATCTATTTCCATATACTATTGACATTTCTGACATTCTTGCAAGTTTAGTAGTTTCATTTGTAGTGTTATATAACTTTAATACTAAATCTCTAGCTGTATCAACTCTTGTATTTAATGTTTTTATTACTATTGGTTTTCTTTCTAATTCTTTTATTATTTCAAGTATTGCATCATTTGCTTCAGATAATTGTACAAAATAATCATTTGTTACTATTGGTAGTTTAAATGCTCTTATTTTTATTTTTGACTGTTTTAATAATTCTTGTATTTCATCTAGTTGTTCTCTTGCTCTTTGTTCATCTTCATACATATTTCCTAATGATTTAAGTGCTACATCTAATTCTTCATCAACCGATTTTAATCTGTTGCTGAATACTTCTATATCTTTAACTACCTGAGTATAAGGAATAGTCCTTTTCTTTAGATTTTTAATTTCTTTTTTATAATCTTTATTAATATCTATTAATGATGTATTTACCTCATCAATTATAGTAACATCTTCATCTTTTAAATCGTATAAGCTTTTTATTTCATCTAATTGATTGTATATATCACTAACCATTTTATTTATTTTTTCTAACTTTCTTTCAAAAAGTGGAGCATCTTCTTCAAACTTTTTTCTTGCTAGTTTTTCATTTTCAAAATCAACAAATAATGAGTCCAAGTACTCAAGCATTGTTTTAAGTTCAAACATACAATCTTCTAGATTTAATACTTTAATTCTATCTATTATGTTACTAACATTTTTATTAGTTTGTTCTATATTATATGGTATTTGTAAGTATTCAAGGGGATAATCTCTTCCTGTCATTTCATCATATGTTGTATTTATTTGTTCAATTCTTTTTGGAATTAGCTTAGTAGTTAAAAGTACTAAATCAGGTACTTCAGTTATTACTATACCCATATGATCTATCATTGAATCTATTGCTTTTACTATATGAACTACTTCATTGTATTCATTTTTTTCCATAGCACTTTCAAAATCTTGAAATCTTTTTTCTATGTTTTCAAATTGAAGTTCTATTATTTCAGCAATATCACCATACTCTTTTTTATGAGTATCAAATGAATTTGATAATTCTCTGTATCTTGTTTTTAGTTTTGTTATAATGCTTCTATATTTTTCTTCACTTAATGTTATTTCTTTTATTTCATCTAGTAGTGTATCAGTTAACTCTTTTGCTTTTGCAAGTTCTATTTCTACTTGTGCTATTTTTTTAATATACTGATTATATTTCATTCCACCAGTTATATCTAGATCAATTATCATATCATTAATCTTATCTATGTTCTCTGTCCTAATTAAATCAAATCTTTCCATCCAGTTGTTGTATTTTTCTTCTATTTTATCATTTTTAATAATGGTTTCTAGTTTTGAAAGTTCTGAAGGAATAGGTGCAGTTTCAATTATATTTTTTTCTCTATCAAGTTGCTCAATAAGATTCTTTAGTCTTTTTGATCTCTTTCTCTTAGACAAAACTATAATGACAATTAAAGTAATAATTAAAAGTAATATAACTGTAATCAAAATAGTTTTACTTTTCATACAACACCTCTATTCTAAATTCTATACTTATTTTAACATAAAGATTGAATTTTTCCTATAAATTTGTCAAATTTTATTGATTTTTGTTTTTTTATTGCCTTTTGTGCTCTTTTTCCCTTATTCTATAAGATTTTTACCTTGACTATTTACTATACTTATAATATAATTATAGACGCATATTCAAATGAACAGCGTTTACGCTTATTTTAATGTTGTAACGTGTTTATTAAGTTTGATAGTAACCTCGCTGTTGGTGAAGTCATTAAAATAAACTCCCTATAATGTTAAGGTAAGATTCTTTGTTTATGTAATATAAATAAGGAGGAAAATTATGGCAAGATATACTGGTTCTAGTTACAAACAAGCTCGTCGTGTTGGTTTTTCAATATCAGAAACTGGTAAAGAGATAGCTAAACGTCCATATGGACCTGGTCAACATGGAGCTGATAGAAAAGGTAAACTATCTAACTATGGTGTTCAATTAAAAGAAAAGCAAAAAGTTAGATTTATGTATGGTCTTAATGAAAAGCAATTTAAGAAAACTTTCCTTGAAGCTGGTAAAATGCAAGGTATTCATGGTGAAAATTTCTTAAAATTACTTGAATCAAGACTTGACAACTTAGTTTATCGTTTAGGATTTGCTTCTACTCGTCGTGGAGCAAGACAACTTGTTAATCACGGTCATATCTTAGTTAATGGTAAAAAGGTTGATATTCCTTCATACAGAGTTAAACCTGGTTCTACTATAACTTTAAAAGATAAGGATAAAGATTTAAAAGTTGTTAAAGAATCTCTAGAAAAAGTAACTAATAGAGTTGAATTCGTTACATATGACGAAGGTAAAATGATTGGTACTTATGTTAGAATGCCTGAGAGAAATGAATTAAATCCAGACATTAAAGAAACTCTAATCGTTGAGTTCTACAACAGATAGTATTAATATTAAAATTAAAAACCGGATTTCTCCGGTTTTTTTGTTTGTTATTTTAATATTATTAAGTAGTATTTCTTTTTACCACGTCTAATCGCAATATATTTATCATCTATTGCTTTTGAATTATCTATTAAACAATTCTCGTCTTTTACAACATCACCATTTATACTTATGGCACCATTGTTAATAAACTCTCTTGCTTCTCTTTTACTCGATGCGGCATGTGATTCAACTAATATATCAATTAATGTTTTGCCAGGTTCTGTTTCATATGTTGGAACACCTTTGAATACTTCTTCTATTTCTTTTGAAGTTAGTTCTTTTATATCTCCACTAAACAATACTTGACTAAGTTTAAGTGCTTTTTCATATTCTTCTTTTCCATGAATATCAGTAATAACTTCTCTTGCCAAAATTTTATGAGCTTCTCTTAATCCTGGATTTTCATTATGTCTTTTTTCAATTTCCTCTATTTCTTCTTTTGATAAGAAGGTTAGCTTTTTTAGGTATTCTATAATCATAGAATCCTCTAGGTTAATTAAGTATTGATATAATTCATAACTAGATGTTTTATTTTTGTCTAACCATAGGGCATTTCCTTCTGTCTTACCAAATTTCACACCATTTGAATCAGTTACTAATGGCATAACCATACCATAAATTTCTTTGTCTAATTTTTTACGTACTAGTTCAATACCTGCGGTAATATTTCCCCATTGGTCAGAACCAGCAACTTGTAGTGTACATCCTCTTTCTTCATATAGATGCATAAAGTCTAATGCTTGTAATATCATATATGAAAATTCTGCATATGTAATACCGCTTTCTAGTCTTGATTTTACTTTATCTTTGGCAAGCATATAATTAATATTAAAGTATTTGCCATAATCTCTTAGAAAGTCAATTACATTTATATCTTTTGTCCAGTCATAATTATTTACAACCTCAAATCCGAATATTTCTTCTGCTTGTTTTTTAAGGCCTTTAAAATTATGTTCTACTGCTTCTTTTGATATCATTGGACGTTCAGCAGTTGGCTTTGGATCCCCAATAAGACCAGTAGCACCTCCAACTAAAAGTATTGGATGATGTCCAGCTTTAGCAAGTCTTTTTGATATTAAAAATGATGAATAATGTCCAATGTGCATTGAATCTGCGGTTGGATCTGTTCCTATATAAAAAGTTAGACCTCCATTATTTAACTTATCTATAAGATCTGGACTACTAATATCTTGTATAAGTCCTCTCCATTTTAGTTCTTCATATAAAGTCATATTATCTCTCCTTCTTTTTAAAATAAAAAGAGATAGTATTCTAAGGACGAGTATTACCCGTGGTACCACCTTAATTCATAGAAAACTATCTCCTTACTATATGGCGTAACCCTATCGCTCCAAACTTGTAATTCATATATTTCTAAAGGTTAGTTTACACCGATCACTAACTCTCTTATGCTTTAGAAAAATACTACTATAATTCTTCATCGCTTAAATATGTTTATTATCATAGCACTTATAATTTAATTTTGCAATTATTTTTCTTCTTTTTCAAGACGTTTAAGAACTTCTTTTACAACTACTATTGCTTTTTGTCTTACTTCGTCAGCGGCTTTTTGTAATACAGGAGTTCCTTTTTCTACAGCAAGATTTACTAATTCTTCACTTTTTTTCTTAATATCAGCAGCTTTTTGTTTTGCGATTTTTAATGCTTTTTCTTTATCTAAATCTTCTAATTCATCTTTAATTTCAGCAATTTTAGTCTCTATTGCTTCTTTTACATCTTCTGCATCAATTTCTTTTACCTTTGCAAGTAATTCATTGATTTTTTTCTTTAAATCCTCTCTTGTTTCAGAACCTTTTTTTGGTGCGAATAAAATTCCAAGTCCAGCACCTACTGCAGCTCCTAATACAAATTTACCTAGGCCACAACCTTTTTTTTCTTTACTCATATAAGTCCTCCTCCTCATTTCTTTTCTTTTTTCTTTTGAATTTTCCTAATAATCCAGCAACTGCACCTATTATTCTATCTCCAATTGAAGATATTGCTGATGAAGTCATGTTAATAGCATTGAAGAATCCATCAAGTGTTTTAACTTTTGCTTCTACATTGTCTAGGATTTCGTTTGCTTTGTCCACTGTATATATTAGCTTTATTACTAATATTATTGTTACAACTAGTAATATAGAACCTAATACATACATCATTATTGGAAATACTTGCATTAAGCCATCCATATTATTTATCCTCCTCCTCAGGATCTTGATACATAGAATCAATTAGATCAAAAAGGCTATCCTCAACTTTGGCTTTTTTCTTTGGAGTTTCCTCTTCTATAGTAGTATCCTTATCTTTATTCTTTTCTGATCTTCTTCCTGTTGCTTTTTCTCTACTATGATCCTTGTAATCTATGTTATATTCAAGTCCTAAGTCATTAAAATATTCTTCTGCATCACCCATTGTTACATTTGTAACTGCTGGTGAATCATCATCACTTAAGTCATATAATGCATTATCAACATATTCAACTTCTTCTTTTGGTGCTTGTTTTTCTTCTTTAACATCATCCATCATAGAAGCTGTTATATCGCTTGCTAAATCTCCATATGCCTTCTCTCTTACTGTATCTAAGTCAAGATTTTTAGATGATAATGCAGATGTAAGTCTAACTTCTTTTTTCTGAACTATTTCCTCTTTTTTATAATTTTTGTCTAATATACCATAAATTGGTGAAATAATTGGAGTTGGTCTAAACACTTTTGGTTCTTGTTTAGATGGACTTCCTTCATATAAGCCATGAGAATATTCACTGTTTCCATATGGCTTGTCCCCATAAGGTTTTTCTTGTTGATGAAATTCTTCACCTTTTTTTGAGCCATATACATCTTGATATGATGGTTGTTTAACTTCTTCTCTTTCTCTTACCGGTTGTTCTTTCCTTATTGGTTTTTCATCTACAGTGAAGTCATCATCTTCAAATGTCATTGGGAATCTGAATCCTGATTCATTTCTTTCTCTTCTTAATTCTCTTTCGGATATTCCTCTTTTTTCTACTCTTTCAACTACTTCTTCTTCTATTTCTTTTTCTCTTTCTGATTTATCTTCATGAACTTTTGGCATTTCAGGTAAATCAATCTTTTTAGCAATTGTTTGCTTTTCTTTCTTTGGCTTTTTATTGGTTCCTCGACCTCTACATATTCTTCTTCAAAAAACACATTTTTAAGTTTATCAAAAACTCCCATTTTTTCACCTTCCCTATTCTACAACATCATAATCTAATATGTCGCCATTTTTTTCTTTGTCTTTAGATTCATCATAAGTATCATATTTTTCAACCCATTCTAGGAAGTTACTTTGTTCTCTCTTGGATTCAAAAATATCAAATTTTTCTTCTTTATAATCAAGAACGTTTTCTCCAATTAATGTGTCTATTACTTTTTCATTATATTGAACACTTGATAATATGTATGCCATATTTAATACTGCATCATTTAAATTATCTTTATCTACATAGGCCTCTATTTTGGCATAATCGTACATAAACTCTACAAAGTATTTGTCATCTTTTTCTGTAATATCTATATATCCAATTTTATCATTAAATCTTAATTCCTTTGATAGATAATTTGTATCACTAGGTGTGAATTCTTTCGTAGTTTTATAATAATAAGAAACTACATCAACATACAAATAGAATGTATCATCATTGTACAATATTTTACAGTTGTACTTATTCTTATCTGCTATTTTTAATCCTCTTGGAACATAAAATTTATATCCTTCAAATATATTATTATAAAGATTTATATCTTTTTGTATTACAGTGTTTATGATATTTTCAACTTTATCATCTTTTAAGTCTATAAATGTACATCCTGTCAAAAGGAAAATTGAAAGCAAGATAACTACTATCTTTTTCATATTTCACCTACTTATAATTAATTATATCAAAATTTATTATGTGTGACTATAATAATTAAAATTTTACATTTTAATTATGTAAACTAGACATCTTTTTTGGCATGTAAATAATATATTTTGTTTCCACTTTCACTAAATTTCTTTTCATACTCAGTCTCTATGTTGCCTTCTATTTGGCTATTATGTAAATCTAGTGAGATATCTTCTATTTTATATCCATAATTTGTTAAATTTATTATTGAGTATTCAAATAAATTTTGATTATCTGTTTTTTGATATATATTTTTTTCACCTTTAAATATTTCCTCATACTTTTCTAAAAACACCCTGCTTGTTAATCTTCTTAGGGCATGACGTTTTTTAGGCCATGGATCTGAAAAGTTCAAATATATTGTACATACTTCTTTATCAAATATTTTGTCGATATCTATCGCATTCATTCTTATTAATTTTAGATTAGTAACAGAATCAGGAATTCGCTCTAGTGCTCTTACTATAACACTATCATATCTTTCAATTCCTATATAATTTATATTTGGATTTGTTAGTGCTTTTTCTATTATAAAATTACCTTTTCCTGTTCCTATTTCTATTTCAATTGGATTGTTGTTTTTAAATACACTATTCCACTTGCCTCTATAATTTTCTTCATCTCTCATTAGGAATTTAGATTTTTTCATTATTGTTTCTTTATTTTTTACATTTCTAAGTCTCATTATATTCACCCAAATAATTATATCATTAAATCTTTTAAATGCATATAATAAAACGAGGAGTGTTATTATGAATAATCAAAATCCCGGAATGTTTATTCCACTATCACAAAACAATTTTCCACTTATTGAAGAAATTAGAAATATTAATATGCAAATTTCTAATATAAATCTGGAATTAAAACGTCTTGAAAGAAGAATACTAAATATAGAAAAGGGATTAGTTATGCTTCCTTTAGGAGAAAATGTATCTAATTCGCCTAAAAAGGAACCAAATTATACTAATGGAAACTATATGATATAAATCTTTATGTCTTTTTTAGCCTTTGGTAAGATTGACTTTTAGCTTTCTAAATATTATACTTTTATAGAAGATGGTGATAATATGAAATTTGTTTTTGACATAGAAAAAGAAAGGTATGAAGAGTTTGTTAAAAGTAATGTTAAATCTCATTTTCTACAAAGTTATGCATGGGGAGAATTTTCTTCTGTTGCTAAGGGTTTAACACCTCATTATGTTGGTGTTACAGAAAATGATAAACTTATCGCAACTGCGTTATTACTTCAAAAGAAACTACCTCTTGGGTATTCATATTTTTACTGCCCTAGGGGATTTGTAGTTGACTATTATGATATAAATACTCTAAGATTTTTAACTGAAGAAATTAAAAAATATACGAAAAAATATAAAAGTATTTTTACTAAGATTGATCCAGATATAATTTGGTCATTAAAAGATAATGATTACAATGAGAAAAGTCTTCCATATGATTCTAAAGTTATATTTAATAATATCAAAAGTTTAGGTTTTAAGCATAAAGGTTTTACTAAAAATTTTGAAACTATGCAGCCAAGATATACATTCAGAATTGATATGAATCAATCATTAGAAGAAATTGAATCTAAGTTCTCAAAAACCACTAAGCAAAGAATTAAAAAAGCTACCAATTTAGATACAAAAGTTAGAATTGGTGATATTAATGACATTGAAAAATTTAGTGAATTAATGTTGATAACTGAAGCAAGAAAGAATTTTTTATCATATGACTTAGATTACTACAAAAAGTTATATGAAATCTATAATAAAGATAATAAGTTTCTTTTATTTATGGGAAGTGTTAATCCAAAAGAGATTTTTAATAAATATAATAAATCACTTAGTGATATTTCTAATGAATTGGACAAGCTTCCTAAAGAAGGTCTAAGTAAGTCACAAAATACACGAAAAAAAGAACTATTGCGAGAAAAAGAATCTGTTCAAAAGGCGATAGATGAATATACACCTTACAAAGATATGGATGAAATAGTACTTAATGCTCACGCAATTATTATATATAATGATAAAGCATGGGTATTGTATGCTGGAAATCATAATATACTTACTAATACATTTTCTAACTACAAGACTTATTTTGAACATATAAAATATTGCAAGGAAAATGGTATTAAAATGTATGATCAGTTTGGTACAATTGGAGATTTATCTAAGGATAATCCTAGATTAGGGTTACATGAATTTAAGAAGAAATTCGGTGGTGATTATGTAGAGTTTATTGGTGAATTTGATCTTGTCACAAAGCCATTTATGTACTTTATATTCACAACTTTTGTACCATTCCTTAGGAAAATCAAAAGAGAAAAAGCAAAGAAAGGATTAAAAAATGAAATTTGTTAAATTAGAAGAAAGAGAATTTGATAATTTTGCTTCTAAACATCCTTATAGTAGTTTTTATCAGACTTCGTCATGGGGACATTTAAAAGAAGCAAATGGTTGGAATATGCATTTGTTAGGAGTTAAAGATGGAAATAAAATAATTGCTGCTTCTTTGCTTCTTAGTAAAAAAACTCCTATTGGTTACTATATGTTTTATGCTCCTAGAGGTTTCTTAATTGATTATGATAATATGAAGTTGCTTGAGTTCTTTACTGAAAATATTAAGAAATACGCTAAAGATAAAAAAGGTATCTTTATTAAAATAGATCCATATATATCTTATCAAGAAAGAGATATTAATGGGAATGTAGTTGAGGATGGTAAAAATAATAAGAATGCTTTTAATAATTTAGTTAAGCTCGGATATAAACATTTTGGTTTTAATATAATGCAAGATACATTACAACCTAGATGGATGTTTGTAACTGATACTAAGGGCGAAACAGTTGATTCAATAATGAAAAAGATGGATCCTAAAACCAGACAAATATTACATAAATGCGAAAGGCTTGGTATTTATACTAGAGAAATAGGATTCAATGAACTTCCTAAGTTTAAAGATATTATGGAAAAAACTGGGGAAAGAAGAGAATTTATAGATAGACCGCTTAGTTATTACGAAGAAATGTTTAAACATCTTCATGATAAAGGTATTCTTAAAATTTTGGTGGCTGAAATTAATATCAAAGACCTTGTAAGAAGAACAGATAATGATATTACAAAGCTGAAAAATGAAATTGAAGATAGAACCTACAAACATGATAATAATATTATAAAAATGAACGAGGTAAAATACGAATCAAAACAAAAAGAAGCTAAAAAAGAACTTGAAAGGCTAGAAGCTAATTTAGTAAAATATAAGAACTTATTAGAAAGTGATGGCGAAATTATAACTTTAGGTGGAATTTTATTCCTTATTAATGATAATGAAGTTCTATCATTAGTTGGTGGCTCTTATGCTAAGTATATGGAATTTCAATCTGCCTATGCTGTGCATTTCTCTGGAATGAAATATGCTATAGAACATGGTTATGATAGATACAACTTCTATGGTATAGTTGGAGACTTTAATGAAAAAAATGAACTTGGTGGACTATATACATTCAAAAAAAGTTTTAGTGGATATGTAGTTGAGTTGATTGGAGAATTTGATTTAATTCTTAATAAACCACTTTATTATTTGTATCATATTGCTTTTGGAATATATCATTTTGCCAAAAATTTAAAAGCAAAAATAAACAAAAAAAACGGGTAAAACCGTTTTATTTTTTTATCATTCTTTTAATTCCTCTTAAGAAGTTATAAAACTTGTTGAATTTTGTTATTGGAAGAGTAAACTCTCCAATATATTCTATTACATTACCACCAAACCCACGTTTAAATTCATATACTCCATAAAGTGGATTGTTTTCTTTTTCAAAATTTCCTGATATTCCATAAAAGTTACATGCCTTATATCCATTTTTATATGCATCCTTTATATGTGCATCATACATGGCATATTTTGGAGTGAATTTTCTATATTTCTCCAAGCTTCCAGATGTTAATGTTAGAAATTCTTCACCATTCCACATAGATAGCAAACATGCAATATCTTTTCCTTCAGGATAATTTTTTTGAAATTCTTCTGCCTCTTTTAACTCATTTTCAAGCTTTATTAGTCTTTTATCACTTGCATCTTTTTGACTTTTTAATTTGGCACCTATCATATCTTTTTCCATTT
Source organism: Bacilli bacterium (assembly GCA_051872415.1). Classification (GTDB taxonomy): domain Bacteria; phylum Bacillota_I; class Bacilli_A; order RF39; family UBA660; genus UMGS1449. The sequence goes on from JBJEDW010000033.1 coordinate 12,142, forward strand.
TATTTAGAATTTCTTTATTTTTTTCCTGCTCTTCTTTTAAATTTTCCTTAGCACATTCCAAATATTTCTTAGGATCTAGATATGCAAAGTATATTGTCATAAGATCTTTCATATATTTATACATTTCTTTATAGTAGTCTAACTTTCTATAAAAGAAATCTTTTCTAGTCGCAGTATCCTTGAATAAATCTTCCATAATAGGGAGGTCTTTTTCTACGCCTTTTCTAACTGATAAACCTTTTTTGTAAGTTGACTCTAGATTCTTTCTAGTGCTTTTTGAAAACTCTTGCTTTTTTACATCATATGGTTCATCTAGCATCATACGATATGCAAATCTTACTTGTCTTGCTTCTAAATATAGGTTGAAGCCAAAATGTTCAAACCCTAAATCACATAAATTTTTAAATGATTCATCATCTTTTTGTGATTTTGGCATTATGCTTCCATCCGCACCTCTTACTTGATATACCAAATTTGGATCAATTGTAAGTTTAAATCCTTTTCTTTTCTTTATATATGTCTTTAAATTGTCAGTAAAGAATTTTAAAAGTTCTTTATTATGATAATCAATTAAAAAACCTCTAGGTGCATAAAATACTTTTTTACCTAAAATTGATGGTTCTTCTTCTAGTAATGTTGCGCATAATAACTTACCTTTTTCCTTTACTCCCACATAGTCAATTTTAATACCATTATTTGACTTTAAATCTCCTAAATCTGTTGTCTGCATAAAATTAGCCATCGGATGTTTCATAGAAAATTCTCGAAATTCTTCTTTTGTTAATGTAACAAATTCCACTTAATTCACCTTTTTCTTTTTTTGTATTTTGTTTTTAACAACTTTTTTGGGTTTGATATTTTTAGTTTTCTTTTTTCTACTTAAAAGTTCATTTATTTTTTCTTCCCCAAATATATTGTTTATACTTTTTGTTTTATGTAATATGAATAAGTATACTGCGGCACCTACTACTGCGTATAGTGCAACTACTAATATAGCCATTAATCTTGATGTAGTGTTTATTGGTACCACCAACTTTAACCCAAGAAGTACTATCACCATAGCTATTACTGCAATTAATATATTTAGAGATTCCTTTGCGGTTTCTTCTAAATTGAATTTATATTTTTTTCTTAATACAATTAACGCTATTACGCTTGATGTTAAGAATCCTAATATTGTTGCAGTTATTGCTCCATAGAATGCAGGAAGACCCATTTTATTAAAGCTATGTATTAATGGAATATTTAATAATACTTTAACTAGCATTCCAAATATTAAGCTTATAAATACTGTTTTATTTTCTTTTAATAGTTGTACTATCATAACTGTTGAAGTAAATATTGCTGTTGCTAGTGCTACAAATACTAAGTATTGATATGTTAATGGACCATATTTACTTGCTCCATAGAATATTGTCCATACTGGTTTTGCTAAGAAACTTAACCCTACCGTCATTGGTACAGTAAAGAATAAAATTATTTGATATGTTTTGTTTATTTTTTCTGATACACCTTTCATATCATTTTGAACAAAACTTGCAGTTAGGTTAGGTATTAAGCTTGTCATAATGCCAGATACTACAGATATAATTATCATATTTATTTTTAATCCCCATGTTGAAATTACACTCATAACACTTTCTGCATCTTTTGCGGTATACCCAATGTCATTTACCAATGTTTTAACAAGTGTTAACACATCGACTGAGTTATAAAGAGACCTAAATAAATCAATCATTACAAATGGAACT
>JBJEDW010000034.1:0-13885 GCA_051872415.1 Bacilli bacterium
TATTAAATTCTATCTATTTTTTATTATTTATTTATTTTTACTCTTTTTTACTGTTGCAAATCATTAAATTTAGTTTTGCAAACACCTATTGTGCATAGGAGTATTGGAAGTTAGTCAGACGATACAACCAAACGAGCTGAGTAAACACCATTAGAAGAACCATAGGCATCGCTTGAATGGAATGCACCAGCATAAGTTCCAGTATCGTAGCGACCGCCACGTACAAACCAAGGATTCAAAACAGATGCTGAATATCCAAAATCTGAATACCAGTTTCTATTTGAAGAACTTCCTACTTCTTTTATTGCATCACCAAGTTTTGTTCTTATTCTTTGAGTATTATTTGTTCCAAAACTATATTTATCTAAATCTTTATTTGCTGGATATGCTACTCCTGTATAACTTGTATAATTTCCTGAATCATATATTATTCCTGTGTAACCTGAATTATTAGATGTACTATTTCCAGTCATCATTGCCTGTCCATCAGAACTCACTAAATTTCCCATTACATATTCATAAGCTCCACCATTCATGTCATATATTCCGTAGATATTTCCTGTTGTTGAAGCAACTTTTGTCATGTCTTTTGCCTCGCTTTTTGTATTGCTGCCATATTCAAGTAAATATCCATCATATGTATAAAATCCATATGTGTTATATTGAGTTGTTGAAGTTTGATCTGTATATGTTCCATTTATTGGGGTTTGTCCTCCGATATTACCTCCACTTCTTCCTGTATAATAACTTGAACTATTATTAATATTTATTTCTTTATTTACTCCATATTTTGAGTGTGATAGATATGCTACTGCTCCCCATTCCGTGTTTTTCATCATATGTGTATCATCTGTTGTAGCAAATCCATATATGTTTCCACTATCATTCATTGACATTATATTTGTTTCAAATGCACTTACTTGTTGGCCTCTTGCACTACTTAAATCTGGTTTTATTGTAATACTATCTATTGTTCCTGTCATTTCAAACTTTCCTACCCAAATTCCAGTAAGTTCTTCATCACCAAATGTGAATGCTGGATGGGTATATGTTTTTTCATTACAAGTACTATTTGTACATGTTGCACTTGTACTTTTTAGTTTACATGTTTCGCTTACTGCTCCATCTGTTCCAGAGATACTATCTGTACATGTTATTTCTCCAGTAGATTCTGCTTCCTTTTCAAATGTTATTTCTATTTCTTGAGGAGCTACATATGTTGTTCCATTTTCATTATAATTAAATATTTTATACTTATATCTTGGTACCCATACTTGCATTGTTAAAATGTCTGTCATTGGTATTTCTGTTCCTGGTTCTGCACTTAAGTATGTACTTCTATTTGTTTCACTTACTGTTACACTATTTGCCCACATCTTTTCATCATAATCATACCACTTGTAAGTACTACTTTTATTTGTACTATCTGCTTTTTTCCAAGTTTCCGCTGTTTCATCATAGTAAACTGCTATCATGTTTGAAGATAGTACTGGCTCATTTGCTCCACTAAAATCTAAACCTTCAACAGTTTTTGAACTGACTCCTATTTTAAATTTATATTGATAAGGTTTTACTGAATTTGTGTTTTCATCATAAAACTTACTAGCTTCAACTTCACTATCTATCCATACTCTTAGTTTATATTTATCTGTTAGTTTTGTAACTGTTTTACTATGACTATTCAGCTTACTATATAACGAATAATTACTTAAATCACTTATTTTAACCGGACTTACTAACTCGTTATTATCATAATCAGTTAAATAAACCTTTACTTCATTATCGTTCAACTTTGTATATCCTGAATCCATACTTAAGTTTTCTATTTGTAATATATATTTTATATTAATACTCTTACTTGCTTTTGTTGTTACTGCAAAATCAAATGTTTCACTTTGGGCTTTGCCTTCTTTATCACTCATTGGAAGAGCATTTTCTATGCTTATTATATCAGTACTGCTTTCTAAAAATTCTATTGATACTTCTCCTGTTTCTATTGTGTTTGTTTCTCCTAAAAAGCTATAGTTTCACAAAGCAAAACTTATGCCTATGCAAAGCATAAGTAATATTACTATTAGAGAAATTGTTATTACTTTTCTTTTGCTTTCTACTTTATCTATAGAGATTTCAGTTAAATCTGCTTCATCAAAAGAACTTTTGGTTGAGTCTCTAAATAACTTCTTCATAGTTTTTACTCCTTTTTTAGTAGAATTGTTCGCTGATCTACAAATTAAAATACCCAAACATCTATATACTTATTTTCATATCTAATTATACTATTTTTATCCTATTTTGAAAAGCCTTTTTTTTATAACTTACATTTTACAAAAAAACTCCAAAATTCTATATTTTGAAGTTTTTTCTATTATTTTACTTAACAACAATATTTACTATTTTTCCTTTGATAACAATAACTTTAACAATACTCTTTCCTTCAAGATGACGTTTTACATTATCACATTCTAAAGCTTTTTCTTTTATTTTTTCTTCATCTTCTGAAATTGAAATAGTTATTTCTCCACGAACTTTTCCATTTACTTGAACTGCTATTGTTTTAGTATCAGAAACAATTTTACTTTCATCATATGTTGGCCATTTTTCGAAAGCAATAGTTTTATTATTTCCTAATTTTTCCCAAAGTTCTTCTGTTATATGAGGACATACTGGATTAAGAAGTTTCAAAAAGTTAGATGCGTATTCTAAAGGAAATACTTCTTCTTTGTAAACACTATTTATAAAGATCATCATTGCACTTATCGCAGTATTAAAGTTAAGTGTTTCAAAGTCATCAGTTACTTTCTTAACTGTTTCATTATAAATTTTATCTAAATTACTATTTTCTTCATCTTTAATTTTGTTTTCTTCAGTGTAAAGTCTCCATATTCTTTCTAAGAACTTTCTAGAGCCTATTACTCCTCTGTCATTCCAAGGCTTATCTGCTTCGAGTGGTCCCATAAACATTTCATAAAGTCTTAAAGTATCTGCTCCGTAATCTCTTACAATATCATTTGGATTAATTACAAACTCTGGGAATCTTTTACCCATTTTCTGTCCATTTGACCCAAGGATCATTCCTTGATGAACAAGTTTTTTAAATGGTTCTTTTGTAGGCACTAAACCTTTATCATATAAATAGTTATTCCACATTCTAGAATATAGTAAATGTCCACAGGCATGTTCTGGTCCTCCAACGTATAAATCAACTGGCATCCAGTGTTCTAGAAGTTTTTTATCTGCAAAACAATCATCATTGTGTGGATCAATATACCTTAAAAAGTACCAACTAGAGCCTGCTGAGCCAGGCATTGTTGAAGTTTCACGCATGCATTTTTTTCCATCTATAACGGTATTTTTCCAATCAGTTGCATTATCAAGTGGGGCTTTTCCATTTTTACCTTTATAATCTTTTAAAGGTGGTAAAATAAGTGGTAAATCTTTATCATCTAAAGCTTTAATAGAGCCATCTTCAAAATAAACGATTGGTACTGGCTCTCCCCAATATCTTTGACGAGCAAAAATCCATTCACGAAGACGATAATTTATTTTTTTCTTACCATATTTTTTATTCTCTAACCAACTAATTATTTTATCAATTGCAGATTGTTTATTAAGTCCATTTAAGAATTCTGAATTAATATGAACTCCATCTCCAGTATAGGCTTCTTCTTTTACATTTCCACCTTCAATAACAGGAATTATATCAAGATTAAATTTTTTAGCAAACTCATAATCTCTTTCATCATGAGCAGGAACTGCCATAATAGCACCTGTTCCATAACTTACTAAAACATAATCACTAATCCATATTGGAATTTTTTCATCATTAACAGGATTAATAGCATAAGCTCCTGTAAATACTCCAGTTTTATCTTTATTAAGTTCTGTTCTTTCTAAATCACTTTTAGAGGCACATTCTTTTTTATAAGCTTTTACTTTTTCTTTAAAATCATTTGTAGTTATTTCATCTACTAAACTATGTTCTGGGGCAAGGACGCAGTAAGTAGCACCAAATAAAGTATCTGGACGAGTTGTAAAAACAGTAAACTCTTTATCAGTATCAGAAACTTTAAAAGTAACTTCTGCTCCAACACTTTTACCTATCCAGTTTCTTTGTATTTCTTTGGTAGAAGAAGGCCAGTCTAAATCGTTTAAACCTTCAAGTAACCTTTCAGCGTATGCTGGCATGTCAATTACCCATTGTTTCATATTCTTACGAACAACAGGAAAACCTCCCCTTTCGCTCTTACCATCAATTACTTCATCATTAGCAAGAACTGTTCCAAGCTCTTCACACCAGTTTACAGGCATATCAATAAGCTTAGCAAGACCATCTTCAAAAAGTCTTTTAAAAATCCATTGTGTCCATTTATAATACTTAGGGTCACTAGTAGAAACTACCCTATCCCAATCAAAATCAAATCCAAGCATTTTAAGTTGTTTTGTAAAGGTTTCAATATTTTTTTCAGTAAACCCTGCTGGATGATTTCCAGTATTTACAGCATATTGTTCTGCTGGAAGTCCAAAAGAATCAAATCCCATTGGATGAAGAACATTATAACCCTGCATTCTTTTCATACGAGATATAATATCTGTTGCAGTATACCCTTCAGGATGCCCAGCATGAAGTCCTACTCCACTTGGATAAGGAAACATATCAAGAGCATAAAACTTAGGTTTACTAAAATCCCAAATATCTGTCTTAAAAGTTTCATTTTCTTCCCAATACTTTTGCCATTTTTTTTCTATTTCTTTATGATTCATTTAAAGTCATTCCCTTCTTTTTTAGCACTTTACCTGCTAAAGTATAACTAATATATAAAACTATAAATATCGCAGGAATTGCAATTACTAACTTAAGAGCTATACTATCAACTAAATTAGTTATCAAAAGCACTATTCCTACATCAATAGCATTTATAATAGCAACTATTTTCATTAATTTTTTATAACTTATTTTTTTTACATTAACCTTTTGAGTCTGAATAAAAAGCTTTAAATCTACAGGCAAATTCTTTTTTGTATATTTCTTTTCTTTGTAAGACTCTATAAATACATAATAAAGGAGGACTAAGACTACTGCTATTGAAAATTGCATAATTAAAAAATAAATATTCATAACTTCATCTCCAAACACATAACATTTCTTTTATATTATAATAAATTTAAAGAAAATAGTAAATAAATAAAAAAGAAAATATTGAGTTTTAAAACTTTTTTATTTATAATACACTTAACTATCTATAAAAAATTAAGGAGGAGAATATGAATAACATAGTTTTAATCGCTGCAACCTGCAAAAACAATGAACTAGGAATGAATAACAAACTTATTTGGTACTTACCTAGTGATTTAAAATTTTTCAAAGAGCAAACACTTAATAAACATATAGTTATGGGAATAAATACATTTAAATCATTACCAAAACTTTTACCCTCAAGAAAACATATAGTTTTAACACATCAAAACATTGATTTAGGAAAAGATGTAACTATTTTTCATAATAAAGATGAACTTTTAAAATACATAGAAAATATAAAAGATGAAGTTTTTATTATCGGAGGTGCTCAAATTTATAATCAATTCATAAATGATGCTAATAAACTTATCTTAACAGAAATAGAAAAAGAAGAAAAAAATGCAGATGCATACTTTCCATATTTTGATAAAACAGACTATAGCTGTAAAGAAATAGTAAATAATATAGAAAATAATATAAAATATAAGCACTTAATATATGAAAGAAAGATAAGGAAGTGATTTCATGATAAAAAATACAAACACCAATAAACGATATCATACTCTAGATTATTATTATAAAAAAAAGTATGACTCTAAAGTATTTAAAGTAACCTTAGATTTAGGACTATCTTGCCCCAATATAGATGGCACTAAAGGATATGGAGGATGTATTTATTGTAAAAACGGGAGTAAAAGCGTGTTAAATAAAAATAAACATTTAAAAAAGCAATTTAATGAAGTAAAAGAAGTGCTTCATAAAAAATGGAAAAATGCCAAATACATAGCCTACTTTCAAAACAACACAAACACTTATGGAGATTTAGATTATTTAAAAAAATCTTTTGAAGAAGTCCTAACCTATAAAGATGTAATTGGAATAAATATTGCTACAAGAGCAGATGCAATTACAAATGAATGTTTCAAGTATTTAAAAAAGCTTAATAAAAAAACTGATTTAACTATAGAACTTGGACTTCAAACAATACATAGTACTACATCAAAATTAATAAATCGTGGTCATACTTTAGAAGAATTTGAAGAAATGTATAAAAAACTAAAAAAAGAGAATATCAAAGTAGTAGTACACATTATAAATGGACTACCTTTTGAAACAAAAGAAATGATGATTGAAACTGCTAAATACTTAAACAAATTAAAAATAGATGGAATAAAAATACATATGTTACATATTTTAAAAGGTACAAAAATAGCACAAATGTACAAAGAAAAACCCTTTCATATCCTAACAAAAGAAGAATATATAGATATAGTTTGTGATCAATTAGAAGTATTAAATGAAAACATAGTAATAAATAGAATAACTGGTGATCCCATAAAAGAAGACTTAATAGAACCTATCTGGTTAACTAAAAAATTTACTATTTTAAATGATATTGATAAAGAACTTAAAAAAAGAAAGACTTATCAAGGATATAATTTAAGTATTTTAAACAAAGCAAGAACTTTAATGGAAAATAATTTAAAAGAAAAAGATCTTGTGATAGATGCAACAATTGGAAATGGTAAAGATTGTCTCTTTTTACTTAATATTATAAAAAAAGGATATTTATTTGGTTTTGATATCCAAGAATCCGCAATAAAAAACACAGATAATTTATTAAAAGATACTTATCAAAATTATAAACTTTTTAATACAAGTCATGAAAACATGGATAAAGTTTTAAAAAAATATACCAATAAAGTAAGTTTAATTATTTTTAATCTAGGATTTCTTCCTAAAGGAGATCAAAGTATAACTACTAATTATAAAAGTACTATTAAAGCTATAGAAAATGGTCTAAAACTTTTAAATAACAAAGGTCATATTGTAATCACTATTTATCCAGGTCATGAAGAAGGAAAAAAGGAAAGTATTGAAATAAAAAGTTTTCTAGAAAAGAACAAAAATTTATCATACAAAGAATACCACAACACAGATAACAAAATAGCACCTTATGTAATAGATATAAGTCAAAAAGAAAAATGCAGGCATTAATCTCTAAAACCTGCATTTTTTAATGGAAACACTACTAAACTAGTCTTACCCTCTATTTGATCCTTTTTAACACAACCTATTATTCTACTATCACTTGAATTATCTCTGTTATCCCCCATCACAAAATAACAATCTTGAGGTATTTTTTTATATCCAAGTTCATTTATATTAAAATCTTCTGTTTTCTCTTTAAGATAAGCCTCATCTACTTCTTGACCATTTATATATAAAGTATTATCTTCATATTTTAAGGTTTCTCCAGGTAAACCTATTACTCTTTTAATAATTTTATTGTTTTCTGTTTTAACTACTACAATATCAAATCTTTTAATATCATTAAACTTATAATTAACTTTGTTCAAAATCATTATTTCTCCATCTTTTAGTGTGGAATACATACTAGTACCATTAACTCTTACTGGTGTCGCAATAAAAGTTCTAATTAAAATTATAGCTAAAATTATACTTCCATATATAATTAGCTCTTTTTTTGTTTCTTTTTTCATATCTAACAAAAATAAGGCTTTTATGCCTTATTTCCTCTTTCTTTAATTCTGTATCCACTAACACGATCTTTCAAGAAGTTTAACTTAGCACGTCTTACTTTTCCTTTTTTAACAACAGTAATTTTTGCTATTTTTGGAGAATGCATAGGAAATACCCTATTTACTCCAACTCCATAAGATACTTTTCTAACAGTAAATGTTTCACTTACTCCGCCACCTTTACGGGCTATGACTATTCCTTCAAAAGCTTGAATACGTTCTTTTTTACCTTCAATGATTTTTACATCAACACGAACTGTATCTCCAACTCTAAATTCTGGAATATCACTTCTTAGTTGTTTAGCCGATACTTTGTCAACTAAATTCATTCTATTTCCTCCTTTTTTTATCACAATCTTAAGTAAATCCCCAGCGGATTGCTTCATTTAACGTTACTAATATTATCACAAAAATATGACTTTGTCTAGTTTTTTAACAAAACTTTCTAAATTCTCAAAGTAATGTACATTTCTAAAATAACATACTTAATAATTAATCCTCTTATTTACTTTTTTTATGCATATCCTTATACTATGAAGGAAAAATTTATCAAAAGCACAATTATTTTAATTATTGGAGGATTACTTACTAAAATACTTGGTATGGTGATAAGGATTATAACTACTAGAATTATAGGACTTGAAGGAATTGGTCTTTATATGCTTGTTATGCCAACTTATGGGCTTTTTATGACTATTGCTACTTTATCTCTTCCAATAGCTATATCAAAACTTGTTTCTGAAAGTACTAGAAATAATAAAAATATTGTTTTAGGAATAATTCCTATTGCTCTTTTATTTAACATAATAATTATTACTATTTTGATATTATCTTCTAGATTTATCTCAGATGTTTTACTACAGAATAGTAAGCTTTATTATCCAATACTTGCTATGTCTGTTACTTTACCTTTTGTTACTTTATCTAGTATTATAAGGGGTTATTTTTTTGGTAAACAAAAAATGATTCCTCATGTAACTTCTAATTTGTTTGAGCAAATAGTAAGACTTTTTATGACTATTATGATTACTCCTTATTTATTAAAGTTTGGAACTGTTTCTGCGGTTACAGGATTAATACTATTTAATGTTGTTAGTGAACTTTTATCGATATTTATTTTATTTTTCTTTATACCTAAAAATATAAAAATAACTAAAGATGATTTAAAACCAGATCATGATAATGTTAAAGATATATTTTCTATTTCTATTCCTACGACTGCGGGTAGAATTATTTCATCTATTGGAGGATTTCTAGAACCTATTGTTATAACTTTTGTTTTGCTTGCTATTGGGTATAATAATGATTATATAACTAGAGAATATGGAATTATTTCTGGATATGTTTTTCCTATGGTAATGCTTCCACAATTTTTAAGTGGTGCAGTAGCAAGTGCTCTTCTTCCTACTATTTCTTTTTATAATACTAAAGATATGAAAAAAGCTATAAAAAGAAAACTTTATCAAGCTATAAGTTTTTCTCTTTTGATCGGAGTGTTTTTTACTATAGTATTTATGATTTTCCCTGATCTTTCTTTAAAACTTATGTTTAATGATACAGAGGGTGCTAAATATTTATTTTATGCTGCTCCAATATTTTTACTTACTTATATTCAAGGACCAATTGTTTCGACTCTTCAGGCGATGGATAAAGCCAAAATTGTTATGAATTCTAATTTAATTGGAGTCATTATAAAAACAAGCTTTCTTTTCTTTACTTTATATTTAGATATTGATATGTATGCTCTTTTAATAGCTATATTTATTCAGTATTTGATTGTTACTATTTATCAGTATAAAAAACTAAAACACAATTTAAAAGATGAATAGTTTTTAGTCTACTCATCTTCATTTGTTTTTTGAAATTGCGAATTATATAAATCAGCATAGAAACCATTTTGTTTTAAAAGTTCATTATGATTTCCTTGTTCTATTATATTTCCTTCTTTCATAACAAGTATTAAATCAGCATTTTTTATAGTTGATAATCTATGGGCGATTATGAAAGATGTTTTATTTTCTGATAATTTATCCATAGCAACTTGTACAAGTTCTTCTGTTCTTGTGTCAACACTACTGGTTGCTTCATCAAGGATTAAAAATGGTTTATCATCAAGCATAGCTCTTGCTATAGTAAGTAGTTGTTTTTGTCCACTTGAAAGAGATTCTATTTCATTTAAGACTGTATTATATCCTTGTGGAAGTGATTTAATATAGTGATCAAGCCCTACTACTTTACATACTCTTTTTACATCAGTATCAGTTATTTTATCATTATTGTATTTTATATTTTCTAAAATTGTACCATTAAATACCCAAGTATCTTGCAGTACCATAGTAAATAAATCATGAACATTTTCTCTTGTTAAATCGTGAATTGATACTCCATCGATTATTATATCTCCTTTATTTATTTCGTAAAATTTCATAAGTAAATTTACTATCGTTGTTTTTCCTGCACCAGTTGGTCCGACTATGGCTATTTTTTCTCCTGCTTTTGCTTTAGCAGAAAAGTTTTTTATTATTGTTTTGTCACTATCGTAACCAAATTCAATGTTTTTAAATTCAATATTTCCTTTTACTTCATCTCTTTTTAAAACTTTTTTATTTTTTTCTTCTTTCATTTCTGTTTCTTCTAGAAAGTTAAATACTCTTTCTGATGCTGCTCCAGTTGATTGAAGTGATGTCATCCCTTGGGCTATTTGAGTAAGTGGATTGGTAAATAATCTTATATAAATCATAAATGCTACTATTACCCCAAAAGTAATTTTATTATCAATAACAAGAAGTGCTCCGACAACACACACTGCAACATATCCAAAGTTTCCTATGAATGACATAAAAGGTTGCATAAGTCCTGATAGAAATTGACTTTTTCTATTGCTTTTATAAAGTTTTTCATTGATTTCATCAAACTCTTTTTCTGCATCATCCATAGCATTATAAACTTTTATGATGTTATGTCCTCCATATATTTCTTCAATGTGACCATTTAAGTTTCCTAACTCTTTTTGTTGCTGATTAAAATATTTTTGAGAATTTTTTAATATCAGTCCCATGAATGCAAACCCTATTAAACTAGATAGAATTGCTGTTATTGCCATTGTAAAATCTGTTACAAACATCATGATTAAGGCTCCAATAAATAGTGTTACCGCACTTACTAAGTTACCTAAACTTTGATTTAAGCTTTGTGCTATCATATCAACATCATTAGTTACTCTTGATAGAACATCTCCATAACTATTTTTATCAAAATATTTTAAAGGAAGTCTATTTATTTTTTCAGATATTTCTTTTCTTAAACTTTTAGAACATCTATTTGTAACTACTGCCATGATTAAACCTGAAATATAATTAAAAATTGCTCCCAATGAGTAGATAATTATTAAGAATATTCCGATATCTTTTATTTTATCAAGATCTATTCCTGTTACTAATCCTTTTGTTATTGTATCAGTTATATCACTTAGTTTATCAGGTCCAATTATTGAAAAGATTGCAGATATAATTGATAAAAGAAGTGCTGGAATTATTAAAGGTAAATATTTTTTTATATAATGAAATAGCTTTAGTAAAGATGATTTTAAATCAGTTGCAGACTCCATATTATTTGTATTACGTTTATGCATTTTCTATCTCCTCCTTTGATAGCTGAGAAAGTGCTATTTCTTTATATTCTTCACAAGTTTTTAAAAGCTTTTTATGTGTTCCAGATCCTACTATTTTTCCATCTTCTATAACAAATATTTGATCAGCATCTTTTATTGTTCCAATTCTTTGGGCTACTATTACAACAGTTGCAGATTTTGTATATTTTTTAAGTTCTTTTCTTAAGGTAAAATCAGTTTTATAATCAAGAGCACTAAATGAATCATCAAATATATATATTTCTGGATCTCTTGCTATTGCTCTTGCTATTGAAAGACGTTGTTTTTGTCCTCCACTTACATTTGTACCTTGTTCTGCTAGAGAATAATTATATTTATCTGGAAGCTTTTCAACAAATTCTTTACCTTGTGCTACTTCTATTGCTTTGATCATTTTATCTTTTGATACTTTTTTACCTTTTTTCTTACCAAGTCCTATGTTATCTAAAATAGTTCCTCTAAACATAACAGCTTTTTGAGAAATATACCCTATTAAGTCATATAGATTTTCTTCTTTGTATTCTTTTACATTGATGCCATCTACTAAAACTTCACCTTCAGTTGCATCGTAGAGTCTTGGAATTAAGTTTATAATGGTACTTTTTCCACTTCCAGTTCTTCCAATAAATGCTATTGTTTCTCCTTTTTTTGCTTTGAAGCTAATATCTTTTAACATATATTCTTCGGCATCTGAGTATTTAAATGAAACATTTTTAAATTCAATAGTACCTTCTTCTTTTCCAGAAGTTTTATCTCCTTCTTTTATTTTACTTTCTGTCTCTAATACTTCAACTATTCTTTTAGCTGCAACACTAGCACGTGGATAAAGGACAAAAATCATAGTTAGCATCATGAAAGACATTACCACTTGCATAGCATAAGCTGAGAAAACAACCATATCACTAAAAAGGGTTATTTTATCAAGCATATTTGCTTCATTTATTAGATAAGCTCCGATAAAATATATAGAAAGAGTAAGTCCTGACATAATAAGATTCATAGTAGGACTCATTATTGCCATTAATTTAGAAGTAAATAAATGGGTGCTTGTTAATTCTTCGTTAGCTTGTTCAAATTTATCATTTTGATAGTTTTCAGCATTATAAGCTCTAACAACACGAATTCCTGTTAAATTTTCACGAGTAATTCTATTTAAGTTATCTGTAAGCCACTGAATCTTTTTAAACTTTGGAAGTGCTATTAGAACAAGCATAATTATCAAGACTAAAAGTATTAGTATTGCTACTGCTGTTGCTATAGACCAGTTGAAGTTCTTACCTATTATTTTAGTAATAGCCCAGACTGCCATAATTGGAGCTTTTATTATTACTTGAAGTCCAAGAGATATTAATACTCCAACTTGAGTTACATCATTTGTTGTTCTAGTAATTAAGCTACTTGTTGAAAATTTCTTAATTTCTTCCATACCAAATTTTCCAACTTGAGCAAAGATATCTTTTCGCAAATTCTTGGAAAAAGATGCTGCTATGTAAGAAGCAAAATACCCAACAATTACAGAAGATATTAAACTACCTAAGGCGCATAAAACCATGTTGCCCCCTGGTTTTAAAACATCTTTTATAGTACTGCCATCAGTTTGAACATATTTTGTTATTTCATTCATATAATCAGGAATTTTTAAATCTAAAAAAACCTGAAAAGCAATGAATATTACACTAATTAAAACAAGTATAACTTGTTTTTTATTTAATTTTTTAAATATCTTTAACATAATTCCTCCTTATAGATTATCTAAATTTTTTTTGATTTTTTCTAAAACATAAAAAAAGTTCTCTTGTTCTTCTTTGGATATATCCTTTAAAATTTCTTTTTCTACTTTTGATATAGTTTTTTCAAATTCTTTAACATATTCTATTCCTTTATTTGATAGAATAATTATCTTTTTTCTTTTATCATCAATAGATTCAATTCTTTTTAATAAATCATTTTTTTCCATTACATTAAGAATTTCTGTTGTTGTTGATCTTCTTATATTAAGAATATTTTCTATATCTTTTTGATAAATTTTTTTGTGTTTTTCATTTTTTTGTATATATCCAAGTATAAACAATTGAATATTAGTAATATTATGCCCTAATCTTTTATCTATTACTCTTTTCATTTGATTAGATATTTTTTTTAAATACATACAAATATTTTTTTCATATTCCATATAAACTCTCCTTTTTGTTAGGACTCTAACATTATATGCAATATAAAAAAGATAGTCAACTAATTTCACATAGTTTTCAACTTTAACTATGTGAATTAAAAAAAGAAACTCTCTATTTATTAGAAAGTTCTTCTACTTGTTTCTTAGAAAGACCAGTACTTTTAATAATTATATCAACTGAAACATTATTATCAAGTAAATTCCTTGCTATTTCATACCTTTCATTAATTAAAATGTACCCTTTGTCAAGGACAAATTTTTAATTTTAAGAAGAAGGTATTTTA
>JBJEDW010000035.1:0-13734 GCA_051872415.1 Bacilli bacterium
CCAGTACATTCAGATATAGTACTCTTATCAATTCCTTTACTTAACATATTTCTTGCTATTTCAATATTTCTTGAATCAATTCCTTTTTCATAACCTTATTCAATAAGACTATTGTATATCATCTCTGCATCCTTTTCTTTTGATACTACTTCTATAAACTCTGGATCTTTATTTAAATTCTCTATTTTTTCTTTATACTTTTCCATCATCTTATCTCCCTTACATACTTTCTCTAAATCTTTTGGCTCTAAATCTAGCATTAAAAAGTATTTGTATTCAAGTGCCTTTTTCTTATCTCCATGATACCACATATTCATTATTTTATCTTTAATTTCTTTTTAAATATTTACGTTTCATACTTTTTTTATTTTTTTTAATATACTTGATCAAACTAACTTATATTCTCTAATAGTAATCCTATCATCTGAACAGTATTCTATTACAAATCTATTTTCCCTCTTACAAATAAGTATACCAATTGTATTATTATTACCTATCTCTTTTATATTTTTATCTATATAGTTCATATACTTTTGAACCTGCGAAATATATTCTACTTTAAACTCAGTAATCTTAAGTTCAACAACTACAAAAGCATTATAAATATAATTAAATAAAAGAATATCTATATAATTATAACTATTTCCTATTTTTATTTTATATTCACTTCCTATAAAACAAAAACCATTACCAAGTTCTTTCATAAATGATTCAATATCTTCGATTATTAGTTTATGTAATACTCTCTCACTAACAATATTTTTATTATCTTTATTAGCAATTAGTATAGGATTAGGAACCATATCTTTTATTTCTAAATTTTCTTTACTAATTAACTTATTTTTAGTTTCATTAGGTAAGCGCTCATATTCTTTGCTTTTAATCCTATTTTCTAACTCTCTATAACTCAAATTATTACTTATTGCTAAATTAATATAATATTTTATTTCATCACTATCCTTAATAGACAATAATACACGATAATGCGACCAACTTAATTGTGAACGCAATGCGTTCACTTTTTCATTACTAAACACCAAATAAAATTTTCTCATACTCATAAGATTTCTATAACTATACTTTTTATCATTTAATTCTATAACTAATTTTTTTGAATATTCTTTAATTAAGTTTTGACCATATTTAGCTCTAACATGTCCTCCTTGTGCTTCAACAAGTAGTTTTCCCACATTATAATATATTTCTACCTCACTTCTATTTTTACTATAATCTTTGACTCTTTTATATACTTCATTCCTCACAAAAAGATCTTTTATTTGTTCATAATAATTCATATCTATTTCTCCTTTGTTTTTTACCACTATAAAACAAAGAAAAATAAATGTAAAATGAACAATTATAACATTTAAGAAAAAATAAAAAGATGAAACATAAATATTGGCTTTATACAAAATTAATATTTTCTACTTAAAAGACTAACTCAAATTTTACGTTTCATACTTTTTTATTTTTTTAATATGCTTAGTCAAACTAACTTATATTCTCTAATAGAAATCTCCTTAACTAATTGCATCTACTTATTGTAGACACAGTTAAGTTAATGAGACCAAAATTATCAACTTTTAACTTTGACATTTTTATCAGTTTTTATTTTAACATTTATAAAGATGTTCAAAAGGACTATGAAACTAGGGCGCAACCACCACTCGAGTCGAGTTGCTACCGTAGGCATAACCGTCACTGTAGTGAGAGCAAAATATACCCGCATCAGCCCCATTGCGATAGCTACTACCCCGAGCGAACCAAGGGTACGAAGACCATGCTACATATCCATAATCTGAATACCAATTATATTCTGAAGAACTTCCTACTTCTTTTACTCCATCTCCAAGTTTTGCTTTTATTCTTTGAGTATTACTTGTACCAAAACTATATTTATCTAAATAATTATTTTCTGGATAATTATATGTTCCTGTGTAACTACCCGAGTTATTTAATATTCCTGTATATCCAGAATTATATGTAGTACCACTTCCACTCATCATTGTTGTTCCATCACTTGATACTATATTACCCATTACAGATTCCAAAGAACCACCTGACATATCGTATATTCCATATATATTTCCTGTTGTTGAAGCAACCCTTGTCATATCTTTTGTACTACTTTTTGTATTTGTTCCATAATTTAATAAATATCCATCATATGTATAGAATCCATAATCAGTATACCCTATATTCGATGTTTGATCTGTATATGTTCCATTTATCGGAGTTGAACCTCCAACATTTCCTCCACTTCTTCCTGTGTAGTTTGCTGAACTATTGTTAATATTTATTTCTTTATTTATTCCATATTTTGAATGTGATAGGTATGCTACTGCTCCCCATTCTATGTTCTTCATCATATGTGCATCATCTGTTGTAGCAAATCCATATTGATTGCCACTATCATTCATCGCCATTATATTTGTTTCAAATGTTCCTATTTGAGCATACCTATATGACATTACATCTGGTTTTACAAGTGGTGTTATTCCCGTTACATTACAATTATCTTTACTTGGGCTTGTATAACATGCGCTTGTTTCAGGTGCACTTATTTCAAACTTTCCTACCCAGATTCCAGTAAGCTCTTCATCTCCAAAGGTAAATGCTGGATGGGTATATGTTTTTCCATTACATGTACTATCTGTACATGTTGCACTTGTGCTTTTTAATTTACATGTTTCGCTTGCTGCTCCATCTGTTACAGATATACTATCACTGCAAGATATTTCCCCAGTTGATTCTGTTCCACTTTCAAATGTTATTTCTATTTCTTGAGATTTTACATATGTTCCTCCATCAGCATTATAATTAAATACTTTGTATTTATACCTTGGTACCCATACTTGCATTGTTAAAATGTCTGTCATTGGTATTTCTGTGCCTGGATCTGCATTTAAATATGTACTTCTATTTGTTTCACTTACTGTTACACTATTTGCCCACATTTTTCTATCATAATCGTACCACTTATAAGTTTCATCTATATTACTACTATCTGCTTTTTTCCAAATTTCTGCTGTTTCATCATAATATACCGGTATCATGTTATCAGATAATACCGGTGCATTTGCACCACTTTTATCTAAAACCGGAATAGCCTTTCCACTTACATTAACCCTAAACTTATATTGATATTGTATATTATCATCTTGATATTCTTTATACCAATCTGTTGCACTCACTCCCCTATCAATCCATGCTCTTAATACATATTTACTTGTTATACTTGAGCTTTCTGTTACATGTTTATGTTTATTACTATATAATTTGAAATCATTTAAATCACTTAATTTAGTAGGCTCTACTAAAACATTACCTTCTTTATCTGTAAGATATACTTTTATGTCTTCTGGATTAAGTCCTGTGTATCCTGTTTCTACTACTATTGGTTCTATGTTTATATCATAACTAATAGTTTAAATAGGATCAGACTTTGATGTTACCGCAAATTCAAATAAATCATTTTGAGTTTTTCCATCACTATCACTTTTAGGAAGAGCATTTGTTATATCAATTACACTATTTGATTCTAAGAATGTTAAAGATACACTTCCTGTTTCTAAAGTGTTAGCACTACTACTTTTATAACTCCAGTAACCTCCTGCTATAGAAACTCCTATAAAAAGAGTCATTAATACAAGTACAAAAACTATTTCTGCAATAAGTTTTTTCTTTTTATTTAAATCATTATTATTAATTTTCTCCAGAAGTCTTTTCATAAATATATCTACTCCTTTTAGTCTATCTATAATTAATTATAATGCTTATTTATATAAATTGGCAAGTGTTTATTTTAATTTATATGTAAAAAACTTACAAGTAATCTACATCATATCAAAAAGTGATAACTGACTAGATTCTGGTAAGTTTTTAAGTATTCCCATAAGTTTCATTTTTTCTATTAATGTTCCTGATACTTTACAACGTTTTTGAAATTCTTCTATACTTATAAATTCTCTTTTTTCTCTTTCAGTAATTATATTATTTGCAACAGTATCTCCAAGTCCATCTATTGCTCTAAAAGGAGGAATCAAAGTATCTCCTTCAATTACAAAGTTTTTAGAATGACTTTTATTTAAATCAACACTTCCAAATTTAAACCCTCTGGCAGTCATTTCTAAGGCTACTTCTAATGTTGAAATTAAATCTTGTTCTTTTACTGTAAGACCAAACTTTTTAAGTCTTAATTCTCCAAGTCTTTCTTTTATTTTATCATAACCAAGTTCCATTACTTCAAGATCAAATGAGAAACATTTTATTGAGAAAAATGTTGCATAGTACTCAATTGGTCTATTTATTTTATACCAAGCTATTCTCCATGCTGCTGTTACATAAGCAGTGGCATGTGCTTTTGGGAACATATATTTTATTTTATCACAAGAGTCTATATACCAATCTGGTATATTTGCATCTTTTAAAAGTTTTTTATATTCAGCCCATTTATCAGCCATTTTCTTTTGTCTTCCCTTACGAACAAGTTCCATTATTTTAAAAGCATCTATTGGTTTTATACCATTATTACTTAAATAAACCATAATATCATCACGACATCCTATTGTTTCTTTAAATGGACAAATGTTATTTCTAACAAGTTCTTGGGCATTACCATTCCAAACATCTGTACCATGAGAAAGTCCAGATATTTTTACAAGTTCTGCAAAGGTTGTAGGTTTAGTTTCTAGAACAATTCCTATTACAAATCTAGTAAATTCAGGAAGGCCAACACAACCAACTTCACATTCTATTTGTTCTGGAGTTACTCCAAGAGCTTTGGTAGAAGTAAATAAACTCATTACTTCTTTATCATCCATTGGTACTGTTGTAGGATCTATTCCTGTTAAATCTTCAAGCATTTTAAATATAGTGGGATTATCGTGTCCTAGTATATCAAGTTTTAAAAGACAATCTTCAATATCGTGATAATTAAAGTGAGTGGTAGCCCATTCAGCATTTACATCATCTGCGGGATACTGATAAGGAGTAAAATCAAATATTTCTTTATAATCGGGCACTACTACAATTCCCCCAGGATGTTGTCCAGTTGTCCTTTTTACCCCAGTTACTCCCTTAGCTAATCTTTCAACTTCAAGAGATCTAACTCCTTCGATACCTCTATCTTCATAATAACCTTTTACAAACCCAAAAGCAGTTTTTTCTGCAACAGTTCCTATTGTTCCTGCTCTAAATACATGATCTTCCCCAAATAAAACTTTTGTATAATCATGAGCTCTTGCTTGATAATCACCAGAAAAGTTAAGATCAATATCTGGTACTTTATCTGCATTAAATCCAAGGAAAGTTGCAAATGGCATATCTTGTCCTTCTTTTTTCATTTTTTCTCCGCATTTACAAGTTTTATCAGGAAGATCATAACCACTTGGATAATCCTTACCAAAAGGCACGCCATTTTCATCTTCAAAAATACTTGCTTTACAATTTGGACAAACATAGTGTGCTGGAAGTGGATTGACTTCAGAAATACCAAGCATAGTAGCAGCAAAAGAAGATCCAACAGAACCACGAGATCCTACTACATAACCATCTTTATTACTTTTTTCTACTAACTTTTGAGAAATTAAATAAATTGAATCAAATCCACCATTTATAATACCAGTAAGCTCTGATTCGAGTCTTTCATGAACAATACTAGGAAGTGGATCTCCATAAATAGAATGAGCTTTATCATAACAAATCTTTCTTATTGTTTCCTGACTATTTTCAAACACAGGAGAAAATGGTATACCTTTAGTATCAGGAATAACTTCAAAGTCTTCAATTAAATCTGCTATTTTATTAGTATTTGTAACAACTATTTTTTTAGCTTCTTCTTCTCCTAGAAAAGCAAAATCATCCATCATTTCTTTAGTAGTTCTAAAATGCATCGAAGGAATACTCTTTATATCTTTTCTATTAAGAGGATGTCTTCCTCCTCCAGGAACTTTTTGATTAACAATTATTTCACGATATATCTTATCATCTCTATCTAAATGATGAACATCTCCAGTTGCTACAACAATTTTTCTTTTTTCATTTGCAACTTTTATTATTTTATTTATATTATCTTTTACTTCATCCATATTCTTAAAATCAGATAAATCCACTAAATAACTATATACTTCTGGAGGTTGCACTTCTATAAAATCATAAAAATTCATTAAATTACTTAATTCTTCTTCACTTTTACTACGTGCTAATCTAAATATTTCTCCATTTGCACAAGATGAACCTATTAAAAGTCCTTCACGATGTTTTTCTACTTCACTTCTTATTATTCTCGGAGTTTTATATAGATATTTTGTATTAGCATAACTTACTAATTTAAATAGATTTTTTAAACCAACACTATTTTTTACTAAAATATTAATATGGAAAAGCTCTCCAAATTTATGAATATCATCTTTACTTACAAGTAAATTTATTTCATTTGCTTTTAATATCTTTTTTGTTTTTAGTTTAAGTAACATTTGATGAAATATTTTAGCAGTAGCTAAAGCATCATAATCTGCCCTATGGTGTCCTTCTTCATCAAATTCAATATCATATCTTTTTACAAGTGCTGATAAAGAATGACGAGAATATTCTGTATCAAGCGCACGAGAAAGTTGTAATGTATCAATAAGCATATTTTTATATGTTCCAAGATTATATTTCTGATAAGCCATTTCTAAAAATGATGCATCAAATTTAGCATTATGCGCAACCATTGGAAAGTCACCAGTCCACTTAATAAACTCTTTTACTACTTCTTCTTCGCAAGGACAATCACTAAGCATTTCATCAGTAATATGAGTTAAGTTTACTATATGTTCTTCTAACTTTTTACCAGGATTAATAAGTCTATCAAATGTTTCAATTATTTCACCATTTTTTATTTTTACTGCCCCAATTTCAATAATTGAGTCTCCACCACCAGCATTAAAACCTGTTGTTTCAAAGTCAAATACAACATAAGTATTATCAAGAAGTACTGAGGAATCTTCTCTAAAAATCAAATCTAAATCATCATCTATCATAGCAAGTTCTACTCCAAATAAAACTTTTATATCTTTTTTAAACTTACTAATTGCTGGAAAAGTTTGAATAGCATTATGATCATTTATAGCAATAGCTTTATGCCCCCATTTAATAGCACGTTTTATTACGTCAGATGCACTTACTACTCCATCCATTTGACTCATTGTTGTATGAACATGAAGTTCTACTCTTTTTTCCTCTTCCTCATCTTTTGGAATATTTTCCTCTTTTTCTATAATTTCTATAGTTCTAGCATTAATTACAAAATCATTATAAAAATTATTATTTTTAACATACCCCGAAACTCTAATCCACATACTTTCTTTAAACTTACCAAGCAGTTCTTCATACTCTTCTTCACTTCTTGCAAAAATTCTAACATACATGCTAGTAGAAAAATCAGTAACTTTTAAAGTAAGTGAATTAAATCCTTTCTTAGTAGAAGGTACAACCTCAAATATTTGAACTTCTACATTAATATTATCTACTTCATAACTAATATCATTTAACTTAGTAAAAGTTCCCTTTACCTGTCCAAAAAGTCCTTTTTTACTCGAATAATTTTTCTTTTCAAAAGTATTAGACTTAAACTCTTTCTTTAAAGGTAATACTTCTTCTGTTTTCAAAGAGTTAAAACTCTTTAATTTCTCTTCATCTATTTTTATTAAACTCTTTATTTCTTCTTTTATAACATTATTTTTTTCATTGTTATAACGAACCTTAGGTAAAGTACTAAAACCAAAGTTTTTAAAATATCTATTAATACATTCAAGTTTTTTATTCAAAGTAATTTCCTCTGCTTTATTATAAACTTCTATAAAAAAATTATTATTTTCATTTACTAATCTATCAGAAAACATATCAAAAAAAAGATTATTATTATTTATCAAAATTAAAATGTTTTTAAAATAATCTTCATATAAAGATAAATCTTCTTCTAAAGGCTCTACTATAATATTATAAGTATATTTTTTATTAACATATTTTTCTAAACACTCCAAAAAGGTTTTAAGATCATCATACTTAAAATTAGTTTTATTCTTAAGATAAATATTCCAAGTATTAGAGTCTTCTACTACTATTATTTTATGAAGTATAGTACTTTCAAAGGAAACCATTTTTTCTTCTGGTAATTTAATCTTTTCTAGTAAATTTTTAACTCTTGCTTCCATATTGCCCCCTATAATACTTCAATATTTTCTACTGGTACTAATTTAGTTCTAAAAATAGTTCTTTTATTTTTAATTAGAAATGCTATAAAAGAATATAGATCTACTGTTTTAAGTAGTTTCTCATAATTATACTTATTTTTATCAAAGAAAATATTATCTCTTATCATGTATTTATCAAAATCAGAAGATGGTACTCCTAAATACATAAGCCAGTATGGATAAATTTTCTCTTTAAGTTCTCTTAAATTTTTCTTTCCTATTTTATATTTAGATTCTTTAGATACTCTAGTATAAAGCTCATTAGTAATAGCAAGTTCTGTTACTACATCTAAAATATCTCTTTCTTCAGTTTTTAATCTAGATATTTCATTTTTTACTATTTTATAAACTAGATAAGTCAAAAAATTATCTTTATCACGAGTAATAATTCTTTTACCTATAGTAATAATATTAGATTTAAAGTCTGTTTCAACTACATCTAAGTTTGGATGTACTACACAAATTTTATATGTATTTTTAAGATCAAATTTCAAAATAGAACTAAGTTCTTTAGTATATTTTTTTCTGTTCATATCCCAAATTTCTAAAATATTATTTCTATATTTATTAGTTTCAAGTTTTACTTTTTTGTATAAAGGATTTTGTTCAAATAAATTATATATTAAATCATCATTAGGAATAAAATCATCAAGAGAAGACAAAATCTCTTCTTTATCTTTATGTACTAAAGAATATTCTTTTTTATATTCATTCCACAAGTTTTGTTTTAGATTATGAATTTCATCACTTACAGAAGATTGATATAACAAATGCCAAATTAGTAAATATTTATTTACTATGATATCTAATTTCATAACCATCACCATCTACATAATAACACATTTTATTATATAAGAACAAGAAAAAAAAGGTGCGCATTAAAAAAAAGAACTAAAACTATTCATTTTTTAGTTCTTGTAATTTCTTTTCAATATTTTCTCCATATTCGATTGATGTATCGTAATGAAAACTTATTTGAGGCATTTTTCTTATTTCTATACTTTTTGAAAGTTCTATTTCTATATAATTAGCAGCTCTATTTAAAGCTTTTTCTATATCTTCTTTTTTATCTCTATTTAAACAAGTGAAGTAAACTTTAGCAAAAGATAAGTCATTAGTTACATCACATCCAGTTAAGGTTACAAATTTTATATTTGGATCTTTTACTTCTTCTAGAATAATTCTACTTATTTCACGGGTAAACATACTTCCTATTTTTTTTGTTTTTACACTCATCTTTTTACCTCTTCTAAAGCATAGACTTCAAAAACATCGCCTTCTTTAATATCATTAAAGTTTTCAATTGTTATACCACATTCTATTCCTTTTTTTACCTCATTTGCTTTATCTTTACCTCTTTGAAGTGATGCAACTACGCCATCATAAATAACTATTCCATCTCTAATAATTCTTACTTTATCTCCATTTTTTATTATGCCATCAGTAACATAACATCCTGCGATAGTTCCTACTTTTGAAAATTTAAATAATTGTCTTACTTCAGCACTTCCTAATACTTTTTCTTCGTATTCTGGATCAAGCATTCCTATAATTGCATCTTCAAGCTCTTCAACTATTTTATAAATTACATTATGAAGTCTAATATCTACACCATATTCTTTAGCAAGATTTACAGTTTTACTGCTAGGTCTAACATTAAAACCTATAACGATAGCATTCGATGCATTTGCTAAAACTATATCACTTTCTGTAATTGTTCCTACTCCACTTCTTATTACATTTACTTTTACATCATGCAAGTTAATCTTAGCAAGTGATTGTTTTATTGCTTCTTCACTACCTTTAACATCTGTTTTTAGCACTACACTTATAGATTTAGCGCCTTCTTTTACTTTGTTAAATAAATCTTCTAAAGTCATACCAGAACGATTTGTATTAGCTTCTTTTGCTCTTAGTTTTCTTTCTTCTGATACTTTTCTTGCTTCTTTTTCCGTTTCAAAAGCCATAAAGCGATCTCCAGCGATTGGAAGATCATTTAATCCAGTTATTTCAACTGGCGCTGAAGGTCCTGCTATGGCGATATTTTCACCATTTTCATTTTTTAAAGTTCTTACCTTACCATAGTTAGTTCCTACTACTATAGGATCTCCAAGTCTTAATGTTCCATTTTGAATTAAAATAGTGACAACTGATCCAATGTTTTTATCAAGTCTTGCTTCTATTACCGATCCTGTTGCATAACGATTTGGATTAGCTTTTAAATCTTCCATATCTGCGATTAAAAGAATATTTTCTAAAAGTTCATCTATTCCCATTTTAGTTTTAGCAGAAATTTTATTAACTAAAGTGTCTCCTCCCCATTCTTCTGGAGTAAGTCCTGCCTCTGAAAGTTCTGTTAAAACTTTATCTGGATTGGCATTAGGCAAATCCATTTTGTTTATTGCTACAATTATTGGTACTTTAGCAGCTTTAGCATGATCAATTGCTTCAATAGTTTGAGGTTTTATTCCATCTTCTGCGGAAACAATTATTATTACTATATCTGTAACAGATGCTCCACGTGCTCTCATTTCAGTAAATGCTTCATGTCCTGGAGTATCAATAAAAGTAATAAGTTTGCCATTTACATCTACTTGATAAGCTCCAATATGTTGAGTTATTCCTCCAGCTTCTCCACTTACTACACTAGTTTTTCTAATTGCATCTAAAAGAGAAGTTTTTCCATGATCAACATGTCCCATTATTGTAACTACTGGTGGACGATTAACTAAATCTTCATCTTTATCAATAATTTCATATTCTTCAAAATTATAAATATCCCTTGTCTCTTCTTTTTTTAATTCTTTATCATATAACTCTGTTAAAAGTTCTGCAGTTCCAAAATCAATTACTTGATTTAAGTTAGTAAGTGCCCCTAAATCAAATAATTTTTTAACAAGAACTGTTGGACTTTCTCCTAAAGAATCTGCTAAATCCTTAACAGTCATTCCTTCTTTATATAGAATTATTTTATCATCTTTATCCTTATTTGTTTTTAATTTTTCTTTATGTTTATATAAATCTTTCTTTGCTTTTAAAAACTCTTTATTATCTTTCTTTTTAGAAATTGGTTGTTTTTTCATTTTTAGAGTAGATTTATCTTGTACAGTTTCAATTCTCAAATCTTTTTCAAGTTCATCATCATCAACTATTTCTTCTTCAAAGTCTTCTACTAATTCTTTAGAATCTTCTGTATTTGATGATGAAAGTTCATTATCTAAAAGAATAATATCATCTTCTGTTAACATATCATCTTCTGTTTGAGAAGAAATATTAAGCCTCTTACATAAGGAAATTATTTCCTCAATATCTTTATCAACATCAACTGCATACTCTTTTAAACTCATCATAATTATCACCGCTTTCTTATATTTTATTTTATTTTTTTACTTAAGACACTAGCCTCTTCTAAACCACTTTTAATTTCCAATAAGGACAAAAGTATTTCAATAGAAGATTTAACTTCATCTTTAGTTCTATACATAATACTTTTAAAGTCCCTATCATGAAAATTATTAATATATTCATTTTTGACAGCTTTCTTTAACTTGCTATCATTTTTAAAACTAACAATAGACATTTCACTATCTGCTAGTAAAAAAACTACTTGCCTATCTTCTTCAAGACTAGCTAATTTATCTATTTCTTCTTCTAAAGGATAACCAATATCATTAACTTTTAAATTTCTAAAATACTGATAATTTTTTTCCTTTCTATCAGATATTTTAGTAACTAGATATTCTTTTTCTATGTTCTAGCCTCCTATCATATGTGTTTTAATAATTCATCGTAAATTTCATCAGGAATCTTTGTCTCAAGATGCCTTTCCAAAGCTTTTGTTTTTCTAGCTTTTTCTATTACTTCCTTATCTTTTTTTAGATATGCTCCTCTTCCATTTGCCTTTCCTACATCATCTATTAAAATATTACTATCTGGAGTTCTAACAACTCTAATTAATTCTTTTTTAGGATATTTTTCTTTTGTTATCACGCATGTTCTCATTGGTACTTTTTTTACTTTCATATTAGTCACCTACTTTTATACTTATACCCATTTCCTTTACTTGCTCACTATTTTTAACATCTATTTTATATTTTGTAAGTCTTGATGCTAAACGAACGTTTTGTCCTTTTTTTCCTAATGCAAGGGAAAAATCTTCTCCATCTGCGATTGCTAAAGCTTCTCCTTTTTTAGGATCTAATATATATACCTCTACATTTTTAGCAGGATTTAAAGCATTTTTTATAAATTCTTCTTTGTCATTAGAATATTTAATTATATCTAGTTTTTCTCCAGATAACTCTTTTATTATATTAGCTATTCTAGAACCTTTTTCTCCAATACAACAACCAATTGGATCGATATTTGCATATTCTGAATAAACTGCAACTTTACTTCTTACTCCAGCATCTCTTGCTACACCATAAATCATTACTGACCCATCTGCAAGTTCTGGAATTTCAAGTTCAAATAATCTTTTTACAAAATTATAATGACTTCTTGAAAGTAGAATAATTGTTCCTTTAGTATTAGAATTAACTTTCGTTACATAAGCCTTTATAGTAGAACCCATTTCAATTTTTTCATTTCCAATAAGTTCTGATTTAGGTAAAATTCCATTAGTACGACCTAAATCAATGTAATAATTGTTTTCATCTTCAAGAGAAACAACCCCAGAGACAAGTTCTCCTTCTTTATCTTGAAATTCTTCAATTAAACTATTTCTTTCAGCTTCTCTTATTTTTTGAACTATAACTTGTTTAGCAGTAGAAGCTGCAACACGTCCAAAATTATCTGGTGTTACTTCAGTATCAATTGTATCTCCAAGCTTTAAAGTTTTATCCATTTTTTCTGCATCTTCTAGAGAAATTTCAATATCATCATCTTCTACTTCTTCTACTACAGTTTTATAAGAATAAATTTTTATTTCTCCAGTTTCTCTATTTATATTTACTTTAGCATTTGTTAAAGAATCAAAGTTTTTCTTGTATGCTGCTAAAAGTGCACTTTCCATCGATTCGAATATATATTCACGATCAATGTGTTTTTCTTTTTCTAGAGCTGATACTGCGTTTAAAAACTCTTTTCCATTCATTACTTACTTCCTCCTTTTTCTTTACTAGATACATCAAGAATATATTGTTCTTTGATAAAATCCTTAGCATCTAAAATATCACTAATAACGTGAGTTGCTTCGACTATTTTATCTAAGTCTATAACATCTTCGCTATCTAATATTATGTTTAAATTTCCTTTTTCATAATTAATTGAATCTATATCTAAACCAATACTACTTAAAGGTTTAGATATTTCTTTTTTTATTTTATCTAACATAAACACCTCCAAAAACGAAACAAAAGTGGGTTAATCCCACTTCGTTGTATTTAGATTATAACATGGTTGATAGTAAAAAGCAAAGTTTTTTTTATTATTTTAATATAAATATAAATGGAAATATTAAGTGTCCGCACATTCGATTACCTAAAATGTAAGTTTT
>JBJEDW010000036.1:0-2455 GCA_051872415.1 Bacilli bacterium
CTTTGAGACATTTTCGCAAGTTAACACTTAAGACATTATCACAAATTAATCATAATTTTAAATTTTTATCTCTTTTGTAAGTTGACTATATTTCTTGGATGGGGTAAAATTAATATGTAAAATAAGCGGAGGTGTAAAAAATGAATGAGCAAAATCAAAATTTAAATTCAAGTGCTGAAAATCAGAATCAAAATATTAATGATGTACCTCAATCTAATGAATTTGTTGAGTCACTTGAAGGAAATCAAAATTCAAATATAAATCAAAACATGAATCAAAATCAAAATGGTGCTCCAACTGAAAAGGTATTGGTATCTACTAAAGAAGGCTTAAAAGCTGATACTTTAAGGAGCAAAAAAGTAAAGTTTAAATATAGAGTAGAAAATCAAAAGGGAAAGAAAGAGATTGGTTATTTAGATGCTTATACTCAAGCAGAAGTTGTTTCATATTTACAAAATGAAGGTTATAGGGTAATTAAAATTGAAGCACAAAACTCTGTTTTAAGTATGAACATAGGGGGAGGGAAACTAAGTTATTCAGAACTTGCTTTTTTACTTACCCAACTATCTACATATTTAAAAGCTGGTATTCCTTTAATCGAATCAATTAGAATTTTAGAAAAACAATCTACAAAACCAGAAAAAAAGAGAATATATTCTAATATAATTTATGAATTATCTAAGGGTGAAAGTTTTTCAAGTGCATTAACTTCTCAAGGAGCAACTTTTCCACCACTTTTGATTAACATGGTAAAAACAGCAGAACTTACTGGGGATTTACCTGAAATACTTGATGATATGCGTGATTACTATGAATCGATAGATAAAACAAGAAAAGCTGCTATCAGTTCTATGATTTATCCATCTATTTTATTCGTTTTTGCCATTTGTGTTTTAGTATTTATTTTAATGTATGTTATACCAAATTTTGTTCAACTTTTTGAACAACAAAACGCAGAGCTTCCTTCAATTACAAAAGTAGTTTTAGCAGTTAGTTCATTTTTAACAACACATAAGTTTATCCTTCTTGGAGTTTTGCTTTCAGTAGTTATAGGATTCTTATTGCTTTATAAGTATGTTAAACCATTTAGAAAGACCATGCAAACTATTTCTATGAAATTACCTGGTTTTGGACAAATAATAATTTATAGAGAAGTTGCTATGTTTACAAAGACATTTGCTTCACTTTTAAATCATAACGTATTTATAACAGATTCTATGACAATTTTAAGTTCTGTTTCAAATAACGAAGTCTTTAAAGATATTATTAATGAATCACTTGAATACTTATCAAAAGGTGCTAAAATAAGTGATGCTTTTGAAGATAAATGGGCTTTTCCAATCGTTGCTTATGAAATGTTAGTAACAGGGGAAAACACAGGACGTCTTCCTATGATGATGAGTTATGTAGCAAATTATTATCAAGATTTACATGCTAATTTAGTTAAAAGAATTAATACATTTATTGAACCATTATTAATTATATTTATTGCTATAATTGTAGGAATAGTAGTAATTTCGGTAGTAGTGCCAATGTTTGACTTCTACGGAACTATAATGTAATAGTATGGAAATAGTATATTTAATATTCTTCTTCATATTAGGTCTTATTTTTGGTTCGTTTTATAATGTAGTAGGTCTTAGATTAGCTAGTGGTGAAAGTTTAGTAAAACCAAGAAGTCATTGTCCTAAATGTAAACATGTTTTAAAGTTTTATGAATTAGTTCCTGTTTTTTCTTATATATTTTTAAGAGGAAAATGTAAGAAATGTAAAAAAAGAATAAGTATTATGTATCCTTTAATTGAACTTTTTACAGCAATATTATTCGCGCTTAGTTACTATGTATATGGTTTTTCATATGAACTTATTTTATCAATTATTCTGTGTTCATTATTTATGATAGTTGTTGTTACAGATTTGAATTATTACATCATTCCAGATAGTATTATTATAGTATTTGGAGTTCTTATATTTATCTATAATATAATCACCAAAGGATTTCTAGATGCCTGTTCTTATGTTGTTTTTGGATTTATTATGTTTCTATTTATGTTTGCTTTAATGAAGATAGGAAATGCATTATTTAAAGAAGAAAGTCTAGGTGGTGGAGACATTAAATTAATGGGGATTTTAGGAATGACATTTAAGCCACTTTTATCAGTTGCATCTTTAACTTTAGCAGCTTTTATAGCACTTCCATGTTCTTTATATTTGATGATTAGCAAAAAAGATAAAATTATTCCATTTGGACCATTCATAATTGCAGGATTTATTATCATAATGTTTACAGGAATAGATGCCAGAGACATTGTAGAATTTTTAATAAAATATTAAAATAGAGAATGTAAAAGTTCTCTTTTTGTTTTTAAAGAAAATTATGTGTAGGAGAGAAAAAAATAAGGTTCTTCAATTTCTGGTGTGAAGTAAAATGATACAAATTTTATATACTAAAAAT
>JBJEDW010000037.1:0-13261 GCA_051872415.1 Bacilli bacterium
GGGATCAATCAATAAGAATTAATTAATATTTCTATAAGATTGATTATACGTGATATAAATGGGAATATTTGATAGATTAAAAAAGACATTTAAAAAAGAAAAACAAGAATCCTCAAAAGAAGAGAAACAAGAAATAAAATTATATGATCAAGGTCTTACTAAAACAAGAGATAATTTTGTATCAAAACTTGTAAATATAACAAATAAATATAATAAAATAACAGAAGACTTCTTTATGGAACTTGAAGAAATTTTAATAATGGCTGATATTGGAGTTAGTACTGTAATAAAATTTATGGATCGTCTTCGTGATAGGGTTAAAAAAGAACATATTGAAGATCCTAGCATGTTAAAAGAAATAATTGTGGATGAATTATTTATAATTTATGTAAATAATGAAGTTATTGTAAATAAAATAAATTATACCAAAGAAGGTCCTACAGTAATTCTTTTTGTAGGAGTAAATGGTGTTGGTAAAACTACTTCAATTGCTAAAATAGCTTCAAAAGAGATAAAAAAAGGAAAAAAAGTTCTTATGGTTGGAGCAGATACTTTTAGAGCAGGAGCAGTTAAACAATTAAAAGAGTGGGCTGATAGAACAGGTTCTGATTTTGTTGGAGATGAAAAATTAAAAGATCCAGCATCAGTTGTGTTTGATGGACTTAAAAAGGCAACTGAAGAGAATTATGATATTGTTTTAATAGATACTGCAGGACGTCTTCAAAATAAAATAAATTTAATGAAAGAACTTGAAAAAATAAATAGAATTATAACTAATTTTATAGAAGATGCTCCTCATGAAACTCTTTTAGTAATAGATGCTACAACAGGGCAAAATGGTATAAGTCAGGCTAAAACATTTAAAGAAGTTACTAATATAACAGGAATTGTTTTAACAAAACTAGATGGAACTGCTAAAGGAGGAATAGTACTTGCAATAAAAGATGAAGTAGACTTGCCAGTAAAATATGTAGGACTTGGAGAGAAAGCTGAAGACTTAAGTGTTTTTGACATTGAAAAGTATATTTATGGATTATTTAAGGATATGATAAAATGAATGAAAAAGTCTATTTAACAATTTTGTTTGATTATTATGAAAAACTTTTAAATGAGAAAGATTGTGAATGTTTTAAAGCATATTATTTTGATAATCTTTCTCTTGCTGAGATAGCAGAACTTGTTAATTTATCTAGAAATGCTGTTCATAAGAGATTAAAAAAAATAGAAGAGAAGTTAATTTATTATGAGAATATACTGGGTTTATATCAAAAAGAACAAAAAATTATGAATTTAATAAAAGATGAAAATTTAAAAGAAAAAATAAAAAAAATTTTGTAAAGCTACTATAAGTAGTTTTTTAATATATAAAAATTTTAAGTGAATTAGAAAGAATATAAATAAATATTCACCAGCTTAGCTGATGAATATTTATTTATATTACTATAGCAATTAAGTTATTAGAACCTTTGTTAACTACTTTTGACATGGTTGCTTGAAACTTATATCTAACATTTTCTGGCATCATTGCTATTTTTGATTGAATTCCTTCTTGGACTATTTGATCTAAGCTTCTACCGAATATTTCACTAGACCAGACACTATTTGGATCGTCTTTACTATCTTTCATTAGATGTTCAATTAGTTCTTTGCTTTGGGCTTCTGTTCCTATTATTGGTTCAAAACTAGATTCAACATCAACTCTAATCATGTGAATAGAAGGGGCAGTAGCTTTAAGTTTTATTCCGTATCTAGAACCTTGTTTTGTAACTTCTGGTTTATCAAGTTTCATATCATTAATAGTAGGATTAGCAACTCCATATCCAGTGGTTTTTACCATTTTAAGAGCAGTTTTAAATTGTTCGTATTCAAGACGAGATTCTTTGTATTCTTGGAACATTGAAAGTAAATTAGCTTTATTAGAAATATCAATATCAATCATTTCATTTAATACTTTTTCAAATAAATCTTCTGGTGCTTCAAGAGTTATTGTAATAATTCCAGTTTTAGGATCAACTTCAGACATATAAGAATTAGAAATAAATTCACAATCATTAAAATGATTAATTATTCCATCAACATCTCTTAGTTTATCTACTTCAATAACACTTTCTTTTATTTTTTCGATATAAGCTTTTTTTACATAATGATTAGGTTTTAATACTCCGATCCATTCAGGTATATTGACATTTACTTCAATTACTGGAAATTCATATAGAGC
The DNA here is from genome assembly GCA_051872415.1 of Bacilli bacterium. GTDB lineage: Bacteria > Bacillota_I > Bacilli_A > RF39 > UBA660 > UMGS1449. Next base: position 2,219 of record JBJEDW010000037.1, read on the forward strand.
TTCTCTTAAAATATTAGTTATTTCTATTTCGTTCATATTTAAAACATCCATAGGTAGAACAGGAACTTTGTACTTTTCTTTTAAATCACGAACTAAAGTTTCAGTATCAGGACTTCCAGGTTTTGTAGTGTTTAAAATCATAATAAATGGTTTATGTATACTAGATAATTCTCCGACTACTTTTTCTTCTGCGTTTACATAACAATTTCTTTCAAATTCTCCGATTGTTCCATCAGTAGTAACGATAATTCCTATTGTTGAATGGTCTTTTATTACTTTTTCTGTTCCTATTTCAGCAGCTTCAATAAAAGGAATTTCATCTGGGTACCAAGGAGTTTTTACCATTCTTGGACCATTTTCATCTTCGTATCCTTTAGCTTCATCTATTACATATCCAACACAATCCACTAATCTCATGTTACAGGTTATATCATCAATTTTAATTTTTGCAATATTGTTTGGAACAAACTTTGGTTCAATTGTCATGATTGTTTTTCCTCCACTTGATTGAGGTATTTCGTCTAATGTTCTTTTTCTTTCGTACTCATCTTCAATATTTGGAACAACAAGCGACTCAACTACTTTTTTAATAAAAGTAGATTTTCCAGTTCTAACCGCTCCGACAACTCCTAAATATATGTCTCCGCCTGTACGATAAGCAATATTTTTTATTATCTCTTGTTTATCCACTTGCATCACTCTCTTTCTAGTTAATATTATGATAGTTTTTAAATTTTATACAAATAAATAAACATGAATTATTATTTAATTTTTTCTTTTAAACTTTTTAGCTTTACATTGTCTTTACAAAATTATAATTTACAAAATTAAAATGTTAAGTTATAATTTACTTGTATAATAAAAAACTTAAAAATCGGGAGGAGTTATGATGAATAAAAAAACGAAAACAAAAAAAGGTTTTACTTTAGTTGAAATATTAGTAGTAATAGTAATACTTTCTATTTTGGCGATTGGAGTAATTGCTATTATTACTAATTATATGGATGCGGGAAAAGAAAAGTATGATGAATCTTTAGAAAGTGAATTTTTATTAGCGGGACAATCATATTTTGCTAATAATAAAGATAAAATACCAACTAGAGAAACAGAAAGTAATGTTGTTTATCTTTCAGAATTAATGTCTTTAAATTTTGTTAATGGAGAATTTGTTGATTCAAAAGGTAATGTGTGTTCTGCTGATAGTTCTGTTATGATAACAAATAATGGTGATAAAGGTTATAAGTATACTGCATGTTTGTATTGTGGTGAAAATTCTGTATTTAATAAAAAAGGAGAATGTAAAGTTTATACTATAGATTATGATCCTAGTAAAAATTCTTCGACTGATAAGTGTTATGTTATGCAAAGTAATGGAGTTTATTTTTTCACTGATGAGAATGGTAAATTGCATAAATCAAAAGATAAAACTGAAATAATTAAGAAATATATTGGTACATGTGGAAGATACTGTGAGGAAACTATCATTAAAGGTTATAGTGATACAACAAAGTATGTATATTCGTCTACTGGAGCTGTTTATAATACTTTAGCAGACGCTCAGAAAGATGGTGAGTGTACTAAATGTGTACAATATGGAATTAAGAATCCAAAATCAAGTGATTATAAGTGCTTTTATAGTAAAGATTCTTCATATGCTACAATTAGTGGTTTAAAAGCAGCATATAATGAAGAAGGAGTTCCTAGTGGAGAAGATGGAAAAAATTATTACTATCATTGTTTAACAAGTGATGCGTTTAATGAAATTAGCGAAGTTTCTACTTCTGATACGAAACCTGATTATATTACGAATGGTACGGCTGGATCTACTTCAGACTATTGGAATGCTCATAAGCAAACTACTAAATTAAAAAATTCTACTAATGACTATGTCAAAAAAGATACAGCTATTCCATCTGAATATTCATTTGCAATGGGGAAAGCTGCCTCTGCAAAAGTTACTAATCCAACACCTATGGCTTGGGCTGATGTTAAATCATGGCAAGAGAAATATTACAGTTATACTAAAGATGGTTGGGTAACTAAAGATAGTGCTAGTGCCAAAGGTAATTATTCGGTTTATTATACAAATGTTGGCACATATAATGGTAAGAAAATTGATCTTAAAATGACTCTTATGGGTTTTACTGGTTGTATAAAAAATAAAGATGCAACTGCGTGTGGATTGTGGTTTGGAATTGATAGACCTAAAATTTATTCTTTGGGAGTATATTATATAAGAGTAAAATATGAGTTCTTTGATTCAAATACAAAAGAAAGTATAACAGTAAAAGGTTATACTACATATTGGGATTTAGATGCTCAACAAGGAATACATTTTATTAGTGGTACTACAGGTATATATGTATATTCTCAAAATGATCAATCTTATATATATAATATTAATAATGCTCCTTATGTTTATGCTAGAGTTACAACTAATGATAGAGGTGAAAATGGCGATGATTATGTTGTATCAGAAACATTCTATGTTGAAAAAAGTAAATCAATGATAAAGACGTTTACATTTTTAAGAGCGGAAGACACCAGTATGAGTAGTTATTATCGCTCTGCTGGTCAAATAGAAAATAGTCCTATTCCCGCGGGACTAACCTTGAATTACTATAATCCTACTACTTCTAATATTGTTAATTCTGATACAGTTTTGAAACCAGGTCAAGAAGTAACTTACATTGCTAGATTTTCTAACCCTACAAAAAATACAAGTTCATCGGATGGAACAAGAACGATAACGTTAACTGTCGATACTGATCTTGAGTATGTGGAAGATGTTGGAAAAAGTTCAAATATTACTAGTTCTAGCCCTACTAAAGATGGTAAATCTTTGAAATGGACAGCGAAAGTAAAAGATTTAGATGCTGCTTATATTATATTCAAATTAAAAGTTCCAGAAAATAGTTGTGGAGAAAATGCTAAAGTTTCTGCCAAATCTAAGGTTACTGGTATTAGTACTTATCGATCACCTGATCTTATCAATCCTATTCTTTGTTCAGAAAAGACAAACTATTGTACGACATGGTCTTCTTAGAATATTAAATACATTTAATAATTAATAGATGCAAGAATTATTTTTAAATAATAATATCTTTTAATAGTTAGATAAATCTAGGATAGAAAATATCCTAGATTTTATGTCTTATTAACTTATTAAACTTTTTGTTGTCATTTTTTTGTTAATATTGTATAATTTTATTAAGATAAGAGGGATCAATATGAGAAAGATATATACAAGTATAGATATTGGTACTGATGAGATAAAAGCAGTAACAATAGAAGAGTATAATGAAAAATTTAATGTTTTGGCTACTGCTATTGTTCCTAGTAAAGGAGTAAAGAAAGGTTTAATAGTTGATGCTTCTTTGATAACAAGTGCTGTTAAAAAAGCTATTAAAACTTTAGAAAGTAAATTAGGGACAAAAATTGAACAAGTAATAGCAGTAGTGCCTTCGAATAATCGTGATATTAATATTGCAACAGGTGAGATAGATGTTAATACAAGTTCTGCTATTATTGATGGTGATACTATATTTAGTTGTCTTCAGAAGTCTCTTAAAAAACATGTGTCTGCGGATATGGAAGTAGTAAGTGTCATGCCTATTGAATATAAAATAGATAATGCAAAAAAAGTAAAAAACCCTCTTGGTCTTGAAGGTAGTAAGCTTGCAGTAAAATCAGTTGTTGTATCTGTACCTAAAAAGAATGTTTATTCCGTTGTGGGAATCTTAGAAAATATAGGTATTGAGGTAGTTGATATAGTTATTTCTTCAATTGCAGATTATTACGCAGTGAGTGATAAAGAACTTGATAAGGATGTTGTTGCTTTAGTAGATATTGGTAAAGAAAAGAGTGTTTTATCAGTATTTAATAAAGGAATACTTGTTAAAGAATTGATTGCATCACTTGGAGGAGAAGATATTGATGAAGTAATAAGGTTTAATTTTAAGACTGATGAGAAGAGTTCTAAGGAAATAAAAGAAGAATATGGTGTTGCTAGTAGAAAATATGCTGATAGTGATGAAAATTATAAAGTAATTAATAGACTTAATCAAAATATTGTAATAAATCAATATGTGTTAGCAGAAATTATTGAATATAAGCTAGCAGAAATGCTTAAAAATATTAAAAATGACATAAATAGCTTAACAAATCGCGAAATAAGTTATATAATAGTTACAGGGGCAGTGACAAAAGCATTAGGTTTTGATGCTCTTTTACAAGATATTTATGGTAGAAAAGGTATGATACTTAACTTAAATATTGTAGGAATAAGAGATAGTAAGTTTTCTACAAGTTATGGAGCCATTAAATATTTTGTTGATAAATTGAATTTAAGAGAAAAAGAATATACGATGTTTGTGGATGAAAAGGTCGAAGAAATGCTGAAAGCAAGGAAGAAAATGGGGACAGGCAGTGCACTAGGAAAAATATTTGGAAGGATATTTGAATAAGGAGATGAAGTTATGTTTGATTTAGCGATGACGGACCAACTAGCTAAGATTAAAGTAATTGGAGTTGGTGGTGGCGGTGGTAACGCCATTAACAGAATGATTGATGCTGGAGTAAGAGGAGTTGACTTTATTGCAGTTAACACTGATGCTCAAGTTTTAAATGCTTCAAAAGCAGAACATAAGATACAACTAGGTACTCTTGGTGCTGGAGGTAGACCTGAAATAGGAAAAGAAGCTGCTATTAAAGCTAAAAAGGAATTGGAAGAAAGTTTAAAGGGTGCTGATATGGTATTCATTACCTGTGGTATGGGTGGTGGAACTGGAACAGGTGCAGCTCCTGTAATTGCAGAAATTTCTCAAAATTTAGGAGCTTTAACAGTAGCTATAGTAACTAGACCTTTCTCGTTTGAAGGTAAAAGAAGAATGGATAATGCTTTAGCGGGAATAGAAGAATTAAAACAACATGTTGATACACTTATAGTTATACCAAATGATAGATTAAGAGAGATAATTGATAAGTCTACTTCAATGCTTGATGCATTTAAAGAAGTTGACAACGTACTTCTTCGTGGAGTTCAATCAATTTCTGATTTAATTGCTGTAGTGGGTTTAGTTAACCTAGACTTTGCAGATGTAAGAGCAGTAATGGAAAACTCAGGTAATGCTATTATTGGTATTGGTATTGGTATGGGTGAAGATAGGGCAATTGAAGCTGCTAAACAAGCTGTTTCATCTCCACTTCTAGAAACATCTATTCATGGAGCAACAGATGCTATCATCAATATTACAGGAGGGGCTAACTTAACTTTATTTGAAGCAGAACAAGCTGCTGAAGTAGTAAGAGCTGCTGCTAATACTGATATAAATACTATATTTGGTTCAGTTATTAATGAAAATTTAACAGATGAAGTTATTGTAACTGTTATTGCAACAGGATTTGATAAGAAAAATAAAAATAAAAAACCACTTTATAATCAACTAAATAATCAAAGTTCAGATTCAGGATATATTGATGATGATGACGATGATACAAGTGGTGGATTTGACCCTCAAGAAATTGAAATACCAACATTTATGCATAGAAATTTTTAGTGTAAAGTAAGCAAGTAAACACACATGCGTGTTTGCTTTTTTTCATATATTATGATATAATGCTTATTGGTGAGAAGATGGAAAACAAAGAATATTTACAAATAGTTGAAAAACTTCTAGAAAATAGAAAGTTTGGAAAATTAAAAAATGAAACTCATCATCATAACAGCAACAGATTTAATCATAGTGTTGAAGTATCTTATAAGACATATAAAATCTGTAAAAAATTGGGATTAGATTATGAAAGTGCAACTAAAGCTGCACTATTACACGATTTCTTTTTTGATGCAGAATTTGATAATAAAAGACAAAGATTAATAAAACATCCTATGGTGGCTTTAGAAAATGCTAGTAAAATTACTAACTTATCTAAAAAAGAACAAAATATAATAGTATCACATATGTATCCAATTGGTGGAAAAATGCCAAGATGTTTAGAAAGTTTAGTAGTGGATGTAGTAGATGATTATGTTTCATTAAAGGAAAAATTAGGAGGAGATTTCAAAAGTTTAAAAACAGCAGTTAATTTCCTATTTATATTAACAATAAGTGTTTTAATAAAATAAAACATTTATTTTTGTCCTCGTAGCTCAGTAGGATAGAGCAATTGCCTCCTAAGCAATAGGTCGGAGGTTCGACTCCTCTCGGGGACGCCATATGAATATGAAAGACTTGTCAAAAGTCTTTTTTTATGTTATTATTGGTATGTAAGCAAGAAAACTTGCATAAAATAAAAAAAGGGAAGACTTAATTTTGCAGAGTTGAGTACTTGCCCTTATAAATGGTTAAGCACTTAATCTATGAGATTGAGTGCTATTTTTCTTATATAGGGTACTATTTTACTAATGTAAAAAGTAGGCCGATTAGTAAGAATATAATGATGATTAAAGATAGATTTAAAAAATCCTTCTTATGCATAACTATCAGCCTCCTTCCTTGTAGAAGTTGGCAAGCACTCAACAATTAAGTTTCCCTATATAAATTATAGTATAGATATTTTTTTAAAACAAGCAAACAGATAAAAATAAATACTATAATGTGAAAATGCCACGTACTTTAAGAAATTGTATTTAAAAATTCAAAAATTAAAAGTTTCTGAACTTAAAAAAAGGAATTTAAAAAAATCAAACGTTTCCTTAAAATTTAACCCGAATTTCTCCTAAGCAATAGGTCGGAGGTTCGACTCCTCTCGGGGACGCCATTTTTTAAATTGAATGAAATCTATTTTTAGAGTATAATAATTATATATAAAGAAAAGGGTGATTAAATGGAAAAATCAAAAGTATATTTTACTAAGAAAATAACTGATGATTCTTTAGTTAAGATGTATGAAGTACTTAATAAAAATTTAAAAGGAAATGTTGGTGTTAAGATATCAACTGGAGAAGCAGGTAATCCTAATTATTTAAATCCTGATTTAATAAAAAAACTTGTAAATAAATTAAATGGTACAATTATTGAATGTAATACTGCTTATGCTGGAGAAAGAAATACTACTGAAAAGCATTTGAAAACTATAAAAGAACATGGTTTTGATAAAATAGCAAATGTAGATATAATGGATTCTGATGGTGAGATAGCTTTACCTGTAAATGGAGGAGTTCATTTGAAAGAAAATTACGTAGGAAAAAGTCTTCAAAACTATGACTCTATTCTTATGTTATCTCATTTTAAAGGACATCCAATGGGTGGTTTTGGAGGAGCACTTAAAAATATGTCTATTGGAATAGCTTCTTCTTCTGGAAAAGCATGGATTCATAGTGCTGGTAAAACTAAAGATGTATCAATTCTTTGGGAAAATACTGCCTCTCAAAATGATTTTTTAGAATCTATGGCAGATAGCTCTAAAAGTGTTATTGATTATATGAATAAAAATATAGTCTATATAAATGTAATAAATAATCTTTCAGTAGATTGTGATTGTGTTGCTAGTCCAGAAAAAGTACAAATGAAAGATATTGGTATAGCAGCATCACTAGATCCTGTTGCACTTGATAGAGCTTGTGTTGATATGATTTATAATAGTGAAGATCCAGAAAAATCTCATTTAATTGAAAGAATAGAAAGACAAAATGGAACTCATCTTTTAGAAATAAGTGAAAAGTTAGGGATAGGTTCTAATAGTTATGAACTTATAAAGCTTGAAGAATAAATAATTTAATTATAGTAGTTTTATAAATCTAAATAATATGTTAAACTATAACTAATAGTAAAGAGGTGTAATATGATGGAAAAATATACTAGTATTGATGATTTTATTACTGCAATTGTCCTTAATTTTGAATCTAATAAAATAGTAGATAGTGTTTTATCTAAGATTAATAAAATAATTCCAAGTGGAAGAGGAATAAACCTTGATATAGTGGATAATACTATACTTTATGAATTTAAAGGAAAAGATTCAGGAACAATAGAAATAGAAGTAGATGTAGATAATAAAAAAATTAAATCAGAAGATACAGGAATAAAAAAAACTGATGATGGAATAATAAATTACGTTAATAAATATAATTATTCTGTAATTGGAGATAAAGCTATTAACTATAGTTTTATTAATCAGTATACTATTAAAACGAAAGAAGATAATACCACTTTAATAGATGCAGAAATTACTAAAAAATATAAATATTTTAATAAGAATAAATATATTGGATTATATGAAGAAACGAATACAAGAACAGTTTTAAAAGATGAAAATAATGTAAACATTAATCAAGTAAATAATAATATAAAAAAAATGGAATATGTTCTTGCTACTGGAGATATTATTAAAATAGAAAGAGTAAACGATTCTACAGACTATTATTTTTGTAGTCCAAATCAAAAAGAAAAGAATAGTTTTTGTAAGAAAATAACAAAAGAAGATGCTGATAGATTATTTTCTTTAGGAGATAATATTTATGATATTATAAATGATGAAATGGTTTGTAGTATAAGAGGTGCTTCTTATAGTTAAGTGTAAATAACTTAAGTAAAACATAAGTAATTCTTAATAAAAAAAGATAATAGTGATATAATTAAAAAAGAGGTGATATGTATCAAGAAAAAACACATATTACTTATCATACTATTTATATTATTTATGCTTATAGCATTATTTGTTATGACTAAGAATAGTTTATGGTATGATGAATTTATAAATAACATTATAAGAAATATTACACATGGTAAGACAATATTTTACAAAATTATTACATTATTTGCTAATACTTATTTTTTAATATTTATTGCTTTAATATTGATGGTTTTATTAAAAGATAAATTAATGAAATGGGTTATTCCTATTAATTTGTTAGCATCAGCTTTTCTTAATAATGTTTTATTAAAATTAATCTTTAGAAGAGAAAGACCACTTGATATGTTAGTGCAAGAACATGGTTATTCTTTTCCAAGTGGACATTCTTTTGTAGCAGTAGCCTTTTATGGATTTTTAATTTATTTAATTATTAATAGTAATTGGAGTAAAAATATAAAAGCTATTTTAAGTTCAATTTTAATAGGTTTAATTTTAATGATAGGAATAAGTAGAATATATTTAGGAGTACATTATCCTACTGATGTAACAGCAGGATTTATTGGGGGAGTAATTTATTTAATAATTTTTATAGAAATAGTTAATAGAGTAAAAGGAGTAGTTTATGAAAAAAAGAAAGAAAGAGAAAAAGAAAAAATTAAATGCTTATAAGATAGTAGGAGTTTTATTAATAATTTCATCACTAATACTTTTAGGGGTAGTTTTATATATTAATATTTTACCAATAAAGTATTTAGCAGTAGTTGCAGGAGTTTTATTTTTAATAAATTTAATACTTAATTTCTTTTTGTTTAGAAAAAAAGTTAAGAAAAAACCTAAAAAGATATCTACGATTTTTGCACTTTTGTTTTCTATAATCTTTTTAGTAGCTTCGTTTTTTATATTTAAAACTTTTGGAATATTAGAGGACATGAGTGAAGAGTATAAAACATATACTTATCATGTTTTGGTAAAAAATGATAGTAATTATCAAGAGATAGGGGATATTTCTGGAAAGTCTTTAGGATATTATAATAACAATAGTAATGCTACAAAAAAAGCAATAGAGAAATTAGGAAAAACTGTTCAAACAGAAAATGAAAGTTATGGCAATTTAGATAGTTTAGGAACTTCACTTTTAAATAATGAAACTGAATCAATTTTAGTTGAAGAATCTCAAAAAACAAAATTAGATAATGCTGGAAGTAGTAATGAAAGCAGTTCTTTAAGTAGTTTTAAAGATCAAACTAGAATTCTTTATACTTTTAAAGTAACAGTAAAAGTTGAATCAAAAGATGTTGATGTAACAAAAGATGTCTTTAATATTTATATAAGTGGTATGGATGAATACGGAGAAGTAAGTGAAATATCAAGAAGTGATGTAAATATAATAATAACTATTAATCCAAAAACAAAACAAATATTAATGACTAATATACCAAGAGATTATTATGTTCAGCTTCATGATACAAGTGGTTATAAAGATAAGCTTACACATGCTGGAAATTATGGTATTGAAACTTCTGTTGCTACAATTGAAGATTTATTAGGAATAGAGATTAACTATTATTTTAAAGTTAACTTTAGTAGTTTAGTTAACATAATAGATGCTCTCGGAGGAGTAGAAGTTTATTCAGAATATGATTTTCAAAGTTATAATGGATATAACTTTAGTAAAGGATATAATAGTGTTGATGGAAAAGCAGGACTTTCATTTGTTAGAGAAAGAAAAACTTTTGCAGATGGAGATAATCAAAGAGGAAAAAATCAACAAGCTATGATTGAAGCTATTTTTAGAAAATGTACTAGTCCTAGTATAATAACTAAATATAATAGTTTACTTAATTCTTTAAAAGATAGTATGATAACTAATATGCCTATGAAATCTATAACAAAACTTGCTAAAATGCAATTAAAAGACAATGCAAGTTGGACCTTAACTTCTAATAGTTTAACTGGTACAGGAAGTTATGATTATACTTACACTTATCCATATCAAGAACTATATGTAACAGTACCTGATGAAGAAAGTATATCAAAAGCAAAAGAAATGATATCAAAAGTAACAAATGGTGAAAAATTAGAATCTTCTTATAATGGTGATGCTAGTAATATTCATTCAGTTACAAAATCAAACGTTTCAAAAAATAGTATTGCTAATTCCTCTAGCTCAAGTACAAAAACAACTACTAAAAAATCTAGTAGTATCACAAAAAAGAAAAGCTCTACGATAAAAAAATCAGATTCTAATACTACTAGTAACAGTTCAAGTAATGACAGCAATCCTGACAACAATTCAAATGAAATAAATGATCCATCAAACAGTAACAGTAATATTAATAGTGATACAGATAATAAAGATCAAAAAAATCCAGAAGATGGCGGTATTGCAAAAGACCCAGTAACACCTCCATCAAGTGATGAAGAAACTAATTCAAATCCATCTTAAAATAAAATTTAATGTAACCATAG
>JBJEDW010000038.1:0-2424 GCA_051872415.1 Bacilli bacterium
TTTATCGACTTCGTCCCAAAGGGTTAACTTCGTATTTTCTTATATCAAATCCATTTTTAATAGCAATATCAACAACTTCCATATCACTCGCACTTTTTACCTTTTCAAGCATAATCATCATCGCAGGACTTGCATTAAACATTCCTGTGCCAAAATAATCAATTAAATCTTCTCTTAAATCATCAACATCAATAATAATTTCTTTTTCCATATAACCACCCTATTTACTTTTAGTTTTTTCATATATAAAGTTTTCAATCACTTTCACATTAAGATCCATTAATCTAACAAAATCAATTAGTTTTATTCTTGCTTTTAGTTTAACTTCATCTTTATGAAAATCTTCAAACTCAATAACTGCACTTTCATAACTATCATTTATTTTAACCATATAATTTCCATGTGCAATACTATTTCTTAACCTTTCAATAATAGTTTTATTTTTTCTTTTATCAGCATTTAAATTATATTCAGATAAAATCCTATTTTTTTCAGCATCAAGAGTATTTAAAACACTATCAAGCGCAGTATCTTCATTTACTAGTTCTCCAAGTCTTTTATTTAAACTTGTAATCGCACCAGTATTGTTCTTATCAACCTTAGAAAGACTATCTTGAGTCATAGCAATTAGTTTTTTAACCTTACCTTGTCTTTTTGAATTAGTAGAAATTTTCCCAGATACACAATCAAGTTCTAAAGTATCTATTTTTAAAGTATCAACTTCTAATAAAGATAAATCAAGTTCTGAATAATCAAAATCTTCCTTTTCATAAATATCTTCGTTAGCATATGCAAACATCGAGTTAAACATTCCCATCAAAGAAGAAGCAAGCATATCATAATCAACACTAAAGTCTGAATATCTACTTCCAAGATTAAAAAATAAAGTTTTTATATCGTTAGTACCTAAATCACTCATTTCCTCTAAAAGAATTAAATTCTTTAAATTACCTGTAATTGGCCCAAGACTATCATATTCAGAATCCATATATCTTTGAACTTGAAAACCAATACTTCTTATTTGATCTTCATATCTTATATCAGTAGGTAAAATATTAACTATTTGAGATGCAAGTTCTTTAAGTTCATCATATTTTTTAATTTTAGTAAGTTCCCATTTAAAATCATAGTCTTCTTTTATTTCTTTTTGAAATTCATACAAAATTTTATTATCTTGAACTTTTTTATATTTCCTAATAATAGACTGCATTATTTCAACAACATAAGGATTAATCAAATTACCTTTTTTAGGTTTTAAAGTAAATGTAATTTTATTAAAATCTTTTAACACACTAATCAATTCTTCATCTGAAGTAATTGGATTAGTCCTGTTTTTCTCAAGTTTTCTAAAAATAAGTATATCCCTTTCATACTCTTCAGGAGAAACTTTTATATTATAATTTTTAACAGCAATCATTATGAAAAGTTGCAAGTTATTTATATTAATTTTAATATCTTCACCATCTCTTTTTAAAATAACTCTGTTATGTCCTAAATCAAGAGTATAATTTCCATGAGCAATTCTATTTCTAATTTCCGCAACTAAAGAAGCAGCATCTTTAAATAAAACACCATTTATTTTATATCCATTATCCTCTTTTGTAGCAATCGCATCTACTACTTTTTCAAGTTCAGAAATAAGTATTTTTGATTTAAATTCATGATTTGGTTCTTCTTCTACAATATCTTCTTTTATTGCTAAAAGAATATTTGATATCGCACCCATCTTCGCAGCATTAATACTTTCTTTAGACATTAATTCCAAATCACTTGGTAAAAAATCATATATTATACTTAGTAAAAAAGCAGTATATTCAAAATTACCCTCATAAAAAGGTAAAATTACATCTTTCTTATCCATAAAAATCACTCCATATAAATATTATAACAAAAAATCAAAAAAAATTAAGTTATTTCAAAACATAACCTAATTTCTCAAGTTCAAGAATAGCAATACTTGATAAGTTCTTTTTATTTAAAAAATCAATATCATAAAACTCAGCACCTAAAGAATCATCATTTATAGAATCAACTTCAAGCTCTTTTTTAATTTCATTTTTATAATCTAAAATCTTATAAAAAATCCCTGTATGATGAACTTTAAATAAACCATTATCAGAATTCCAATCAACAAAAACTGAATCAGTATCAAAAAGAGAAAAATCTAATATTTCAATTCCAGTTTCTTCCAAAAACTCTCTTCTCAAAGTTTCAAAAGGTCTTTCTCCAAACTTCATTGTTCCACCAGGTAAATCAAGTTTACCATCATAAGGACCAGTACACTTTTTTATTAAGAGTATTTTACCATCTTTAATTAACAATCCGTATACTCCTAAATATTTATGTTCTTTCATAAAGTATCACCTCAATGTTTATTATAGCATCTAAAAGAAAAAAAGAGAATTTTTTGTTGTCTTCAGGGGG
>JBJEDW010000039.1:0-12994 GCA_051872415.1 Bacilli bacterium
TATCTCCTTTTTTAAGTTCTGATGTTGGTTTTAATTTATAAGAATCATTTCTATTTATTTTTCTATTTAACATTGGTGTTTCCATGGTACTTCTCCTTTCAAGAATCACTATAAAACAAAGAAAAATAAATGTAAAATGAGCAATTATAAGATTTAATCAAAAACAAAAAGATGAAACATAAAAATTTTCTTTATGCAAAATTATTATTTCATCTTGCTTACCATAATTAAATTTTACGTTTCATACTTTTTTTAAAAATTTTTTATTACTATTTATCTTCATTAATAACATTAATACCTAAATCTATTAATTGTAAGCTATCAACTTCATCTGGCGCTTCACTCATAAGACAGCTTCCACTTGTAGTCTTTGGAAAAGCTATAACATCACGAATATTTTCAGTACCAGAAAGAATCATAACAAGTCTTTCTATACCATAAGCAAGACCTCCATGTGGTGGTGTACCATATTTTAAAGCTTCTACAAAGAAACCAAATTTTTCTTTTATGTCGTCTTCACTTAGTTCAAGTGCTTTAAACATTTTATCTTGGATTTCTTGATCATGAATCCTAATTGAGCCTCCTCCTACTTCGTAACCATTTATTACCATATCATAAGCTTTAGAATAACAATTAGCTTTATCTGTTAAAAGCTTATCTACATCTTCATCTTTAGGCATAGTAAATGGATGATGGCAAGCAACATATCTTTCTTCTTCCTCACTATATTCAAATGAAGGGAAATCTACTACCCAAAGATAAGAAATATCTTCTTCATTATAAAGTTTTAAATCTTTTCCAAGTTTACATCTAAGTGCCCCAAGTGCTTGTTTTACTTTTTGTTTTTTACCACATCCAAATAGCACTAAATCGTTCTCCCTAATTTTTAAACGTTCTTTAAGTAAAGTTATTTCTTCATTACTTAAATTTTTAGCAATACTACCTGTTATTTCTTCTCCAAATTTTAAATATGCAAGACCTCCTAAACCATATTTTTTTACAAATAAACCAAGTTCATCTAAATTCTTTCTTGAGTATTTACTAGCACTATCTTTTACTACTAAACAATTAACTATCTCTGAATTTTTAAATAGTTCAAAAGAAGAATTCTTAAAAATATCAGTAATATCATTTATTTTCATATCAAACCTAAGATCTGGTTTATCACTACCATAATTGTTAATAGCATCATCATATTTCATTTTCATAAAGGGAAGCTTCATATCAATTCCTTTAATCTTTTTAAATACATAAGCAATTAAACCTTCATTTATTTCCATTATATCTTCTTCATTTACAAAACTAAGCTCCATGTCAAGTTGTGTAAATTCTGGTTGTCTATCAGCACGTAAATCTTCATCTCTAAAACATTTAGCTATTTGATAATATCTTTCAATTCCTCCGATCATTAAAAGTTGTTTAAATAGTTGAGGTGATTGAGGAAGTGCATAAAACTTACCTTTATTTAGTCTTGATGGCACTAAAAAGTCTCTAGCACCTTCTGGAGTAGATTTACATAAAACTGGTGTTTCTACTTCAATAAAATCTAATTTATTTAGGTATTCACGAATTGCCATTATTACATTATTTCTTAAAATAAGATTATCCTTTATTTCATTTCTACGAATATCTAAATAACGATATTTAAGTCTTGTTTCTTCCAAAGCAGTAGTGTCATCATCTATAGTAAAAGGAAGATCTAGACTAGTATTTAAAAGTTTTAAGTCTGTAACATCTATTTCTATATCTCCAGTTTTTAAATTACTATTTTTACTTTCTCTTTCTATTACTTTTCCAAAAACCTCAATAACATATTCACTTTTTAAAGATTCTGCTAATTCATAAAACTTATTATTCGGTCTTACAATTAACTGAACAATACCACTTCTATCACGAAGATCAATGAAAACTATTCCTCCAAGATTACGTTTTTTTTGTACCCATCCATATAATTGAACATTTTCTCCTATATTTTCTTTTGATAAATTAGTATTAAATATCTTTTTCATAAAATTTCCTCCTTAAAATAAAAAACAGTTATTATCCAAAAGGGACGAATAACTGTTAATCCGCGGTACCACCCTAGTTATTATATTTCTATAATCACTCTTTATATATAACGGTATATCCCGGCTTTTCTATTAATAACAAAAAGCACTCCTGGTGTCTTTCATATCAACTAGCTTATTAGTTTTCACCAAACACTAACTCTCTACAAAGTAGCTGATACTACTCTTCCAATCAACGTTTATAGCTTGATTATAAAAGAAAAAGAGATTTTTGTCAATTGTATGTTGTCTATGTTTATCTTGTGATAATATCTTAAACGTTACCCTAATTTAAAACTTCTGTTTTATTTTTTTTCCATTTTTTCTGCTAACTTATTTACGCTAAAAAGGGTAAAACCTGATTCTCTTACCATAAAATAATAACATTCTGACTCATTATTTTCATTTGTACCATATACAAGATAGTTGCCACTTTCTTCTTCAATATCTTCTACATCAAAATTAATGACCTCTTTAAGAATTGATTTTATCATAAAATGTTTTTTATCTGCTTGTAATACTCTTCTTAAATTTTCCTCTGAAAAAGAATTATCGCAATTGTTATCTGGATTATCTTCAACTTTCTTGTATTCAAAATTAAGTTCCATAAAAATTCCTCCTTTCATATATATAATTATCTAAAAAGAGGAATTGACCTTATTTTTTTAGAATTTTTTTAATTATTATATAATTTATTTCTTCTATTAGTAAAAAACTCTCATATATTACTATCTTTTTATTATTTCTAATTTGCCTTTATAAATTTCTAGTTCTTTTAATAAATCTTTTTCTAGTTTTTTATAAGAATTTATGTCATTTAACTGTTTTAATAAGTTTTTAATCGTTGGCTTTATATTATATTTTTCTAATCCTTTTCTTTGATTGTTCCATCTTTTTATCATCTGTTTATAATTTTTCAATAATGATATTTTGATATAATATATTCTATCTGCTTTTTCTCTTCCTTTAATAAATCTTTTTCTTCCAATATCTTCAATTATCCAAGAAGATGAATTAATTATTTTATTAAAATCTTTCTCTATTTCTTTATCGCTTCTGTGAACTGATAAATTATTTTGATCATATACAATTCTATCTAGTTCATAAGCTTTCATGTTATATTTTTCACTTAGTTTTTTTGATAAATATGTTTTCCCTGCCCCGGTAGAGCCTATTATATATATTTTCATTATTAATCATTCCTTATCAATTTATAATTAAGTTCAAATGGTAATTATTAAAAATTCTTTTTATTATCCAAACACATATAATTACATATTTTACTATATTTCTTTTAATTTTAAATTCCAATTGCTTATAAAAGTTTTGTTTATCTGGTACAGATAACAATTAAATCATTACTTCTTACCTAATTTTATATTTTACTTAATATAATTAATTAATAATTTACCGTTGCCATTACTTTCAATGTTTTTTATAATTTAATTTCCAGTACAAGCTCATCATCTACTGAATAAATAGAAAATATTCTATTTTCATATATTGCATAAGAGGCTTTTGACTCATTCTTAGGAAGTGATATGGACCCAACATTTATAAATATTATATTATCTTCTTTTTTTATAAATGGATAATGCTTATGTCCATAAATCAGAATATCACCTTCGTTAAATTTATTTTTATTTTCAATACTATATTTATTTCCATGAGTCAAATATAAATTTAAATTATCCACATTTATAAGCGACAATGTATCACAAATTGGAAAATCACTTGCTTTTATATCTACATCAGAATCACAGTTTCCTCTTAAAACAATTAATCTTTCCCTATATTTCATTAAAAACTTTAACACTTCACTACTATTTGTACTATTACCATTATAGCTTGGACCACTATAATATAAATCCCCAAGACACACTATTTTATCAAAATTTTCTTTTTTATCTAATTCTTTTATCCTTGGTAAATTAGTAGTTATTCCGTGCACATCTGAAAAAAATAATATTTTCATATTGACCACCCTTTTTTGTTGATTATTTCTATCATATTCTATCATATAATTATTTTAGTCTGCAACATAATAATAAATTACTAGATTTCTTAAAATTACTATTTTAGACTATTAAAAAATAGAGATTTCTCTCTATTTTTCAGCATTATCTTTATCTAATTCATCGTTTTTTATTATATAGATACTATTTTCTTTATAATATAACTTGTTCTTTCGTATTATAAAATTAAATAAATAAGTAATATTGAAATTGAAATTTGAATTAAATAATTTTGAATACCATACTTTAAATAACTTGATATATTCCACGTCATCTTTTGTTTTTTTGAATCTACTAAGTTGGCTTCATTAATTCTTTTAGATAGTATAAATCCTGCTGTAGCAGACCACATAAATAGTGAACTCCCAGCACATATTGCTGAAGCATATGCTATTGCAATCCAATCTGCTTGTGTTTTAAATGTTGTTTCACACAAATATATTATTACTGGCATCATTGCAGAAGAAGCTGGTCCTGCTCCAACTAATCCAGATATTAACGATGTCATAAGTATAATTGATACTAGTAACATCTTAGAATCTGAAATATAAGTTTGCAAATTATTTGCTAAAGTTATTAATACTCCAGTATGCGCTATTACATTTGCTAAGAATAGAAATGAAGCTATTGTAAGTACTGGTTTAAAATCTGTTAATAGTTTTATTTTAACTCCACAAAGTGCTACATACACTATTCCTATCACACATCCTAAAAGTGCTATTACTTCTGGTGGTATAACATTTTGTGGTACTAAGCTCCAACTTACAAACATAAGTGCTAATATTATCATTAGTCCTGTTAATACTTTTTTATTTACTTCTATATTTTTATATTTACTTTGAAGTAAATCTATTGATAAGTTACTTTTTCTATCATATCCATTATTTTCCTTTACAAATAATTGCCACCAAAATATCAGTACAACAGATATTATTAAAAAAAATGGAAATGCTCTAAATAAGTAATCAGAAAAGGTTGTTATTCCACTACTCATTATTACTATTGCTGGAAAATCTCCAATTGGTGATGAAGCTCCTCCAGTATTTGATAAAGCAAGTATTGTTGCAAAAAATATATTTACATATTTTTGATTTATTCCTATTGCTTTTAATAATACAAATATTATAGGTAATACTATCAGAACTGCTGTTATATTATTTAAAAATGCTGATACAAAGAATATAAGTAATCCAAATAAAATTAAGCACTTCTTTTGTTTTCCTTTAGATATAACTGAGATTTTTAATGAAATCTTTTCAATTACTCCTGTACTAGATATTAAATTTGTAAATAATTCCATTACTATTAATATTATAAGTACACTAAATTGATAATCTTTCATTATTGTTGTTATTGACATTTTTGAAAGTAATGCAATTATAGTAGAAATTATAAATATAGACGCCATAAGTAAGTATCCAGGTATATCACCCTTAAACTTTTCTTTTAGCATAACTTCCTCCTATATTATTATGTCAAAATAGTTTTTACTATTTATACTTATAAAGTTTTTTTGTCTAAGTTTAACATCATCACTAATGCAACTTACAAACACTTTTTTTCCTAAAAAACTTTTATATAACTCTATCATCCTATAAGTATTATTAGTAACTATAGAGTTATTACCATTTAGATATCCTAATACAAGAAGTATAGAATCTCTTGGCTTTATTATGTTTGGATACTCAAGCTCATGTATAAATGTAACATTACTATTTTTTGGTACATTACTTTTAATATTACATACCTGTTCATCAGACAAATTTCTAGATAAACATACAATAATATTTTGTATCTTATCTTTATGAAGTAGAAACTTTTCTATCAATGCTATCTCGTTAGAAAGCATAAATATATTCTTTTTATTAAGTTTCAATATTTTTTCTACGGCATTGTTTATTATATCTTTGGTTTCATTTTTTGTTGGAATAGGCATTTCAGATGATACACTATCTAGTAAAGATTTATCATCTATATATTTTTCTATTTGTATATTTGTTTCTAAAATACCTATTTCATCTAATGTATCTTTTATATTCATTTTATTTTGAAATAATTTTATCTAATCTACTTAATAAACATGCTAGAACCGAAACTTCATATGGTGCATTATCAAGAACTTCTGCAATTTCTTCTTCATTATCATCAAATAATTTTGCCAATGATTTTATGTCTGTCTCTTCAGGTATTGGCGAAGAAAACCTTATACCTATATTCATAATTATTCTCCTTTTGATTCATTTACTTTACTATATAAATCAATAACTACTTTTAATACTATTTGTATTTCTGTTGGGCTTGTTGTGATAATATCTACCACAGCTTTTGCAGTATCATCATCTCCGAAGATTTCTTTTAATAATTCTTCATCTTGTTTAAAATCAATTTTTAGATCTTTTCTTTCATGTGGTGGAATTGGTGGATGTGGATGTTTTGGATGTGGATGTTTATGATCTGGACCTTCTGGATGCTTAGGGTGTGGTTTTTCACTTGCTTTTTCCAACCTTTCAACTAATTCCTCAAACTTTTTCAACTTGTCTTCAGTTAGTTTTTTGTCTTCCATAATTAATTCTCCTTTCAAATTATCTTATTTTTCTTACTTTTACTTCACTATTAACTTTTTTAGGTGCTTCAACAATCATATTATTAATATGATTTAAAACATCTATAAGTTCTTTTTTACTACCACAAAGATTTATCATTACTTCTAATTCTTCTTGTGGTGGTAGTATATGTTCTGGATGTTTTTTTGGTCCTTCTTCCTTAATTGGTTTTGGACCTCTTTCTTCTGGATGTCTTTCTGGTCTTTCTTCCTTAATTGGTTTTGGACCTCTTTCTTCTGGATGTCTTTCTGGTCTTTCTTCCTTAATTGGTTTTGGACCTCTTTCTTCTGGATGTTTTTTTTCAATCATCGATTCCATATGTCTTTCTTCTTTTAACATCAAAATCACTCCTTTCAATACAATCATATTACTGCTTTATTAAAAATAGCAAATAATAATTATTAATATTATATATAAATAAAATTTATAACAAAAAAAATAAAGTTTTCCATTCATGAAAACCTTATTTTAACACATTTTTAATTATAAACTCTTTTTATAGCCGTTCAAAGATTTAGTAAATTTTTTTTCAAATTCTTTGTCTTTTTCTAATCTTGTTTTAACTATATCACCATATTTTTCTTTCAAATCTAGTGTCAGTTCCATTTCTTCTACAAATTGTATTGCCTGATCTCTATCAGTTTCTTGATATTCTATTTCTATATAATCGCCTATATCGTCTTGAAATTCATCAATACAAATTGTTAAACCATTATACTTTCTTATTTCTCTATATCTGTCTAACACTAGATATGGATCCATACCCAATAAACCTAAAAATTCTACTCCATCCCTAACAGAATCAATTTCTATACTCTTTTCCATTGCTTTTTCTGAATCTAAGTAATTTTTGACTTCTAATTTATATTTACCATTTTTAGCTCTTACCCTACAAATATAACCTACCTTTGATAATGAATCAAAACCATATTTTCCACAGGTAATATCAATCATTCTTTTTTTATCGCTAACAAGTTCCGTATTATTTCTGACTTTTTCTATTTGCTCCTTATTTACTTCTAGTCTTATTTCTTTTTCAATATTACTCATCTTTTTCTTCTTCCTCCTCATACTTACAATCACTTCCTAATCTTTCTTTCATATAATTAAAAAAAATTCTTTCAACACTGTTCATAAATTCGGGAACATATACACAGCATAATTCTGTTTTCGGAAGAGGCAAAATAGTTTTTATTTCATATAGTTTTCCTGTTTTTATATCATCAATCACAAATAGTTTTGGAAAATATCCTATCCCCAACCCTTTTTTTACTAGCTCATACATAACCTCTGTTATAGAAACATCTATTACTGGGTCTAGTAATAAATCGCTATTAGATTTTCTAACAATTTTTTCAAGTTCTACTCTAGTCAAAGTTCTCGTTGATGGTAATAACAATTCATATTTATTCATAGTCTCAAAATTTATTTTCTTGTTTGAAAGATTTTTATACTTTTCGTTTCCTACAAAACAATTTTCTAAGTCAATTAATTTTGTTATTATAACATGTTTCAAATCATTTAATATAGGAGCATCATTATCAATAATCATACTTATTTCTCTATTTTTTAACATTTTTATCATTTCTTTTGTTGATCTATTAACAATAAAAAATTTTATATTTGGATGATTTTTCCTAAACTCTACAATTAAATTACTTAACAAAAATATTGATATATGAGAGGGAGAGCCAATCCTTATTATTTCTGATCCAATATCATCAAAACTATCTAATTTTTCTTCAGCCATATGAATAGTATTAAAAGCGGATTCTACATAAAACAGTAATTGTTCACCTTTTTCTGTCAATTTTATTCCTTTGTTATCTCTCTTAAAAAGTTTTGTTTCAAGTTGAGCTTCTAATTTTTTTATTGTAACGCTAATAGCTGGTTGTGAGATATATAGTATTTCAGCTGCTTTAGTAAAACTACCTGATTTTGCTACTGCATAAAATGCTTTATACATATTTAAATCAATATCTTTATTATATATCATTTTTACACCCCATTTTTTATATTACTTATCAAGTATATCATTATTTAATATGCTTGTCATTACAATTCGTTTCTATTATATTTACTTCATTCATAAACTCATTAATGTACTCCTTTATAAATTGGGCTCTCTTTTTAGCTATATTTTTAGCCGTTTTTGTGTTCATGTTGTCACCAAGTTTTAAGAGTTTATCATAAAAATGCTGTATTGTACTAGACTCCAAATTGTCACTCTCAACATAATTATCATTAACAATTCGCTTGAAATTTTCACTATAAATAGGAATACCATTTGCTGATCCATATGCAAAAGCTCTTGCAATACCAATTGCTCCGATCGCATCTAGATTGTCTGCATCTTGCAAAATTAAAGTGTTTATATCATCAACATTATTATCATTCCAATTGTATTTCTCGTGATTTTCAATACAATAACAAATTTCCTTCTTTTCTTCGTTGGAAAGGTCTATATTTTTTAATATTCTTTTTACTTTATTAAGAGATTCTTTAGGACTATGGTACTTTCCATCCTTATACTGCATTAATCTATGTAAATCATGCAAATATGCAGAAATCCCAATTATTATTGGATTTCCCCCTTCTTTTGATTGAATATACAATGCATTTTTAAGTGTTCTTTCTAAATGATCTATACCATGACCACTACATTCTACTTCAAACATATTTGATACAACTGGTTCTAGTTTCTCTATATATTCATTTATACTCATAGTATCCCTCTTTTTTTCATTATTGTATAACAAAAACTTTGCTTTTTCAACATAAATCACTAGATTTTTAAAATTATCATTTTGAACTATTAAAAAAATAGAGATTTCTCTCTATTTTTCAGCATTATCTTTATCTAATTCATCGTTTTTTATTATATAAATACTATTTTCTTTATAAAATCCATAAAAAATATTACTTATGTCAGTTTTTATATTATTCAAAAGCCAGTTAGTGTCTTTATTTAAAAGTTTTAAATTATCATATTCAATTTTACCTTCTACAATTAAAGGAAGAGGAAAAGTAACTTTTTTACTATTTTCTTTTTTAAATACTGAAAGCTTACCACTTGTTTCTAAAATTGCATAATCTACTTCACTAATACTTTTAAAATTTTCTTCTCTAAGTTGTGTCAATAAATCATCTAAATTATATCTTTGTTTTACCATTTCTTTAATTTGAATTTTTCCATTATTTATAATAACCGAAGGTTTACCATCAAACATTTCTCTAACACTTTTTTTGTTAAGAGATAAAAATGCCATTATTATTTGACATAAAACAAGTAAAATGATTGGAATAATTGCCATAAAGATACTTGTTTTTGTGTTATCTAAACTAATTGCTACAAGTTCTGCTATTAAAACTGATACAATAAGATCGATTATTCCAAGCTGACCTACTTCTCTTTTACCCATTATTCTATATACAAAAACAATGAAAAAATAAAAGAAAAGTGTTCTAAAAATAATAGTAAAGTATTCCATGTCATCACCATTATTATTATAAACAAAAATAAGAGATTTACTCTCTTACTTATTTAAATGAAGAAGTTCATCTACTACAAAGATGCCATTTTCTCTTATTAATACATCATCGAAATAAATATTTCCTCCACCAAATTCTTCTCTTTGAATTAGAACTAGATCCCAGTGAATAGCACTCTTATTACCATTATACGCATCTTTATAACAAGCTCCTGGAGTAAAGTGAATACTACCAATTATCTTTTCATCGAATAATATATCTCCCTTAGGATATTTTATCATTGGATTAGTGCCTATTGAAAATTCTCCGACATATCTAGCGCCTTCATCTGTATCAAATATTTCATTTAAAGCTTTATCATCTTCATCACAAGTTGCTTTTATTATTTTTCCGTCTTTAAACTCAAGTGTTACATGATTATAAACATTTCCTCTGTAAGGACTTGGGGTATTATACCTGATGATGCCATTTATACTATCTTTAACTGGCGCAGTATATACTTCTCCATCTGGAATATTACATTCTCCACTGCAAGGAACAGCAGGAATATCTTTAATTGAAAAAGTAATATCTGTGCCAACACCTGTTAAACGCACTTTATCTGTTTTTTCCATTAATCTTTTTAAAGGTTCTAAATCTTTACTCATCTCATCATAATCATAACACATTGCAGAAAATGAAAAATCACTAAATTCTTCAATTCCCATCTTAGCTTTTTGACTATCTACTTTAGATGGATAATTTAATAAAACCCATTTTTTTTCATTAACTCTGATATCACGATACTCTTTTAAAGCATCCCCTATTTTTACAGATATACTATCAGGAATTATATTATCTATATAGTCTCCTTGATTACAAAAAATTCTAATAAAACTATCAAATTTCTCAACTTCAAATTTTTCCATTTCTTTTAAAAGTTCTATTTTTTTATCACTTGTATCTTTGTTAATCATAGCTCTAAGACTTGGATCAAAAAAGCTTACATCTACATTGGCTCCTTTTTCATTAATTAGTTTTACAAGTTCTTTAATAAGTGGCATAGGTTCCATTGTTTCAGATGTTATCTTTACGTTTTCTCCTTCCTCTACTTTTATAGAATGATTAACAATTGTTTTTGCTAAAATTTTTATTTTTTCTTCCATTTTTTCACCTCTAAATAGTTTTTAGCATACCATATACCAGAAAGGAGTTTATGTTATGCCTTATAATAATATTATGTCATCTTATCCTCAAAATATGTATTACTATAGTAATCCTTCTTATGTTAGACAAAATCCTCAAATGGTAAGACCAAGACCTGGAATGCCCGGAGACAGACCATTTGGAGGAGGGTTTCTTCTTCCATTTGCTCTAGGATTTGTATCTTCTCCTCTAATATTCGGAGCAACTCGTCCAAGACCACCTTATTATGGATCTTATTATCCTTATTATTAAAGATTTATTTAAAAAGTAAATCTTTTATTTTGCTTGCAGAAAGAACCTCGTTATATTCATGTACTCTAGCTTTAAGCAAAAGTGTTCTATAAACAACATCATTATATATCTTAATATTTTCTCTAAAAATATTAGAAATATTAGTCTTTATACCTTCAGTAAGTCTAGAACATTCTTTTTTAAATATTTCATCAAATCTATCATTATCTTTAGTAACAAAAATAAACTCTTTTTTATATTCTAAAAATTGTTTATCAAACACTAATCTAATTTCATATATATGAGTAATTAAATCATTAAATTCTTTTATTTTGTCTTTTGTTTCTTCTTTATCTAAAGTAACTATCAAATTCATTTCATCAAAAACATTTTTTACTTTTACTCTGATAGTATTATTAAAACTTAACAAGTAATCTTTTACAGGATTTATATTACTAGTATTATTTTTTCTAATACCTAATTCATTATAAATTCTTCCATCTATTTTATTAAAAGATTCATTTATAAACTTTATATTTAAATCAGCATATTTATCAATATTAATATATTCTTTTTCTTTTAAATAATTGTACGATGTATTAATAATAAGTTTTAAATTTTGATTATTAAATCTTTCCTTTTGTTCATAAACTTCATTTAAAATACTATCTATAAATTCTCTATAAAGTGAAAGTATTAAATCACGTTTACTACTAATGTTTTTTTCTAATTCTTCTATTAAAAGATTAGTATATTTATTAATTATTTCATCTGTTTTATTTTTATCATTAACTACGCATTTAGAATATAATTGTCCTTTTAGTACATCTTTATTGGCATTTATTAAAGCTTCTATTTTATTTTTTATACTAAGATTTTTTATTACTTCAAGTTTAAAGTTTTGATATAAACCATTTAAATTATCTAATGCTACATATCTATTCGAAGTACTTACTTTAATAAGTTCATTGAATGATTTTCTAGAATTATCTGATACTTTAATAGCATAACTTTTCATATTATCAAAAATAATAATTATATTTTTTTTAAATGTATTATGAACTATATCATATAATAATCCTTGATCATAAACTTCAAAACAAAGTTCATTATACATAAGATCAAACATTTGAATAAAATAAAATAAAGATTGTTTATCTTTTTCATCAAAAGAGGCTTTTGTGTTTTTTTCTATTTCTTTTAAATGTTGTGTTAGTTCTGTATTTAACATAAAATTACCTCCTTATTCTATAAATATTTTATACCTTTTTTTAAAAAATTACTAGTAAATACTGCAATTTTATTTATTTTTTTACAATAATTACTTAATAATATCGTTTACTTTTAGTTAAAAATATTATATACTCCTGAATTTGACAGTTGTGAGATACAAAAAACTCCTAACCCCTTATTTTATAAG
>JBJEDW010000040.1:0-2326 GCA_051872415.1 Bacilli bacterium
ACTAGATTTTTCAATACCTAGATTAATTTTTTAGTTAACAACTGTCAAACTCGGGGATGAAAATGAAGATGAATGGGAAGAAATAATAGACGAAAAAGATAAAGAAAACATAATGGATGAAATAGATAAAACAGTAACAGAAGATTTTATAAAAGAAAATAAAAGCTTATAAACATTAACTATATTTATAGGCTTTTTTTTGATATAATGAAATAGTAAAAAATGGAGGAATTATGAATAAAAGACAAAAACAAAATCTAAAGAAAATAATAGGATCATTAATAATTGTAATAATAGTTTTAATAATAGGAATATCAAAAGGTGAAACAAATGAACTCTTAAATGATATTAAAACATCAGTATTTGGACTAGAAACAGAAAAGTCATATAACATCGAAGAAATACCAGAATACAATAACAAACCATATGTAATATTAAATGATAATAATCCTGATTTTAAAGAAGAAGACCTAACAGAAAAATCATTTGAGAAATATAGCGAACTAGATAGTTTAAATAGATGTGGAACTGCTTATGCAAATATTAGTAAAGAAACTATGCCAACAGAAGAAAGAGGAAGAATAGGTATGATAAAACCAACAGGATGGCATACAGTAAAATATGATATAGTAGAAGGAAAATATCTTTATAATAGATGTCATTTAATAGGATATCAACTAACTGGAGAAAATGCCAATGAAAAAAATTTAATTACCTGTACCCGTTACATGAATACAGTAGGAATGTTAGAATTTGAAAACAAAGTAGCAGACTATATCAAAAAAACAAACAATCATGTTCTTTATAAAGTAACTCCAATATTTGAAGGAAATAATCTTCTAGCAAGCGGAGTTCAAATACAGGCCCAATCAGTCGAAGACAATGGACAAGGAATAAAATTTAATGTTTATGTTTACAATGTACAAGACGGAATTACCATTGATTACAAAACTGGAGAAAGCAAATTGTCAAATTAGAGTAAAATTGTCAAAAAAAGTAAAAAATTTTAAAAAAAGTATTGCACAATTAACAAAAACATGATAAATTTAAATTACTTAATAGAGGTAGCTAGATTATAGTGATGAAAATTATAGACAAAGGTTTATAACTTTCCATTCCTAAATAACTTTTATTAGTTATAAATTGCTACATATAAATAAGTTGGTAATATGCTTATCAACAATATTATTTATATTAAGCAAATGACTACCGTATCAAGCTATTAAGTGATATACGTATATTGTGGATCTTGATAAAAGTATATTTAATGTTTTGTCAGAATATTATGTATACTTTAAGTAACACAGAAAAAGGATTTCATTACTGACAAATGAAATTTTTTTTATGCCAAAAAACAAATGTCAACTTTTTAGGTTGACAAGCATATTTTTATTGTGTATAATACATATCAGATTGAAAGGAGCGATTAAAGTGGCAGTAAAAATTAGATTAACAAGAATGGGTTCAAAAAAAAGACCAAGCTATCGTATAGTAGCAACTGATTCTAGATCTCCAAGAGATGGAAAATATCTTGAATTAATAGGATTCTATAACCCACTTACAGATCCAGCTGAAATAAAAATAAATGAAGAAGTAGCTTTAAAATGGCTAAGAAATGGAGCAATTTTAACAGATACAGCAAAAGATTTATTAAGTAAAGCTGGTGTTATGAAAAAATATCACGAAGAAAGACAAAGTAAATAATGGATTTATTAAAATTAACTGAAGAAATTATATTATCTTTAGTAAAAGATAAAGAAATAGTAGCAGTAAAAGAATTTCCATCAGAAAATGAAAACGAGGTTCTTTTAGAAGTTGTAATTTCTGAATCAGACATGCCTAGAGTAATAGGAAAAAGTGGGAAAGTAATAAATTCAATAAGAACAATAGTTCAAGCAAGTAGTTATCTAAAAGATAATAAAAAAGTAAAAATTAACATAGATAGCATTTAAACTATTGACAAAAAGATAATTTCAAGTATAATTATAAGTGTCCTTTAAAGGATCGCTTATCTGGGGAATTAGCTCAGCTGGCTAGAGCGCCTGCCTTGCACGCAGGAGGCCAAGGGTTCGAATCCCTTATTCTCCACCAGTAAGAAATCAAACTCTTGTGTATCAAGGGTTTTTATTTTTTTAGGTACTATTTTTTATAAATTATCTACTAAATCAACTACTTCATCTTGAATAGTAGGAAATAAATGCATATAAGTGTCTTGCATAACTTTTAAAGAACGACCAAGTCTATCAAACATCATAATAAAAAAACAAAATTTATAAATAGAAAAAGTAAGTGTCCAAAGATGGCATAAAAAAAGACACATAGAATT
>JBJEDW010000041.1:0-2304 GCA_051872415.1 Bacilli bacterium
ACAAACTAATAAAAATTTCAATTTTACTATTGACTTTTAATAGTTAGTCACCATTTCAGTAGGATTATAGCACATCTTTTTATTATTTTACATATTTTTTTGGTTTTTTTTCATACTAAATTTAGAAAAGGAGCCTTGTTATGAAGACAAAAATTTGGAAAATAGCAATTAAATGTTTACTTTTTTTTGTATTAGTTTTTGTTTGTTTTAATTTAATAGGGTTTTTGTATGCGTTTATTACTCCGAGGCTTGATATTAGTGATGCTAATGCTTTTTCTGTTTATGATAATAAGGAAAAACTTGTTTTTCAGGGAAATGGTAATGATTCTTGGGTTTCTTTAAGTGATATGAATGATAATATTATTAATGCTACGATTAGTGTTGAGGATAAGAATTTTTATAAGCATTGGGGTTTTGATTACCCTAGAATTGCTAAGGCTCTTTTAGTTAATATTTCCTCTGGAAAAGTGGAACAAGGGGCTTCTTCTATTACTCAGCAATATGCTAAAAATTTGTTTTTAGATTTTGAACAGTCTTGGACTAGAAAATGGAAGGAAATGTGGCTTACTTATGAGCTTGAGGCTCATTATACTAAAGATGAAATTTTGGAAGGGTATCTTAATACTATTAATTATGGGCATGGTATGTATGGAATTAGTAATGCCTGCAAATATTATTTTAATAAGGATGTTAAGGATCTTACTTTAGCGGAAGCTTCTATCCTGGCAGGTATTCCTAATAGTCCTTCTGATTATTCTCCTATTGATAATTATGAGCTTTCTAAAAAGCGACAAAATGTGGTTTTGGAGAGGATGTATAATAATGATTATATAAGTAAGAAGGAAATGGATAATGCTTATAATACAAAACTTGTTTTTAAAAGTGATGAGTTTGGAAGTGATCTTACTTCGCTTATTTATTATAATGATGCTGTTATGGATGAACTTAATAGTTTGGATGGTATTCCTAGTAGTTATTTAGATACTGGTAATATTAAGATTTATACTACTTTAGATGTTGATGCTCAAAAAGCTTTGGAAAAGGGTCTTAAGAAGAATGCTACTGATGATAGGATAGAAACTGCGAAGGTAATGATGAATCCTGATGATGGAGGGGTTATAGCGTTAATTGGAGGGATTAATTATGGTAAAAGTCAGTTTAATCGTGCAATTAATTCTTATAGACAACCTGGATCTACTATAAAACCTTTTTTGTACTATAAAGCTATTGAAAATGGATTTACTCCGAGTACTACGTTTTTTAGTAAGGAAACTAACTTTTATTTTGATAATAAAAAGACTTATTCTCCGAAGAATTATGGGAATATCTATGCTAATAAGGAAATTTCTCTTGCCGCGGCGATTGCATATTCTGATAATATTTATGCTGTTAAGACTCATTTGTTTTTAGGAGAAGATGAATTATATAATACTTTGAAAAGTGTTGGTATTACTTCAAAAATTGATAAGTCTCCTTCTCTTGCTTTGGGTACTTACGAGGTTAATATTATGGAACTTTCTGCGGGTTATTCTGCTCTTAGTAATGGGGGAAAAAAAGTTACGCCTCATTTGATTTCTAAAGTTGTTGATAAGAAGGGTAATGTTTTATATGAGTATAAGGAGAAAGATGAAGAGATTATTTTTAATAGTGATGTTACTTTTATTATTAGTGAACTTCTTACTGGTACTTATGATTCGAATTTAATTGACTATACTTATCCTACTTGTATAAGTATGGCAGGAGATATTACTAATAAATATGCTATTAAAACAGGTAGTACTGATACTGATTCTTGGGTTATTGGTTATACACCAGAGGTTGTTTTTGCTTCTTGGGCTGGGTATGATGATAATTCTAATATTTCTAGTGATGTTGTCGTGGGTAATAAGAAATCTTGGATTGTTAGTATGGAAGAGTTTTTTGATGATAGGGATGCTTCTTGGTATAAAGTTCCGGAGGATGTTGTTGGAGTTTTAGTTAATCCTATTACGGGTAATATTGTGACTGATGAGAATGAGAATAAAAAGATTTTGTATTATTTGGAAGGCACTGAACCTATCAGAGGAAAGGAGGATGTTTATGATAAGACGCAAGAGGGATGATGGTATAAATCGTGAGTATTTGTATTATTTAATGAATGATGTTGGACTTTTGAATGATTATGAACTAGATGAAATTGGTATTTCTTTTGATGAGTATGATGATCCTGATGATGATGTTTTAGAAAAAATAGAAGATTATAGAGATAAAAAAAGGGGCTGTTGAAAAATTAAATGATTAATTTTTCTTCAGTCCTTTTTCTTT
>JBJEDW010000042.1:0-47310 GCA_051872415.1 Bacilli bacterium
TAATTTATAAGAATCATTTCTATTAATTTTTCTATTTAACATTGGTATTTCCATGAAATTACCTTCTTTCAAGAATCACTATAAACTAAAGTAAAACAAAAGTAAAATGAGCAACTATAAGATTTAAGACAAAATAAAAAGATGAAACATAAATATTGGCTTTATACAAAATTATAATTTCATCTTGTTTACCATAATCAAATTTTACGTTTCATACTTTTTTAAAAATTTAAGAAAAGAACTAGGTAATTATATATTACATAGCTCTTTTAAATAGTTTTTCCAGTTCATAATAACTATAATTTATAATGGTAGGTCTTCCATGAGGACATGTATAAGGATTATCACATTTTAAAAGTGTTTCTAAAAGTTTATCTGCTTCTTCTAAAGAAATATAATCATTTGCTTTTATAGACATTTTACATGCTAAAGTAATCGCTATTTTTTCATTAAATTTTTCTTTAGAAAAATCATTTTCTGATATAATAATTTCTAATATTTTTCTTACTGAATCAGTAATATATCTAGAGTTTAACCATTTTGGATGTTTTCTAATTATTACTGAGTTTTGTCCAAACTCTTCAAAGAAAATACCTACTTTATTTATAATATCTTGTTTTTCTTTAAGTTCTAAAAACTCACTAGAAGTAAATTCTAATTTTATAGGCACTAAAACATCTGTTATTTCTCTAGTGTCTTCACCAAGCTTTTTCTTATATCTTTCATAGTTTATTCTTTCTTGACCAGCGTGTTGATCTATAATATACATACCTTCGTCATTTTCTCCAATTATATAAGTATTTTTTACAATTCCTACTGGAGTTATTTTATTAACAGTTTCTTTTTTCTCTTTACTATCTTCTACTTTATAAAGTTCTTCTTCCTCATTTGCATTAAAGTTAAAAGAAATTTCTTCATATCTAGGACTTACTACTTCTTTTTCTTTAAAGTCTAAGTCTTTGTTAATTGTAGTAATTTCATTTATATTAGATATAACTTTTTCTTCTGATTTTATCTCTGGTACTAGAACTAATTTTAAAAGAGCATCACTTATAGTTTTTAATAAAAGTGCCTCTAATTCTTCTAATTTTGAAAATTTAATATCCATTTTTGTTGGATGAACATTTACATCAATTATTGATGGATCTGCTTCAATATTTAAGACTACTACTGGGTATCTCCCAATTGGTAAATAAGTATGATAACCTTCTAAAATAGTTTTTATGACATTATTATTTCTAACATATCTACCATTTACAAAAAGTGTAATAAAATTCCTAGAAGAACGATTAATTTCAGGATAAGAAATATAACCATTTATTTCATAATCACTATTTTCTGAAGAAATCTTTATCATTTTTTTAGTTACTTCGAGTCCATAAACACTATTGATAACTTTTAATAAATTACCAGAGCCATCAGTAGATAAAAGTTTTTTATCATTGTTAGTTAAACTAAATTTAATATTTGGATAAGAAAGTGCCATTTTAGTAACATAAGAAGTTATATTAGCAAGTTCTGTATGTAAATTTTTAAGATATTTAAGTCTAGCAGGAGTATTATAAAAAATATCTTTTACTGTAATTTTAGTACCTGTTCTAAGAGAAGAAGAAATAACCTCTTCTATATTTCCACCATTTATTATAACAGTAGTACCAATATCTTCGTATGATGTTTCTATTTTCATTTTAGAAACAGAGGCAATTGAAGGAAGTGCTTCACCACGAAATCCCAAGGTATCTATGTGAAATAAATCTTCATCAGTATAAAGCTTACTAGTGGCATGTCTTTTAAGACAATTTACAGCATCTTCTCTACTCATACCAATTCCATCATCTGAAACACTTATTTCTTTAGTACCAGATTCTATTAAATCTATCTTGATAAAAGAAGAACCTGCATCAATACTATTTTCCACAAGCTCTTTAACAACATTCATAAGAGTTTCTACTACTTCACCCGCAGCTATTTTATTGGATAAATTAGTATCCATTACTTTTATTTTATTCATTTTTTCGATCATTCTCCCCTAAAATAATAACAAAGATTTTTTGTATCAGCAAAATCATCTATTAAAACTTCATCATTTTTCACTAATTTAACACACAACATTTCCTCTTGTGAAGGTAAAGGAGTACCACCACTAGTTTCTTGACACTCTTTAACTAGTTCTTTTTCATTTTCTGTTGTCTCAGATTCAGATATTTTATCAGATATTTTAGAAGTAACTAAACATGTTCCATCCTTAACATAAGTTGCTTCATCTTTACCTTCTGTATAATCTGTGATATTTAATAAGTCCCCCTTAACAACAAGTTTAAAAATGCTCCCCTCTAAATCAGCTTTTTTTAAATGATCACCACTATAAGTTAATTCACTAAAATATTTGTTAAAAATTGTACCATCAATAATATTAAAATCTATTGTTTTTAAATAACTTTTTCCTGTCATTAATAAGTCAGAACGATACTTATCATAAGCATCCTCAATAGTAGAATTAAGATTAACTAGTTCTTTTTCTTTAACAGTTTGCCTATATTTAGATACCCCTACTACTGCCAAAGAAGATAAAATTCCTAGAATTACAATAACTGCTAACATTTCAACCAAAGTAAATCCCTTATTTTTCATATTATCACCTTCTAGTAAAAGTTTAACATAAAAAAATTAAAAAAAGAAGATATTAATTAATATTTTATATCCCCACTTTTTATAAATTCTCTTAAAATTTTAGTAACTGCTCTTTTTTCAATTCTTGAAACATAACTTCTTGAAATATTAAGATCTTTTGCTATCTCTTTTTGAGTTTGTTCATCGTGATTTAAGAGCCCGTATCTTCTTACAATTATCTCTTTTTCTCTTTGAGAAAGCCTATTTAAATATTTTCCAAGTAATTTAATATTATCTTTTACATACATATCTTCTATATAATCAGGTTTCGGAGTTTTTAAAATATCTAAGATTGTTATATCATTACCTTCTTTATCATATCCAATTGGATCATCTAAAGATATTGTATTATTATTTTTCTTATTACTTCTAAAAAACATTAATACTTCATTTTCAATACATTTAGCACAATAAGTAGTAATCTTTGTTCCATGTTTTTTTGAGTAAGAATCTATTCCCTTTATTAACCCAATAGTGCCAATACTTATTAAATCATCATTATCTATGTTGGTATTTTCATATTTTTTTGTAATATGTGCAACTAATCTTAAATTATGTTCAATAAGTTTATCTCTTGCGTCTTTATCTCCTTTTAAAAGCAAATCAATATATTTTTCTTCTTCTTCTTTTGAAAGTGGCTCTTTAAAGACATTATTAGAATAAGAAGTTTTAAAAAGCATTAAAGCCTTTAAAAATGTTACTAAGCTTACTAACAAAATAAATCACCTATTAAAGTATATGAAAAATATGTCAAAATATAAAATAACTTTGTTTTTATTGATAGAATTTGTTAAACTAATCTTATGGAGGAGTTTATGAAAAAAGAAAAATCTTGTGGTGCGATAATATATAAATGCAAAAATAACAAATTATATTTTTTAATTGTTAAACATAATGCTGGTCACTATTCCTTTCCTAAAGGACATATAGAAAAAGGCGAAACAGAAGAAGAAACTGCTATTCGTGAAGTTAAAGAAGAAACAAATATCGATATAGAAATTATTCCTGGATTTAGAGAAAAAATAACTTATAGTCCAAAAGAAAATACTATTAAAGATGTTATTTTCTTTTTAGCTAAACCTTTATCTTATAACTTAAAACCTCAGGAAGAAGAAATAGAAAAAGTATCTTGGTATGATGAAAAAGAAGCTTTAAATATTATAACTTATAAAGAAGATAAAAATATTTTTAAAAGTGCTCTTTTATTTATAAAAAATAATATATAAAAACACGAATTTTCCATGCCCTAAGTCATAAAATTAAAGAGGTGAAGAAAATGAATAATATAACAAAAATCAAACAAAGTAGTAAATACAAAAAAGATATAAATAATATTTATAATGAAATAAATAAACATATCCCTTATCTAAAAAATTGGCAATTAAATCAAAGTGTTATTTTTGAAGAGAATAAAAAAATTCTTTGTAAAGCTATAACTAATGATAAAAAAGAAAAAATAGGAAATAAAATAAGTATTTACTTTACTGAAGATTCTCTTTGTTTATATGAACTAATTAATTCTAAAAATAGTTTATCTTTTATTAAAAGTTATACTGAAGATGAAAAAATAATTAAAGAGATTATTAATATTTCTTTAAGTAAAAATCTTTTAAGTAGAAGTTGTCTTTATAAAGAAAACGAAAAAGAGTTATCTTACAAAGAAATATATAATATAAAAGAAGATACTACTAAAATAGAAACTAATATACCCATCTTAGAGTTAGAAAGTTTTGAAGAAATAGAAGAAATTTTAGAAGAGATTAAACAAATTTTTAAAAATGAAAAAAAGGTAAAACATCTTTAAAGGTTTTATCTTTTATTTTATAGATAATCTACGTATTTTGGATTTATCCAAATCTAGTTTTGAAGTATTTAAATCAAAGACAAAATTATTATCACTACCACTATACATTCCTTTAGTATCTCTTATTTTTTTTATTACTTCTTTCTCTAAAAGAGGATAGATCATTTCTTGATAAATATCACTAACTCTTTTTTTATCATTTTTTAAGTTATAAAAATAAGTAAAATCTTTAAGTGTTTTAAGTCCATTCATTGATAAAATATCTAAAATAGCAGAAAACTCTATAGAAGTAAGTTTTTCTTTTGAAGATGCTTTTATTGCTTGAATAACATATTCTTTTTCTAGTTCTTTTTTTACATTAACTAATAGGTACTGAAGAAAACTAGTTAGATCATGACTTGTTTTAGATTTTCTTATTTCTTTATAATAAACATTTTTAGAATTTCCTATTGCCCTATTAAAGATTATATAAGGATAAGCTTCATTATTTAACAAATACCACATTGAAGTAGTTCTAGCACTTCTTCCATTTATATCAAAATAAGGATGGATATATACAAAATAGAAATGTGCTATTTGAGATTTTATATAATAATCTGTTATAGTATCTATATTATCTTCTTGTTCTAAAAACTTAAAATATTTATTCATCATACCATCAATATTTTCTACTTTTACCCCTTCATCTGGAGGAACTTTAATATTATCTGAAAAATAGATAAACACATCATCTTCTCTATAAAACTTTCCCATATGTTCAATATCATAATCGCTTAATAAATTAAAAGAAAGAATTTTATATAGATTTCTAAGATTTTCTTTATTTATACTTGGTCTTTCCAAAATATATTTGTAACCTTTATATAAATTGATAATTCTATTTTTTTTATTTTCATCAGAAATACTTTTATTATTTCTTATAACTTCTTCTATTTGGGAAACATTATCTAAATAACCTTCTATAGTATTATTAGTTTTTATTTCTTGTGAATGCATTACTTTTTTTGAAAAATCTAGAGTATTCATTTGACTTTCTTCATTAATAAAAGATTCTAGCTCTTCTTTTAAAGACTTTATATATTCATCATTCAAATACAAAGGTTGTCCATTTTCTAAATTTAGATTTTCTATTTTTCTATACATAGTAATCCTCCTTTTAGATAGATATTATATCCTAGTATTACTAAAATTGCTATAAGAAATTATTTGTAGTATAATAACAGAAAGGTGATTTAAGTGGAAATAATAGGAATAATCGCAGAATATAATCCTTTTCATAGTGGTCATAGATATCATATTGATAAAATCAAAGAAATGTATAAGGATTCTATAATAATTGCAGTAATCTCTTCTTGTTTTACTGAAAGAGGAGAAGTTAGTATTTTAAATAAATGGGATAAAACTAAAGTAGCACTTGATAATAATATTGATTTAGTTATAGAACTTCCTTTTGTTTACTCAAGTCAAAGTGCTGATATATTTGCTAAAGGAGCTCTTAAAATTTTAAATGCTTTAAAAGTAGATAAAATAGTCTTCGGAAGTGAATGTAATAATATTAGTAAATTAAAAAAAATTGCAAATATTCAAATAAATGATAAAAACTTTGATGAAAAGGTAAAAAAATATTTAAAAGATGGCAATAATTACCCTACAAGTATCTCTAAAGCTTTGAAAGAAGAAAATATTACAAAAATAGATAGTCCAAATGATTTACTAGCAATATCTTATCTTAAAGAGATTATTAAAAATAATTATAAAATTGAAGGAATATCTATTAAAAGAACTAATAATTATCACGGAAATAATGAAGGACAAATTTTAAGCGCAAGTGAATTAAGACAAAAAATAAAAAATAATGAAGCAATAAAAGATTATGTAAATTATGATGAAAATATTATATATAAAAATACTAACTTTTTTCCCTTCTTAAAGTATCAAATTATTAATAATTTTGATACTTTAGATAAATTTCAAACGGTTGATGAAGGTATTGAAAATAGAATAAAAAAATTTATCATTGATGTTAAAGATAAAGAAGAACTTGTAAATAAGTTAAAAACAAAAAGATATACTTATAATAAAATAAATAGAATGTTAGTTCATATATTAATTGGTCTTACTAAAGAAAATGCTAAACTTGATATAGATTATATTAGAGTATTAGGATTTAATCAAAGAGGAAGAAATTATTTAAATAAAATAAAAAAAGAGACTTCTATAAAGATTATAACTAAGTATAAAGATATAGATAGTCCCTTATTAGAAATTGAGAAAAAAGCAAGTTTTATTTATTCTATCATTGTAAACGATAGTAGTTTGATAAAAAAAGAATTTGAAAAGCCTATTTGTAGAAAGTAAGCTTTTTTTAATTAATGCATCCAGTAAAATAGTTTTCTACTACTCTTAGATACTGTTTAAAAATATTAGCTTTTTTAATATTTGAATCTGATAAAAGCGGAATTTCTTTTATTATTTTATTTTCATCTTTTAAATAAAGTTTACCTATTTCCTCCCCTTTCTTGATTGGATAATTTATATCTCCTAGTTTTATTTCATAAGTATAAGTTTTATTTTTTTCTCCTTTTTTTACTGTTACTTTAACATTTTCTCCTAAAACAAGATTAACTTTGTTTTTGTTTGCTTTGTTAAGTTTTATTTCTTTTATGATTTTACCTTTAGAAAAAATGCTTTTACTTTCATACTGATTATATCCATAATCAAGTAGTGCCATTGTTTCGCTATTTCTAGTTGTAGTGTTATCATATCCTAGACTTATTACTATTAATC
Source organism: Bacilli bacterium (assembly GCA_051872415.1). Classification (GTDB taxonomy): domain Bacteria; phylum Bacillota_I; class Bacilli_A; order RF39; family UBA660; genus UMGS1449. The sequence continues at coordinate 7,262 of JBJEDW010000042.1, forward strand.
TAAGTCCATTTTTTTCAGCAGTTACTGCGATTGATGACCCTGCTTCATCTGTATAACCTGTTTTTAATCCATCTACTCCTTTGTAAAATTTAACAAGTTTAATTGTGTTTAAGTTTTGCAATAAAAATGCCTCTAATATCAAATCCATTATTGATTTTATTATATCATTTATGCATAATTTATGATAGATATTAAAGAAAAAAATTAATTTAAATTGTTAATATAATCTCTAAGTTTTAGCAATGATCTACTTTTTACCCTAGAAACTTTATATTGTGGTATATCAAGTATTTTAGCTATTTCTTTTTGTTTATACTCCCTACATCCAATACCAAATGTCATTTTTATAATTAAATATTCCAATTCGTTTAAATTATTTTTTATAATATTATATAAGTCAATAGATGATTCTTTTATAATTACACTTTCTAATATATTTATACTTTCATCTTTTATTGTATCCTTTATAGATAAATTATCGCTAATTTCTTCTTCTATTGAAATATTTGAATTAGTATTATTTTTTATAAATTTTAATATTTCATTTTTTATACACACATAAGCATAAGTATTAAAAACTCATATGTTTATCTTGATATATCAATATAAATAATTGTTTTATCAATAATAAAATGATACTATTATTATTATTAAGAAAGGAAAGTGAATATGGAAACTATAGATTTATATGACAAAAACAAAAATAAATTAAACAAAACTTTTATCAGAAAAAAAGATACTCTTTTGGAAAACGAATATTATTTACTTGAACAAGCTTGGATTGTTAATGACGAAGGAAAAATATTGTTAACGCAGAGAGGATTAAATAAATCTCATGGCGAAATGTGGGAAGCTACTGCAGGGCATGTAAAAGCAGGAGAAACGGATATGGAAGGTATTTTAAGAGAAATAAAGGAAGAAATTGGTATCACATTAAAAAATAGTGATTTAAATTTTATAAAATCACTAATCATTAAACAAGGTATTTTAGATATTTGGCTTGTAAGAAAAAATATTAATCTTTCAAACATTAAACTTAGAGAAAGCGAAACTATTGATGTAAAATATGTCTCATTTGAAGAATTTAAAAAAATGTATAACAATAAAGAAATCGTTCAAAATTTAGACTATTTTTTTGATATTTATAAACAATATATTAATAAATAAAAGCACTAAAATGTTTCATTCTTATTAGTAACTTTTATATTATTTACTTTTCTATATAAGTAGTAAATATTACTTCATTATTATTTATCTTATCGATTTGCCCTTTTAAAAAATCAGGTTTTATAGGAGCATTATCAAGATTATTAATATCAAACCATTTGAAAACTAAATTTTCTGTTTTTTCTACTCCATTAAATTCTTCATCTTCAAAGCAAATCCATTCATCGTTTTCTACATTAACAATGTAACTAAAAATATATTGATGAATGTCAGTTTTATCAAATGTAAAAAAATACTCTGATACACTATTACATCTTTTTATTTCAAATCTATTTATATTTAATTCTTCTTGTAATTCTCTTTTTATTGTATCAACGCTTTGTTCACCTACCCGTACTTTTCCTCCAGGTAAAGCCCAAAACTCGTCTTGTTTTCTTTTTTGAAATAAAACTTTACCATCTTTTTCTATAACAGCAACTGCTCTTATATTTAATAAAACATCACAAATTTTTACATTTATATCTTTTTCTTTCATTTAATTCATCTCCTTATTTTTGATTTTACCATATTTTTTTTAGGATTATCAATAAGTTCAATTAATTTTTCTTTTATTTCTATTGGAGCAATAGAAATACTATTCAAATCATCTTCATTGAACCATGCATATTTTAAATGCTTGTTTACTTCAATACCATCAAAATATTTTGTATCTTTTATTTTACTACCTTCTTTTAAAGAAGCCAAATACATAAACATATATTCATGAAATTTTTCATTATCATAGGTAAAGAAATTTTCAAAAAATCCCATACTTTCATTTATTTCAACTTCTTCTCCTATTTCTTCTTTTAACTCTCTTTTTATTGTTTCTCCACCTGTTTCTAATACAGCTATCTTCCCACCTGGTAAAGACCAAATTGTGTCTTTTTCTCTTTTTTGAAATAAAATTTTATCATTATCAACAATAATAGCTACAGCTCTACAATTAACCCTAACATCACATATCTTAAATGTTATATCTGTTTTTTCTGCCATTTTTAATCTCTCCTTTTTAATAATATTTTTTTTACACTTTCAATTGTTTCATTTTCACAATCAATCCCCTGAATCATTTTTGTAACAAATGTATCTGAAAAATCAAATTTATTTCTATAATGTCCAACTAATTCATTCATATAATTTTTTTGACTTGGAAAAGAATTATCTCCCATAACATAACTATCCATTATTCTATCAATTTGCTCTGGTGGAATATATTCCATTTTTAAATTAGTAGAATGTAAGTCATAATCACATAAAATAATCGTATTAAAACTAACATTTGATTTCATAGAGGTTTGAAAATAAATTGGAATATCTTTATTTTCAATGAATGTTTTACTTATTTCAGAAATATGATATGAATCAATTTTATCTGATATATTAGAAATATCATTGTCAGATATTCCCATTGAAAAAGGAATTCCACATATTTTTGTTTCATCTTTACATTTTTTTATTGCAATCCTATCGTTTGCAACAAATCCATAACCATTTTGTAATAGTTTAATCAATAAAGTTGTTTTACCACTTCCAGCATTTCCTGTGATAATTACTCCTTTATCATCCTTATATGCACATGCACCATGTAAAATACAATATCCTTCTTTTTGAAAAACCTTAATCCACGTAGTGGTAAAAATTCTTTTTACAAATGATTTCTTTTCGCTTGAATAATATGGTAAATAAACATTTAAACTATTACCATTCTTTTTTATATAATTATACGAAGTATCATTTTTTTCTTTATCCATATATTTGGGATCTTCTGGAATACCTATTAAAAAGTTTATTTCATATTTTATATCAGTTATAGGGTCATTATAATAATCACCAAACATATCTATTAAATCATCAATAATTTCACTACAAAAAGAATTAACTTTTATTGATATATCATTACATGAAAATATATAGTTACTCACTTGTTCTATCACTTCCTTAATTCTCTCTTAAAATATTATTTTCGTACTCTTTTATATTCATCTAAAAATTCTTTATCCATAATTTCTCTTATAAAATCATCTCTAAATTCAATCATAAATTTTATATTATTAATTATTTCTTCATAAGATATTGCAAGTTTTTCGCAAATTGGATTTAATTCATTATATAATACCAATTTTGATGAATTTGTGAATTCATCATAAGATAGATGTCTATATAGATTTATTTCAAAATTGCAATACTCTATCGATTCATCTATTGGATTTAGTTTAATATATGCCCTTTTATTCACATTCTTACTAAATATAATTGCCTTATAATTACTCAATAATTTATAACTAATAGGAAATAATAATTCTCCCACGTTTTCAGTTCTAAAATTTGGATTAAATATTTCGTATAATCTATGTGGATAATTTGTATATGAATATTGGCTTTTTCCAAATGCATCTAGTGCATATGGATAATCATCATCTCCTGTTTTTTTTATTTCTATTTTTAAATCTGGCTGATCGCAAATAGTAGATGTTCTATCTTTTTCAAAAACCATTGGTTCTTTTATTTTTAATCCTGGATCATATATAACATAATTTACCGAATCATCTTTAACTGTTGGATATAATAAAGAAATATGTGATTCCTTTACTTTTTTATCTCCAATGGATAATGCATAATTATTTGCTTTATGTGATAAAAAATATGTTCTTACTCCATAATTATTTAATTTTTCTTTTAATACTTTGCATAAGTAATAACAATTATATCTAGTAGTTTCAAAATCAGCAACTTTTAAAGAATTATATGTATCAATTAAAGACTTTATATAATTTTCCCTTAATAAAGTAATCATATCAAAGCTATTAATTGAATATTCTTCCAAAACTTCATCTATCAAACTTGTAGTTTCTTCAATTATTTTTTCATCATATTTAGGAAATTCGTCCCCACTTAATCTTTGTTTTATAATACTAAATTCTTTGTCTCTTATAATTTCCACTTTTGTTTTCCCTCACTTTATTTGTAGATAAAGATTGTTTTTTCATTGAATAATTATCCATTAAAATAAACAATTCTTCTAAATCCATATCACTATACAAAAATTTTTCTATTAAGCTTAACTTATCTAAATAAACATGGTTATCATTTATTTCATTAGGTTCTTCATACTCAAGCATTGTTTTAATTTTTGAATATGCTTTTTCTAGTATTTCTTTTGTTTCAGATTTCAAAAGTGCTTTTAAAGTATATCCCAATATTCCAGCAATAGTTATATTTTCATTCAAGAAACTATCTCTAAACTGAATCAAATTTTCTGACTCAATATTTTTGATTTTGTTTTTGTATAAACATGGAGTTAAATCTACATATACTAACTCTTCATCGTTATATATAAAATTTTTTAAATTCCAATCTAAGCATAAATTTTCATCTTGTTTACATAATTTATATAAATTAGCATATTTTGAAAATATTTGTAATTTATAATCAATATCATATTTTTTTTCAGATAGTATATCTTCTAAAGTAGAACCTTCAATATATTCTTGAATTAAAACTTTGTAATTGGAAAATTCTAATTCATCATAAATTCTTGCTGTTTTTATTCCTAATCTATTAATATCTTGTTCATATTGTTTAACATTTTCAAAATTTATCTCAGACATAACTTGATTGAATATTTCATCACCACTTTTAGAAATCTTAATTATATATTTATCTAATTTAAATACATCATTGAATGTTCCACTTTCCATTTTTTATTTCCCCCAAAAACTTTTTTGTTATTTTATAATTAAGTTTATAAAAATCAGTATCTTGTTGATTGTTTATAACACACCAATATAAAGAAGTATATGAATCAAAGAAACTATAAAAGTTTAACTTGTCATCAAAAAAATCATCTAATTCTTTTATTTCTTTATATCCATTTAATAAAATATTAAAGTTTCTTTTATTAAATATTCTATTCATTTTTACAAAGTCAAAAATATAATCACCATTTTTCATACTTTCCAAATCTATTATTCCAACATTATGATTAGTACCAAAAATAACATTACCTATTCTAAAGTCCATATGACAAATACTATTTTTATAATTATTTTTTATTTTTTTATTAATATAATTATTTAATGTATCATAAATTAAATCATTGTCTTTTTTTGTAAAAATTTCTTTAGTTACTGCAGATGTTTTATCTAAACAATTATTTAAATATGTAATCCAGGAATCATCATCTTTATCTATAATTTTACAACTATGTATTTTAGCTAATAATTTACCTACTTCAAATATAGCATTTTTATCTAAATTATTACATTCTTCATCAAATATACTTTTACCTTCAAATTTAGTAAATATATTATATTCATATTCACCATAAGTACCACTATCAATAACTTTTGAGGTAGGAACAAAATCATATAAATAATTATAATATTTTGCTTCATTAATTCTTTTTGATAAAGTTTTTGATATTTTAAAAATATATTCTTCATCTGTTGAATTTACAATATATACTTTAGAATTATATGAATTTGTTGCTAGCTTAATTTTCTTAGCCTCAATATTATTTTTTTTAAATATTTCTATTATATCTTTCTTTTTCATAACTACCTCTCTGTCTTTTTATATACAATATCTTTTTTTGTAAATTTACTAACAATTAATCTTTTTAAATATATTATAAACCCAGACGGTCTAAATATAAACCAAATTGGAGAGATTAGAAATGCTAAAAGCACATTTAATTTATTATCCTTTTTAAAATTATTTATTTTTATAATTATATAAGATGCTATACACCATAAGTAAGGAATTGATAGTAATAACCAAAAACCCATACTGAACTTAAATATTACAATCGAATATATATAATAACCAAATATAAAATATGGAAATATTGTAAAAACACTAAGATTACCTAAACCAATAATAAGCATTTTTATTTTTCCAAAAATATACTTATTACTTATATTTTTTATTTCGCTAAAAAATGTAAGTGTTCCTTTAAATATCAGTGTTGCACTATTCATATAACTATATAAATCATTATATATTAAAGTATAATTATATGATGGCAAATAAGAAAATTTTGCATTTTTTATGGACAATCTAAATCCTAATGTTAAATCATCTACAAAAAATGGAAATTTATCATTTTCAATTAATGTATTTAATTTTAAATGCATGCAAGCACCCATACAATATTGTGGTATGGTGTGATTTGTTAAAGAGCAAAATAACAATTTAAATTTTTCGACTGCACAAGACCTTATTATATGTTGAAGTGTATATAAAACTAACATAACATTAGATGTTTTTTGTGATAAATCTTCATAATTTTTAAGACACAAAGGAACTTGCCCAATAACATCTGGATTATTTTTAAATTCTGCAACTACATTAACTTTCTCAAAAGTATCAAGTTCTGGTTTAGAATCAAAATCAAATACTGAAATATACGTATTTTCAAGATTTGGCTTTAAGTATTCGTTAATATAATCAATAGCATAGTTCATTTGTGATGATTTATTACCATTGGTTTTGGGATAATGCAAATGAATAAATCTATTATCTTTAATTTGTTTTAAATATTTATCTACTACAGTGTTAGTTGTTTGTTCTTTTACTTTATTTAATTTATATTCATTATCTTCTTTCTCACTAGTTATTATTATAAACTTTATTTTACCTTTGTATTTATATTTACTAAACCAATCTATTGTACTTTTTACTATTTTTTGTTCTTTAAGTGCTGGAAGTAATACATATATATCTTTATATTTTTTAATTTTAATTCTTCCTAATTTTTTAATATATTTTTTTTCTAAGAAAATTGTCAATATAGTAAGTATAAAACCAAAAACATATATCACAAAAAGTGAAATAGCAATTATATTCAAAATTTTATTCATTAATTAGACTCCTTTCTCCCTAACTGGTTATTTAAAATTTTAATTCCCTGTAAGAAAAATGCTAACTGTCTATCTGGATAGTCTTCATGTAGAGGTATCATAGATATAAATAATAGCCCTTCAATCAATTCTATATCATCTATATTAATACCTTTATTTTTAAGATATAAATCATAATAGCTATAATTGATGTTCTTGTAAAACAATATATTATATTTATTATTATCTTCTTTCTTCACTTCAAATAAATCATTTATTATCTCATCATATCTTCCATGATAACTATGTCTTATTTTTGCCAAATCATATCTATAATCTCCATAGATAGTATCCTTACCAAAATTACCACGTGGATCAATAAATTTATATATCATATTTCTCGGAGAAAACAATATATTTACAAAGCAAGGATCTCCATGAATTATACTAATGAAATCATTTGTTGTTTCAATAATATGATTTAGTCTTTTTTCTAATTTTTCTAATAATGGTAAAATACCTAAATATTTTTCATTATTTATATAAATTACTTTTTTATTCTTTAATTCTTCATAATTCCATTCTTTCAATCTACTTATTGTTTTATTCATTAATATTTCTTTAGTATAATTTTTAAAATTCATATTTTTTATTTTATTTGTATCATATATCTTAAATAATTTATCAATTAAATTCTTAAATATATATTCTTTACTATAATATGTTAATGGATAAAAAGTATAATATTCTGACAATGTTAAATAATCATAAAATTCTATTCCATATTTATTTTCAGTTTCATCTACATCAAATAACTTTGGAGTAATTTTACTAAAATTTGTATTTTCTATTTGTTTAAACCATTTAATTTCAGAAGAAATACTTTCATTGTCACTTTTTTTAGATAAAACCCCAAATTCATCTAATGTTATATTATTATAAAATCTACAATTAAAACTATTTTTATTAGTCTTTGAATAACCTTCCAAAGTTCCTATATCTTGCCAGTTATCTATGTTTTCTATCAGTAATGGTTCTTTTTTTCTATACTCTTCAAAATATGATGATAGTTGATATTCACCTTTTATTTTTTCTATTTTGGTATTTAATACTTTTTTCAGTAATTTACTATTCTTGAAGAAATAAATTCCTACCGCTGCATCATTACTGTCAATATTAGTAGTAGGTTTATCAATAATTTCTGTTATAACATTATTCTTATTCTTTATAATACAATATTTATATAACTCTTCATCTTTGACTTTTGAAGTACCTATCCAACTATTATTATAATTTTTTGGATAACAACAAAAAGTATCGGATAATAGTAATAAAGTTGATTTACTTTCATTAATATAATCTTTTGTGATTTCAAGTGCTTTCCCAGGACCAGAAAAATCATTTTGAATAATATAATTTATATTAATATCAATATTACAAAATGATTCATTTAAAAAATCTCTAATCATCATTTCATTTTCTTTATTAACTACTAAAATTATTTCTTTTAAACCTTTTTTTATCAATGGAACAATCATATTGTAAATGAAAGGTTTTTGCTTAACGCTTAGTAACCCTTTTGGAAATCCCATAGTAAGAGGATATAATCTTGAAGATTTACCACCCATCAAAATAATTAATTGTTTATCATTAAAATTCATATACTACCTCCTTAATTTTTTTATAAATTCCAAGCTTTCATCATCCTGTAAACCAATTTTTGGGGTACTTTTTTCATTATGAAAATCGCTTCCACAAGTCTTTAACAATCTAAATTTATCTGCTAAACTCTTAAGAAATATGATTTGTTTAGATGTTGTTTTATCCAAATTATTAATTTCTATTCCATCTAATCCTTGTTCTACTAGTGTTTTGACAAATAATTCTAATTCTTCATTATCATATTTCATTGAAAAAGGATGAGCTAAAACAGCATAGCCACCATTATCTTTGATTAACTTTATTACATTATTAGCGGTTAGAGATACTTTTTTTTCATAACATGGAGATTCTTTACTCGTATATAAATATCCTGCTTGTATGTAATTATCAGCATAATTATTTTTTATTAACCAATTTGTTATATCACGTTTACTTAAAGTGCCATCTACTGAATTTAATAATAATTCTTCTATGTCAATTTTTATCCCATAAACTCTATAAATGTTTTCTATTATCTTTTTTATAACATAAAAGTTTTTATTATTAATATCATCTAACGCATTTTTAACATTATATATATTTTCTATTCCATAACCTAAAATATGTAAAAATCTGTTTTCTTCAACATCAAATTCAATAGCAGGTATTATTGCAACTTTTTGATTCTGTGAATATTTTTTAAAAAATTCTTTATTTATTTCTTCTTCGTTCTTTTTCTCTATATAATTGTGATCAGCAAATGATACCACTTCAAAATTGTTTTCATTAAAATATCTTAACAATTCCAATTTGCTATATTTCCCATCAGAACAACTACTGTGTATGTGTAAATCGTATTTCATTTTTATCTTCCTATCAATTCATTTATTTCTTCTTTAGTTAAGTTTAATAATTCATTTGGTCTAATAGTTCTATCATCTACATAAAAGCCATTTTTCCCTGGATATGGTTTACCAAAAATAATTTCATCATATGGTATTTCCCATTTTGATAGCCATTTTTCAAGTATTGGTTTAGTATTTTTTAAAATCAAATCTATATTACCATTATAAGTTCTCATGTTTCTAGCAGTAAATAAAACTATTTTATATCCATCTTTTTTTAATTCTCTTATTTTACTTACCATATCAGGAAATGGTACTAAGTCTTCATATTTTTCTTCTTCTTTTTTTATAGGACAAATAGTTCCATCTATATCAAAAATTATTGAATTCATATCTCATTCCTCCTGATTTTCAAAAATAATTCATTCCAGTTAGTAACTCTATTTTTAATATCTTTATATTTATTTTTATCATCAAATATTATTACTTTTATACTATCTTTTAGTTCATTATAAATGTCGATACTATCATCAATCATTAAATCTATCTTATTTTCCAGACATTCTTTTTTCTTATACTTTTCTGTTAGAATAAGTCTTTTATATGGAATATTATATTGCTTTAAACTTTTTTCTGTAAATTCATACATATTTTCACAATATTCTTTACTTCTTGCTGAAATTATATATATTTCATTACCATCATTAATAAGTTTATTTAAGTTTACTAAAACATCTTTTTTTAATTTCACATCCGAAAATATCAAATTTAAATTTTTCTTAATGTAATCCACTCTATTTTTTCTAATATTCCATAATTCATGTTCTGTTATATTTTTTTCCTTTAAATATAAACTCTGATATTTTTTATATTGTTCATCTGTACAAAAAATTGTATTATCTAAGTCAATACCAATCCTCATTGTTTTTCTCCTCCTAAAATAAGAAAAAACGTCAATAAACTTTAATAAGTGTAAATGACGTTATTAGATATTAAAAAAAAATTCATTTAAATTAGAGAATGAAAAACACTTATAATATATTAATTTTATAACACTATTATATAGTTTATCATACATAAAATCACCCTCTTTTCAAACAATTGATAATAATATACACTAAAACTAAACTAAAGTCAATTGTTTTTAATTTATATATTTTTATTTATACATTTCTATTTCCAATATGAAAAGAACAATATTCTATCATTCAAATAATGTTCTTTATTTTTTTGTACACATTACTAATGTGTTAATGCTTATTATTTAACAATAATTTTTTTAATGTTAGGCCATGTTCCATAATAATAGTTTCCAGATACTTTTTTAACTGCTCTTAATTTAAATTTATATGTTTTGTTAGAAGAAAGTTTTTTAACTTTGTAACTTGATTTTGAAACATAAATATATTTCCAAGTGTTTGAATTAGATTTTTTACAACCTATTTGATAAGTAACATTTCTTGCTGATACGTAATAAGAAACTTTAATTGCTTTTTTTCTTTGCTGCTGAATTTTTAATAACAATTTTAACAGATTTTATTTTGAAAGTTTTGGTTATTGTTCCTGCATAATTTCTTTTTATTGTTACTGTTGCATTTACAATATATTTATTATTTCTATGGGAAACTGTGTAATCTTTCCCTTTTACTAAAGTTTTTTTAACACTTTTTACTATGATTTTTTAATATTTTCTTTTTTCACTAAATCACTTGTTTGAATTATTTCTAGATCATCCATATTCAACTCTTTTATATCATTAATAAATTGTTCTTTTACACTTTCTGGAACCATATTAATTTTTCCACCAATTATATCTACTATTGGGACTAATTCAGCTGAATATACTCCTCTATTAGCATAACTAGCATCAGTAAATTCAGGCCCCTTACCAGTACCTATATCTCCATTAATATGCTCTGCTAATAAGAAATATTGATTTTCCTTTTCAGTTTGATACTCATAAATAGGTTCTTCTTGTATTATTTCTACATCTATACCTATTTCTTCTTTTAGTTCCCTTATCGTAGTTTCACTTAATGTTTCATTACTTTCTATACCACCGCCAGGTACAACATAGTATTCATTTTTAATGCCATCTTTAACTTTTATTCTATGCATTAATAATAATTTGCCATCTTTTATTATTAATCCACCTGCTCTTGATCTCATTTCTTTCTTCCTCCTTATATCACTTACTATATTATATACTGATTTTTCTAAACGTTCAATTGTTCCGTCATTGCATATTACGTAATCAGCACTATTTTTAACTTCATTAGCACCTTTACTTAATTTTTTATTATCTTTAATATCCACTTTATCTTTTGATTTTTATAAAAAAAGAAATTTACGTTTGTATTTATTCTCTTTAATATAGTTAATTACTTTTTTCTGTACTTATTATCTCTACATACTATTTATACTACATAAATGAGCAAGGATGCTCCAATATATGTTTAATTGTATTTTATTCATTGTTCGAATTTATTATAAAAAAATAAAAAAACTAAATAGAAATAGTGTATATCTATTCAGTTTCTTTTAAAAATATCAAAACTAATATGGTTTTAATTCGTTAAGCTTAACTTTAGCATCCTTTAATGATTTAAATTCAAAAATATAATTTAAATTTATAGTATTATTTGAGACTAAGCATTTTTCTATAACATAATTATTTCCTTTTTTTATTAGAGAAATAATTATTCCTTTATTATCATATATATCAATCAATTTTTCTTTCATAATTACCTCTTAAATTCTACAGATTTTATTATAATATTTTTTGTATCTTTTACAACTTCTATCTTCTCTACAAATCTTTCTAAAAATTGCATTTTTTCTTTATTAGTAAGGTTTTCCCAATTTAATTTTATATTTGTAACTAAATCCTTTACATCATCATAAGAAATATCCTTTTTTCCATCATCAATATCTTTATTAATTTCTTCAAGTTCATTCTTATAAATTATTTGCATATTATTAATTTCTTCAGTAATAGTTCTATATTCTTTAGCAGTTAATAAATCATTTATAAAATCATTTCTAATTGTTTTTTTCTTATTTTCAAAACTCTCTATTTTTTTTAAAATAGAAGCTTTTCTCTTATTATTTGATGTTAAATCTTTATTTTTTTTCAGTATTGATTCATCTGGTTTCATATTTTTTAGTGTAGATAAATACTCTAGAAAAGATTTTTCCATATTTTTATGAGAAAATCCACCGCAATCACAAGCACCACGACATGCATTATTGCATCTATATGTGATATATAATTTTCCATATTGTGTTTGTTGTCTTGCACAAATATTGCCTCCACATTTTCCACATTTAATAATATGAAAATAATAAGAATTTTCACTTGGATATCTTCTTACAGAGTAATGCTTTCTAGTTTTAATTGTTTTATTTGCAAGTTCCCATTTATCATTTTCAATAATTGGTTCTATTTCATTACCATCAACAGTAAATGACTTATCTTTAATTTTACCTGTAACACCATATCTTACTTTACCAACATAAAGTGGATTATTAATTATTGATTTAATTGTAGCAGGAGCCCAATGTCCTCCTCTTTTAGTGGGTATACTTTCTATATTAAAAAGTTTAGCAATTTTAAAATATGACATTCCATCAATATACAAATCAAAGATTCTATTAACTAAAGCTTTTTCTTCTTCATTTACTACAAGCTTTCCTTCTCCTACAATATAATCATAACCATACACACCATTTGTATTAGTATAATTTCCTTCTCTTGTTTTTTGTTCATATCCAAATGAAACTCTTTCAGCCAAATTTTCTCTTTCAAATTCTGCAAATATTCCTATTATTTTTACAAACATTCTACCAACTGCATTAGATGTATCAATTTTTTCTGTTTGAGAATTAAATGTACAAGAGTGGTTTTCAAATAATTCGATTAAATATATTAAGTCTCTAACACTTCTGGTTAAACGATCTAGTTTATATATCAATATATTATTTACTTTTCCTTCTTTTACATCTTTTAAAAGTCTTGAAACTTCAGGTCTTTCATTTAAATTTTTTCCACTAATTCCATCATCTACATAATAATCATAAATAAACCAATCATTAGCTTCGGCATATTTTGTTAATTTTTCTCTTTGGGCATGAATAGAAAAACCATCTTTTGCTTGATCTTCAGTTGATACACGAATATATATACCTGTTGATATTCTTTCATTCATAAATTATCTCCTCCATTTTACTAAATGGATTTGATATTATTTTTTAATATTCTGGGTATACTCGTATTAATAAAAAACTTCATAATTTCAATTTGAATATTTCTTGATATAATATTATCTGTCACATTTATCCCTACTTTCTAATAAAGTATAGATAAATAATTTTAAAATTATGCAGGTTTATTGTAAAATTTAAATAGATACCTTTCGCACGATTATATGAGTTTATTGTAAAATTTAAACACGACTTTGTTTGTATTAACTATCCATGTTTTATTTTCTGTGTTTTCTCTAATGTAGTCTTCATACTTACTGGTGTAATCAAGTATTTTTTTATGTTTAATAAGTTCTTTTGCGATGATTGCCATATCATAACTACTTGAATAGGCTCCTTCTTCATCAAACCCTGTTGAATTTACAAAGTTAGTATTTTTTAGTCCTAGTTTTTTAGCTTTTTCGTTCATTTGTTTTACAAAAGCTTCTTCTGTTCCACTTACTCTTTCAGCCATAAGTACCATTGCATCATTAGCACTTGCCATGGTAATTCCCTTTAAAAGATCATCTACACTAATCTTTTCTCCTTCTTCAAGCCATATTTGAGTTCCACCCATTTCTTTTGCATTTTTACTCACTGTTAATTGTTCGTTTATCTTTATAGAACCATCATCTATTTTTTCAAAAATAAGTAAAAGTCCCATCATTTTTGTAAGTGACGCTACACTTTTTTTTGAATTAGCATTTTTATTATATAAAATTTCTCCTGTATCATAATCAATCATAACTGCAGATGATGCTCCTTTTGTTATATCAATTTCATTTGCATTTACGCTTAATGGTATAAATAAAAATGCTATCAGAAATGTAATAATTATTTTTTTCATTTACTTATCACCTATTAAAAACTATGATAATAAATTACATATAGAAGTAAAAAAGACATAAATCTACCATTTATATCTTTTTCTCATATATTTTGTATTATCAGATAAACCTTTGTCTAAAAAACTAAAATCATTTTCTTTGAATTCTATAGTGTCAAGCATTTGTCTTTCATCTAATAATCCTTGATTAGATAAAAAGTTTCTAAGTCTTTTAAGTCCTTCCTTTTTATCTTGTTTGTAAATATCAAAAAAATATTCTCCTAACAAAGAACCATAACCATATTTAATATCATCAATATAGTTATGTTTATAAAAAATTACTTTTTCATTGGATTCTAAAGCATTACTAAATTCATTTTCTGAAACACATAAAACACTTTCTGCATCATATATAGCATTTTCTAAATTCTCGTTTGTACTAACATTTCCTAAAAATGTTAATCTATCATATAAATCACAATAATAATTATTTAACTCTCTATTTGCATCATCTGTATATATTCTATTTTTAATTAAATAATCTAATGCCAATCTTTCAAAAAAGCATGAACAAACCTCCACAAAACAATAAGCATATCTTTCAACTTGTTGTATTGAAGACATATTAGACATAAATAAATTTTCATAATTGTGACCTATTTCATGAACTAAATCTTTTATAAAAATTACCATTTTTTCGATATCCTTATTTAAAACTATATTATCTTGAAACATTCCAAAAGTATTGATACAATAGCCATCACAATCTTCTAAATTTTTATACTTTATTTTATCAAAATCATACAACTTTTCTATATTATCAATTTTAGCATCTTTTAATATTTCAAAAATAATTTCTTTCGCTTCATCAAATTTTATTTTATTTTCTGGACAAAGAAAGTAATAATTAAAATTTGTTTTTTTATATCTATTATCAGCTTTAGAAGCAAAATTTTTAAATATTTCTCCATCATTTTTTAAATAATCATAATAACTATCTGTTTCTAAAATTAAATCTATATTATAAGCATATTCAAATTCTTCTTGTTTTTCTTTTTCATCTAAAAGATTAAACAATGTTACATATAAATTACTAAGTAAGAACCTTTTTGAATTACTTTTTTCCATTTCAAGCTTATCTCTTACTTCTTTTATTATTTTATTCATATAAAACCACCTTTTTTATTGTATCATTTTATGTATAATTTTTAAATATTTTTTTGTTATTTTAATATATTTTAATAGTAGTATAAATAAGGAGAAAATATGAATAAGAATAAAAGAATAATAATTATATTTATTTTAATAATTATTGGAGCGATAATCTTCAGTCTTGATAAAGTATACGAAGAGCGAATAGTTTTAAAAGAAAAGCTTGAAAAAATTGATGTTTATACTCCATTTAAGAAAACTACAAACTTTAAACAAGAAAACAGAGAAAGATATGTTAAATACTATGAAAGAAATAAGAATTTAAGTTACGAGGATGTTGTTACCATGGTTAATATTGGACTTGATTATGATTTTTATGATTATATAACTTTATCTGATACTAATAAAGATATACTAATTCTTACTAATAAATATTTAAAATTAGATGAAAATTATAAACCTAATGATTTAGAAAGAATAGATAATAAGTATTTTATAAATGGTAACAAAGATGTTAACTATCTTAGAAAAGAAGCTAAAGAAGCTTTTGAAAGATTAAGTGCTGATTCTATTAAGAATAATACTCCAGTTTATGGACAAAGTGCATATCGCTCTTATGAAAGACAAAATATTTTGTATAATGAGGCAGTTAAATCTTATGGTAAAGAAAAAGCTGATTTAGATACCGCAAGAGCTGGACATTCTGAGCATCAAACTGGGCTTACTATTGATGTTAGTTCTAATAAAAAAGGTAATATGTTAAACTTTGAAAATACAAGTTCTTATAACTGGATGATAAATAATGCACATAAATATGGTTTTATTTTAAGATATCCAAAAGGAAAAGAAAAAATTCATGGATTTATTTATGAAGCATGGCATTATAGATATGTTGGTGTAAAAGTTGCAACTGATATGCATAATAATTACAGTGATTTAACATATGATGAATATTATTATAAATTTATAGATAACAAATGATCATAACAAAAAAAAGGACTTTTGTCCTAATGTTCATATAATCCATGTATTTTTTGTCTTGTAGTATCGTCTATATCATTTAAAGTCCATACATCATCAACTTTAGTAAGTGTAAAATCAATAGTATACTTTACTCTATCTGTTGCATCTTTTAATTTACCTAGTCTGTATTCTACAAATTTAGAATCACCAGTTACAGCATCTGTTGCATTTTCTACTGCATCTGCTGCTCCTTCAACTACATCTTCGGCAGCATCTGTAATATCTTGGGCTACTCCACTATCAGTATCATTTTTAAATTCATCTGGATTATTATCATAATATGTTTGGGCATCTTGATTTATCTTATAATAATCATAAACTTCAATTTCTGCAGTTACAGTTGCTGTATCTCCATCAATAACTTCATCTTTGATATCATATGTCAAATCTTGATATTGTTTTTTCATTATGTCAGTATAAGTAGTTTTTTGATCTTCATCCATCAAAGTATCAGAATCTACCATTTCTTTAAGTTGAGTTAAAACTGTTTCATCTTGATTCTTATAATTATCTAAGAAATTTTCAACTTTTTTAGTTGGAGTATTATTCATAGAACAACCACTAAGTAATACAATAGCCATAATACATGAAAAACATAATAATATTTTTTTCATAAAAATCCTCCCATTTCTAGTGTGAGAGGATTTTCTTATTTTATACTAAATTTTGTTTAAATTAGATTTTTTTTGTTTTAAAATTATAAATACTATAATTGCTATGACTGAAGCTATTATAAATAGGGTGGCAATAATAGTACCAGATATTTGATTCGATTCATCATTTTCATCATCAGAATCATTTGTTTGTTCATCGTTTGCGTTTTGATCATCAGTATCATCAGTTATATTAGAATTATCATATACTTCATCCATTGGTTCTTCTTCTATTTCTGGTATTTCAGCAGAAAATCTTAAAGTAAAATTTCTATCTATAGAATTCCAAGTATATGTATTTCCATTTACAGAGTCAGCATTAGAACTTGTTACAGTTAAATCTGTTTTTATATTTATTACAATAGAATCTGCTCTAGAATAACAATAAAACGGACTTGAAGTTTTTATTGACAAATCATCTTCATTATCTTTAAAATCAAATCCACTAAAACATTCATTCAAAATTCTACTTCCTGTTAAAAATAGTGATGAATAATCATTTTTTAAAGTTACAATGTATTCTCCATTAACTTTTTTTTTGGTTTTTGTATAAGGAACACTACTATCATTGTCAAAGTAAATTTTATCATTAACAACAGAAGTCATAAAATCATAGTTACCTGATTTATCAAGTTCACTTTCCTTAACTTTATATATGTTCTCTTCATAAAAATGTAAATCTTCATCAATTGTTAAATTATATTCAATACTTTTAGCATTAACAGTGCCTATTCCTATCAGAAAAAGCATTAAAGTTAAAAACAAATATTTTAATTTCATAATTCCTCCTTAAATTTTTGATAGTTCTTTTTTCCTTTTTCTTAAGATAAAATAACCAATTATAATAAAGACAAAGATTATTAAGACAATTATTATTAAAACTACCACATTTATTGATTTACTTATTTCTGAACCTGAAGAATCAACATTATCTTTGTTATCATTAAGCACTTTTTGAGAACTATCAATTTCAAAATACAAATTTATTTCTTCTTTATTTGAATCATTAATTATCCATGTATATGTATTATTAGTAGTATCAACTTTTTCAGAATTATGCATAGTAACTTTATATGGTGTTTGGACAACAACCTCAATATTACTATAATCACATATTAATCCACTACTAGTAGAAAAAATATAATTATTATCATATTGTCTAATTTCATAATATTTAAAACAATTCCTTATAATAGAAGATCTCTTATGATTATCAAAATCAAATTCACCATTTAAATTAATTTTTTTATTTGTTTCATCAAATGAAACATCATAATATGATACACCTGCTTCTTTTTCCCTCGTATCAGAAAAAGGATTAGAAAGTTCTTGATCATAATACAAAGGAAGAGGAAAACCATTCCAATTAGAAGCTTTATTGTATTCGGACTGATCTTTGGCAAAAATAGTGATATTTTCAGTAATTTTATCCAATTCTATATTTAAATTCACAGTAGCAGTACACCCACTCATAAGAAAAACTGTTAGAATTAAAATAATATATTTTTTCATATCCATCTCCTTATTTAGATATAATCCAAAAAGGACTATTTCCACTTGCTTCTTTTTTAATTAAATCAAAATCCCATAATTTATTGTAATTTTTTCCATCACCATCATTAGGATCATGAACAAACACTTGATCGTCATTAGAACCTGTTAAAGTTATATAATGTCCCTCTTCTGTAAATGTTCCTTTACCCATAAGTGCTATAACAATGGAATTACCTCCATTAAGTGCAGTAAATATTTCATCAGAATTAGATTTACTAACTTGTTTTACTTTTAAGCCATATTTTTTAGCTGCAGCCTTGAAGAAGTCACTGCTTGTACCACTATCACTACAATAGTTATTTGAACAAGCAAAATTTGTAAGTTCTACCGGATCATGCTCCTCATTTAAAAGACTAGAAACTGCAATAGCCATAGCAGTAGGACCACAACCATGTGTTGCTATAGTTCCGTAACTTCCGTATGGTTCATTATAATCTGTTTGATCAAAATACCATATTTTACCATCATAGCTTCCTTTTCCCAAAGTACATACGTTTGTAGAAGTATATTCATCATATTGATATAAATTGTACTGTTTCATAAGACTTATTAATTTTTCATCATAATCAACATCTGTAGCATATCCAGCCTTTTTTACACATTTAGCCCATTCATCACCTGTTTTTTTATTAAAACAATCACTATATCTTGAATTCTCTACAAAAAACTTTCCATGATCTTCTATACTCTCTTTATAATTACTATATTTTCTAAATTTTGCAGATACTACATAAGAGCTTCCACTAGAAGTTTCTTCTCTAGTATTAAATGTACAAGTAGCACATGAAGAACAAGAACCTTTTTTTATACCAAATAAGTTTTTACATTGATAAGCCAAATCAGATAAATACCCAGGAGACTTGCCACCACTTTCTAGAATTATTTGGGCAAGCGTTAGCGATGCCGGAACTTTATACTTAGTTTGAGTAGAAATCGCTCCATCCACAAATTCTTGAGTAATAATCGGCGGTAAACCTTCAACTGATTCCGATGAGGAAGAAGAACTCGAACTATCACAACATTCTGTACTTGATGAACCACTATCACTATCATAAGAAATATCATCTACTCCGCTTGTATCATTAACAGCATTTGCACTATCTCCAGCAAGCTCTCCATCCCATGAAGAACCACAATTCTTCTTAAATGCTGCTCTATCAGAAAAATAAGGAGTAGGATCATTAGGATTACGATTTGGTAAAGTTCTTATTTCAAAGTGCAGATGAACCCCAGTACTATGACCTGTAGTACCCATGATACCAATTTGTTGTCCTTTTCCTACTTTATCACCAGCATTAACTTTTAAAGAACCTTTAACCATATGCATATAAACAGTTTCAATCACATCGCCATGATTTATCTTAACATAATAACCCATTGATTTATTATATCCGGAAGAAGTAACTGTTCCTGCCTGCGCTGCATAAACGGGAATATTTTTACCCCCAGAAGCTAAATCAAGCCCAGCATGAATATGATCCACGCGGTCACTACCATATCGACCAGAAATATGATAATTTCCATTTGCCAATGGATCTTGCATTTTACACATAAATTCTTTTACATTAGAAGAACCACTATAATCCTCTCCATTATAACTACTTCCAGTTTCATCTTCATTACACATAGCAGCCGTTACAGCAGCGGTAGTTCCTCCAAAAATAGCTAAAAATATCATTAATGCTATTAAGAAAAAAATAGGTAACAAAAACAAAACAGCAACTATTATTTTAACTGGTATTGGAGCGGCCATCCAAGCTAATTTTAAACCTTTTTTAGCTACTTGATTTAAATTTGGACCAGTAGCACCTTCACTTTTTGAGTCTTTCTTTCCAAATCCTAATTTTGACCCAATCCCACCTTTGTTAAGTGGATTTAACTTTGAACCAAAACCTTTGTTTTTATCTTTATTTTGTTCTTTGTTTTGATTATTTTGATTATTTTGATTATTTTGATTTGGTTTATTTGTATTTTTATTATTACCATTTTTATTTTTATCTATTCCACCAGGTAAAGGATTTTTTTTCTTATTACTATCTTTTTGCCCTTGTGCAGGATTTTTTTTATTATTTTGAGGTTTATTCTTATCTGCTTTTTTTTGACCATTCATTGGATTAGCTTTTGGACCTTTTACCCCTAAAGCAGGATTATTGCCATTAGAACTAAGCCCAGTTTTTGCACCTTCTATAAAGCCTTTTCCAAGACCAGCTATAGAACTTCCCCTATTTGAATTAGGAAACTGAACAGAACCCCCATTATTTATAGAGTCTACTCCATTTTCATTAAAACTATTATCAACGTAATAATTTTCATTATTACTATTATTACTTTCATTAATACTATTATCAACATAATAATTTTCATTATTATTCTCATTATTCATATGCAACACCACACTTCATAAGTATCATATACAATAAATATATCATAAAATAAAGCAAAAAAAAAGAGCCATCTCTTTTTTTATTTTATTATTATCTTTGTTCCTACTGGAACATATTTATAAATATACTTAGCTTTACTATATGGAAGATTAATACAACCATGTGAACCATTGTATTTGTATATTGTTCCTCCAAAACGGCTTCTCCATGTTGCATCATGAAGTCCTATTTGAGATCTTCGATTAATAAGCATCCAATAATTAACATAACTTCTATAATCAGGTCCTACTAGATAGACACTTCTTGCTTTTCCAAGTATTTTATATGTGCCCTTTGGTGTATCATGTTTCCCTTTTTGACCTGTTACAACCTTTGAAGTTAGTTTTAACTTTCCATTTTTATAATACCATAATTTTTGACTTTTAACAGATATTACTATATAAGTTTTATTAGGTTTTTTAACAAACTTAGCAGTATATGTAAAAGACTGAGTGTTATATACTGTTATACTAGAAGAACTTCTTATCTTTTTACTCCCAGAATACCATCCTTTAAATACATAACCATTTTTTGCTACCGCTTTCATTTGATGATTATTCTTTCCACTTGATGTTTTCTCATAACGCACAGATACTGTTCCCCCTGTAGTTGATTTTATTATAGCAGTCCTTTTCGCTGATCCAAAATTATACTTTGCATAAGTTATAGGATTCCCTTGAGCAGACAATAATGTAAGATTAGTACTTCCTGTTATTGTTATATTACTCATTTTATTATATGCTACTAAAACAGTATTTATTGATGAACAATTACTTAAATTCAAACTTGTTATTTTGTTATCATAAACAGATAATTTTTGTAAAGATGAAAAACCACTTAAATCAAGTGAGCCAGATAAATTCTTTTTAGGTGCCCAATATATTTTAGTAAAATTACCAAATCCATCCCCAGTTGATTCTGTATTATTCGCAAACCAAGTTGAAGGATTTGATTTATTATAAGATGAATTTATTCTCTTACCATTACTTTTTTTATCATAAACCTTATTTAAAAAATTTGTGACTTTAGTTCTTTCATAACTATTTGTTATATAGTTTATACTTGTTGATCCTGGATAATATTTTAACATAACATGCGATATTGATAAAACATTTAAATCAGGATTATAGTATTGATGTTTATAAACTTCATCTAAATCTTGAAAATTATTAACATATTCATCTGTATTTTCTAAATATTCTTGATAACAATCTGCAACCGGATCTATTACAATCCACTTTCCATCCACAAAAACCTGAACAAAAATATGATTTATAGTTGAATTTGTTACATTAGAACCCCAATTGATATAACCTGTTCTAGCTTCTTTATAATAATATCCTCCGACTGTTCTTGCAGGTATTCCTTGAGATCTAGCAAATGCTACCAACATAGAGGCAAAACCATTACTTCTAGCTCTTATTTTTCCATTTACATCATATTCATATGTCAATAAATAATAAGGATTATCATAGTTTTTTCCAGATGAACCTAATGAATAAATTTTATTTGGATATTGGTAATAATAAAAGTTTTCAATTATCCAATCATGGAACTTTAATAGTTTTTCACTCGAAGTCATATTTGCTTTATTATTTCCAAGAATTGTTGTATCTACAAAATTTTGTAATTTTTTCTGCTGAGCAGTAGTCATTCCTTTGTAATTAGTTTCTGCTAAATCTTTTAGATATTTATCACTATATCTTTCTCTTGAAAGTGAAGATAAGTTATTTGAAGAATTAAGCATCTTTTTATTTTGTTCTAATCTTAAATTTAATGTTCCATAATCATTGCTAGCAGAAACTGAACTAATCACAAAAAAACTCATTATAAAAAGAAGAGCTATAAAAATATATCTAAAACTTTTTTTAAACATATTATACACTCTCCTTTATTATCATGTTTCTACATTAATAATATATTAAATTATTCATTTTTGTCAATAATTTGTTTCTATTATGTAAATAGCAATGTCAAGTATTAGAAAGATATATTATTTTTTTAGTATTTTCTTTTTACTTTTGGAGTTTTTTTCGTTTATTATATCTATTTGACATGCTATTAAACCTATTAAAATTCCAGAGGTTACTCCAGATGCTAATAAACTTTTTATAATTATATCAAAATCTTGATTATCTTCTAATAAACTATAGCACGCTAAAATTATAAATGAAATATCAAGTGTTCCAATTGTAGTTATTGATGTTTTTAATTTTCTTGGTGTTTGTTTATAATATGTAATAAGTAGTTCTTTTAATTTTTTTAGCTCTTCTTTATTCATACACTTTGCTCACTCCAAAATAATTATATGAAAAAAGAACAGAAATATTTTCTTATAGCTTATTATTTTTAAAATTCACAGTTACCCGGAGTTCTTGGAAAAGGAATAACATCTCTTATGTTTTCTACTCCAGTTAAATAGATTAATAACCTTTCAAATCCCATACCGAAACCTGAATGTATACATGTTCCATACTTTCTTAAGTTTACATACCATTCTAAGCCTTCCTTTGGTACATTCATTTCTTTCATTCTTTGGATTAATTTATCATAATTTTCTTCCCTTTGAGAGCCGCCCATTAACTCTCCTGCTCCTGGAACTTCTAAATCCACTGCTGCAACTGTTTTCTTATCTTCATTTTCTTTCATGTAAAATGCTTTAATATCTTTAGGCCAATTTGTTATAAATACTGGACCATCAAAATATTCTGTTATATATTTTTCATGTTCTTTCGCTATATCTTCTCCATATTCTGGAGTAAATTCAAATTTTTGTTTAGCATTTTTCAAGATTGTTATTACTTCTTCATGAGTTACTCTTGTAAATTTACTATTTACTAACTTTGTTAGTTTTTCTATAAGTCCCTTCTCTACAAATTTATCTAAAAATTCCATTTCATCTTTAGCATTTTCCAGTACATAACTTACTATATATTTTAACATATCTTCTTCAATATCCATTAAACCTTCAAGATCACAGAATGCTATTTCTGGTTCTATCATCCAGAACTCACTAGCATGAGTTTTGGTATTAGAGTTTTCTGCTCTAAAAGTTGGTCCAAAAGTATAAGTCTTTTTAAATGATGTTGCAAATGTCTCTGCTTCTAATTGTCCTGTTACTGTAAGCCCTACTTTTTTTCCATAAAAATCTTTGGTATAATCTATATCTTTTCCATTTAATTTAGATAAATCCAATGTTGTTATTTGGAACATTTCTCCTGCTCCTTCTCCATCATTTGCTGTTATTAATGGAGTATTCACATAAACATAACCTCTATCTCCAAAATATTTATGTATTGCCAAAGCAGATATACTTCTTACTCTAAATACTGCTTGGAAAAGGTTAGTTCTTGGTCTTAAATAAGCTTGTTCTCTTAAAAATTCCATTGTATGTCTTTTTGGTTGCATAGGATAATCTTCTGGACAATCTCCTAAAAGTTTAATTTTTGAAACCTTTATTTCATAAGCTTGCCCTTTTCCTTCTGATAAAGTTACTTTTCCTGTTACTTCAATTGCACTACCTATATGATATTTTTGAATATCATCAAAATCTTTTAGTTTATTATCATAGACAAGTTGAATGTGTTTGAAACATGTTCCATCCGAAAAATCTATAAAACCAAATTCTTTTTGTTTTCTATGATTTCTAATCCAACCACTTAATACTACTTCTTTATCTTTATACTCTTCTATTTTTTCTATTAACTCTTTTAAATCCATTTTATCTCCTCCTTTTAATAAAAAAACATGATAAACAAAAGGGACGAATTAATCGCGGTACCACTCTTTTTTATCATGATTGATATCTCTTTTTGATAACGGTTTTTACCGGTCTTTCCTACTTATTTTTTCAGAAAAACTCTCAGTGGTGTTATTCATATAGATCTTATTACCCTTTTCCACCTTTTAGGGCTCTCTTTGAATAGTTTTCTATATTACTTGTCCACTTCATCGAATTAGTTATTATTTTATATATTTTTTTCACATATGTCAAGTATACATTATTATTACTACTACTATACCTACTAAAGCTATTCCTATAAGAATCATTTCTCTAAGAGATAGAGGAAACTTCTTTTTAGGAGGTTCATATCCTTGATTCATTTGATTCATAGAATTACTTGATTCTGTTTGTCCTACTTGTGATATTCCAGACCCAATATTAGTAGGTTTTATTCCACTTGTATTACTATTTAAATCTTTAGTATTTCCAATTCCAGTATTATTATTTTGATTATTATTTTGATTGTTATTTATTATTTGGCTGTTCGGAATATTTTTAGACTTTGGCTGAGAATTTATATTTTGATTAGGTTTTCCCATATTTGATTGATTCTGAGGTGTTTCTATTTTATTTAAATTATTCATAGTATTAGGTTGATTAACTGGTTTAGCAGATTGTGCATTGTTAAAGTTTGATTGATTCAAATTATTTTGTGATTGTTTATTTTCAAAAGATCTATTTTGATTATCTAAATTAGGTTGATTCATATTTTGTCCTATTTGATTGTTGTTTAAGCTATTTCCTACAATATTTTGATTTTGTACAGGTGTATTGTTTACTGGATTTTGCAAGTTATTTGATTGATTAAATGAACTATTTAAATTAGGTTGACCTTGTGATGGTGTTTGGTTAGGCATATTAGGAATTTTTAATTCATTGTTTATTGATTGCGCAACATTGGGTTGACTCATTGGATTTGGTGCATTATTAAAATTTGGAACATTTACTTGTGATCCTGCAGGAGTTTGATTAGCAGAATTATTAAAGCCCGGAATATTAACTACCCCTGGAGTTTCTTTTGGTTCTGCTTGCATTGTATAATTATTTATTCCTGAATGTCCTTGACCTGGTATTATGTTCTCAGAAGTAGGATTTGGATTTTGAATATTACTTCCTTGCATTATTCCTGGTTCTTTTGTAACATTACCTACTCCTTGCATTACTCCTTGCGTATTATTAACACTAGGAGCCCCTTGCATTAAATTTGGTCCATTTCCTACACTACTTTGTCCTCCGATTAACTGTTCATTAGCCTTTTGCGCTTGAGGACTTACAAAATTATTATTTTGTTCCATATTATTTGGATTATTGTTAGGATTATTTGCTCCAAAACCATTATTCATTCCATTGTTAAAGTTATTTGGTATATTATTATTCATTTCATCTACCTTCTCTCTATTCCTATTATATTTATATTATATATAAAACTTAAAGTTTTTACAATCTTCTTTTTGTTCTTTTTACACTTTTTTAGAATTTATTTACTACTTTTTTTAGTTTTACAAGAAAAAAATGTAAATTACTAATTTTATAATGAAAAAATTAATTATATTATATTTGTAGTGAATAATTTTTAAAATATAGTACCATAAACAAATAAATTTTTATATTAATTTCTTCTTTCCAGTATAATTTAACAAAAAAAGTTAATAAATTTTAAGATTATTATTTAAATAAGAACACCTTAAGCAGATGTTCTTATTTATTATTCTTCATCAATGTCAAATACTGAAATAAATTTAGTAAGTTCAAGTTTTCCTTTTTTAACAACAAATCCAAATTCATCACCAATATCTTCTCTAACATCTTTAGTTCTTTCTGTAATTTTCAAAGTAAATTGTTCATTTATACCATTACCAACCCAAATACCATATTTAGTATTTGCATTACTCTTAAACCATGTATCAAGTTCATATTTTTTAACACTATCAACACTATCTAAGAAAATAAAGGTTATAAAATCTAAATATTTAATCTTTTCAAATACAGAACTGAACTCTTTAATATTTTCAGGATTAAGTCTACTCCTAAAAGTATCCACGCCATTGATAACAATTGTTAGATTTTTCATATTATCAAATACAGCTTTGTTATATCCATTATTAACAAATAAATTATAATTATCAATTACACAAGTTTTTATTTTTTCAAAAATTTCATCAAAATTATTATTATAATAGTCAATATATTTAATACAATTTTGATCAAAATCATAATCATCAGCATTAATGAAAATAACTGAGTCTTTCAAATACAAAAGTTCTAATATTATAGGTCTAATTAAACTAAAGAAAGATGTACTATCACTGCTTGTGATAAGATTAATTCTATTTCTTCTATAATCATATTTAACTGGATATAAGGTATGTTTATTGATTCCCATAATTAATTCATTTGTTTGTCCAAAATCCTCTTTAATATCTTCAAAAGATACAATATTAGGAAGAACAGGAACACTTCTGGCAAAAGCTGTAGCAACTGAACTTAATTCAGTACATTTTTTCTTTATTACTTCACCAATAACATTTTTAGGGGCAACTGAAGCTGTTTGAAATTCATAAGTTTCTTCAGTTTTGAATATACCTCTACCAAACATTTTAGAAGGATAAACACTAGATACATTACCTAAAATAGTAATATAATCATCTTCACTACTTTGACCCAATACAAATTGTTTACTAAAGTTTTGTTTTAACTTAAACCTTACACCATTTGGAGTAGTAACAGTAAGAATAAAGTATATTCCATATTTAGAACATTCACGAGACAGTACAATTAACTTATCTTCTAATTCAGAATAGGTATCACAGAAAGATTCATAATTATTAATAATAACAATTACCGCAGGGATGACATCATTACTATTTCTTAAATATGTAAGGTAATCACCATTATAATCTGCAAATAAATCTTTTCTTTCTTCTATTAAAGTTGCAATATTTTTAAATAAATTTTCAATTTTTTCTTCATCATCACTAATTAAAATATCTCCAACAATAGGACTATTTTTAAAGACTTTTAGTGTTTCAGAACCAAAATCTATAATATAATAATTAACTTCAAAAGCAGTATGATAAAGCATAGATGAGTATATAATAGTAGAGATTAAATTTTCTTTACCACTACCAGTCATACCATATATAAGGGTATTACCAACTTCTGTAATTGGTAAAGTAAGTAAATTTTGTTGTTGCATACTAGGAACATCATATTCTCCAACTATAGGATTAATAATAAATGGTTGTTTTTGGTAACCATATTTAGTAATCAAATTATCAATTAGAATTTCACCAGGTAATTTTGGTAACCATAACGGGTTGCAATAAATATTTTCAGCATTAGCAGTATCAAACAAATACTTAACTAAATTTGTTAATTCTTCTCCCTGAACATTAGGATTATTAGAATCATTTTTCTTTTTATTATCAATAACTTTAACAGAATAACCTATATTATTGATAAAATTAATAGAACTATCTAACTCTTTTCTGATTTTATCTGAAGGAATGTATTTTCCACCAGCCCAAGCAGCTTGTCCTAATTCAAATATTTCATTAAATCCTACTTGAAAATAAAATCTACCTGTTTTTTTGAGTAATGCTGCATCTGGACATTTAATAACTTCAGCACTATCACTTTTTTCTTGAACTCTTAAACATACTCTAAATCTAGTATTACTCCAAATTTGAGGATCTACAACCCCACTAGGCTTTTGAGTTGCAAGAATTAAATGAACTCCTAAACTACGTCCTATACGAGCAATAGAAATTAGTTGATCCATAAATTCTGATTGCTGATTTTTAAGTTCAGCAAATTCATCACAAATTATAAATAAATGAGAAACAGGTTCTTTAATAATACCATCTCTATACATTCTTTGATATTTATAAATATCAATAGTACTTTCTCCAGATTCTTCACGTGCTATATTAAAAGCTCTTTGTCTTCTTTTCAGTTCACTTTCAATAGAAGCAAGAGATCTTTTAATTTCATTAGTATCCAAGTTAGTAATTGTTCCAATTAAATGAGGAAGTTTAACTCTTGTAGTCATATTTTCAAAAGCTCCCGCAAGGCCTCCACCTTTATAATCTATTAAAATAAATTGGACTTCATAAGGATGATAATTAATAGCCATGGATAAAACATATGTAATAATAAATTCGGATTTACCAGATCCAGTCATACCTGCAATTAATCCATGAGGTCCATGATACTTTTCATGAAGATCAAGTGAAATCTTTTCTCCACCTTCACCATAACCAACCGGAGCATTTAATGATAACTCTGGATTATTCTTTTTCCACCGATTAAGAACATTTAATTGTTCAATTTTTCCAACTCCATACATTTGCAAAAATCCTACTTTATCAGGTAATTGTTCCATCTTATTTGTACTAATTTCAATAGGTATATTAGCAAGTATTTTCATACATTCATAATAATCGTAATCATTATTATCAAAAACAAAATCAATATTATCCTTATCATTTGAACTTTTAAATAGAACTCCCTTATTCCCATCAATATTAATAAAAGTTTGACATTCACTAGGAAGAGTAGAAACTTTATCATTTAAAACAATAAAACTAAATCCTTTAGAATCATTTGATTTTAACACTTTTTTTATAAATTCAAAATTTCTTATAGTTTTATATGAATCAGTGACAATTACATAATGAGAAGTATAACTAGAATCAGCTTTAGTATCATTATAATTATCTGCATCATCAATCTTACCTGTTCTATTCAAATATTCTCTTTCCAAAAAATAACATATTTCTTTATATTCTTCATTATCAGTACCAAAAAATCTCATTTTTCTATCATTACTAAACAAATGAGGACATATTTTCAAAAAATCCCAGTCTGAACTATTTCTAGAATTAGTAAATACTACTAACTTTAAATCATCATAACTATGCAAAGAAGTAAGTTGTAAAATTAATTGTTTAATATAATTACTATTGTCAATTCTGTTGCCTACAAGTGCTAAAACATTATACTCCTTTAACGATAACGCAATAGGAACATTAATTAATTTTTTAGGTTCAGTACCAAGTTTATTAACAGCATCTTTAAGATTATCTTCAACCATTGAAAAATGTTCTTCAGGATACTTAATATCAATCTTCATATCTTGATTGCCAATACCTAAATTTATCTTTAAAAAATCGTCGTCTTCTTTTCTTCTTTCCCACAATCTACTTTTTGTAGATAGTACTGTATTATAACACTCCAAAGTCGTAGGAAATGCACTTATCAAAATACTTTGTTGTCTTTGAACTTCATCTTGAATAGCCTTTCTTTTATCATCAATATACTTACTATATTTTTCTTGTCTTTCTTTTTCATTATTAATTTTCTTTTTTTTATCATATTTTCTCATTATAATCGGCCAAAGAAAAATACTAGCAAACATAGCAAAACAAATAACCATAGATGGCATAATAGCGATCCAAGATTGATTACCACTTACTGCACTAGTAACAGCAGAATAACCCATTACTAAAGATGTTAAACTCATAGTAAGCATTGAACCTATTGCTATAACAAGGGATTCTTGTTCAGTTTTTTCTTTTCCTGGAGGAGCATCAACCTTAAGTTCAAATGTTTCAATTACATTAACAAATCTAGGTTTCTTATGAAAATAATCTTTAGGTGAATATAAATTCATCTCAATTTCGTTTTCATCTTGTTCATAAGGAAGATCAACTGGCTCTATATGAACAGCCTCAAGATTAGAAACATAAGCCATATTACCAGGACTATTTATTGCTATAACATATGTGCCATCTAATAAAAAAATTAAAATTCTAAGCCCCATGATAAATATGTTATCACCATTTTGCAAATAACATTTACCATTTATCTTATTGTTATTTACATAGACTCCCCACTTATTTTCTCTAATTCCATATTTAGCATCTTGTGATTTAATAATGAACTTATACCTATCGTTTCCTTCTTTTTCTAAACTACTAAGAGAAATTCTTGCATGCTTAAATGCAACAAAATCAGTTTTATAAACAACATCACAAGAATCATCACTACCAATAGTAATACCTTGAGTAAGAGATTTTATTTTATAAAAACTAAAGGAAGTATCATTAACAGGAGCACAATACACAATCATATATTTATTATCTTGAATATCTTTTATAGCATAAAAATTATATTCTTGCATAATAATACCTGCAACTTTATGCTCATTAACAATACAAAAAACATCATCATTACTTATTAATCTCCAAACCCCTTCTTGGGCTTCAATATTTATAAGATTAGTTTCATTACCATCATTATCATAAGCAGTAAGCCAATAGTTTCCAGACACCTTATTAGGGAGTATTAAATCTTTTATAATTCCATCCTTTAAAAGCGAAACCCTCATTTTACCTCTCCTTTTTATTCTTAAATTAAAAACAACTCAGTTCCATTTCTTATAGTACTATCTTTAACATATTTATTATTATCTAACACATTACCCGTATTTTTATCAATTAAACTAAAATTATTATTATCAATATTACCATCATTTCTCTCTTTAATAGATGCTATTATTAAATGTTTAACATAACCTATTTTCTTATTAATAGGAATATATATTTGATATTCTTTTTCTATAAATGGGACTTTAACAATGATAAGTACTTTATTATTCATAATAACCACACATTCCTTTCCCTTTATTCAAGAAAGATATAGTCATGAAATATATAATTATTTTTAGACTGTCACCTAATCTTACTCTACTATATATACATAATTATATTAAAAAAAACTTATAAAGTAAACAAAAAGAAAAAAATTTTATAGTTTTAACTAGTAAACAAACACAGTTCAATAATAACTATAAAATCTAACAAATAGAAAAGACAGATATAATTATACCTATCTTTTATATTTATTTAATCTTAACTGTAACAAAGTTTTTAAAGCATATCTAAAAATATATTCTAGATTTATTTATTTGCTTTAGAAACTAATTCATTTAATTTACTCTTAAATACTTTTTCTTCATCATCATCATAACCCAAATAAAAAATCTCCACTATTTGATCATGATTAAATAAAAAAGTATCCTTCACTACCAATTGTCCTTCTGGATATAAACATCCACAATAATCAAACTCCTCTTTTGTTTCAGTGTTTACAGCACAAAAACCAGTAATCATTAATTTCTTTTCTGCTTTTTCTAATAATACTACTGTCCCAATTGGTAAATATTTCTCAGGTTTCATTAAAACACTCCTTTCTAAATTCCAATTAAACCTTTAATATTTCGATTCCCTTCTCTAATATCTTCTTCGAGTTTTTCAACTTTCTTACTATTAGAAAGCCACAATCTTTTATTATATTCGTAGCCCTCTTGAAAATTATTCTCTTTACATTTTTTCATGTTACTATGATGTTGTTTTACCGCTATTTTTAACTCTCTATAATCTTCAACATTTTTTTGATACTTACTCAAATATTTTGAAATTGTATTAATATTATCTAATTTTGGTTCAACATCACAAAAGTATATATAAAGGTCTCTAGTAGCAGCCACTAAATTATCCTTTGCTTTTCCTTCCAAAATAAGTGCCCTTGCATCCATAGACAAATCATTAACACTATCTGTCGAAAAACCCTTTCTAATATTTTTAGCACTTTCAGCGAGTTTCTCCGTATCAACATTAAGATATTCTTCTTTTATTTTCACAGCCATAAAACTCACCCCTTAATAAGTTTATTTTCAATACCACTACTAACAGCACTTTCTGAAGTTTTATAATTTTCAGAACAAGAAGTAATATATAAAATAGCATTTTTTAATGCTTCTTCCATAGCATTGGAAGCTTTTATAGTTTTGTCACATCTTTTAACAAAAGCATCAGCAGCCTCACCTTCCCAAATGCCACCACTTTTAATTTTTTTTACACTGGAATGAAAATTCTCTTTTGTTGCTTTTAATTCGTCTAAAAGTTTATAAAGCTCATTACAATAATTTTCTATTTGTTCATAATCAACATTTATTTTTTCTCCCATAGCACACTCCTATTTACTTTTTTTATCATTTTCCAATCTTTCTTCTACCAAATGAATTATCTAAACTTTCGTATGGATTCTTTACGCTTTTCAGATACTCACCATGGTTTTCATATCTTTTTGATAAACATTCTAAAGAAGGAACATAAACTTCTCTTAAAGCTCCAATGAAGCGTGTTGAGTCTTCTCCAACCCATGCTAAAGATAAACCATCAAGTATTGCAACAAAGCGCTTCGTAATTTCATCTACATCAGCACTACAATCGCACATATTTTTTCCTTCTTTAATAACTGCACTTTTAACAAGTTTAATTTTCGTCATTATTATCACCTACTTTTTTCCTTAGAAATAACATTAGTAATTAATTTTAATGTTATTTCTAAGAAAACAATTTCGTTTTCTTTTACGACATTGCTGAAATAATATTTGTTTCAGCTTGATCATAATTAGAAGCAAATTGATTTAATCCATTACTACAATTAATAACTGCTTCATAAAAGTTTGGAAAATATGCACTCAAACGATCAAATTCCTCTCTTGCATTATTAGCAGCAGTCCCAGACCATATATCTGCCTCTCCAACTTTTTCCATTAATACTTTTATATTACCTAAATTCTCTTCCATTCTAGCTGAAGCTTCTTTTAATTCATTAGCAATTTCTCTCATTCTTTCAGCAGAGACTTCCATACATACACCTCCTATTAACCTATATTTATACTACTAGCATTATTATTTTCAGTTTCTTCTAGTACATTAGCAGCAGTCACAATGAAAGTACCAACACTCTCTAAAGTTTCAGCCAAATCATCCATATATGTTGTTTGTTCTATAACTGCTTGTCTATATTTTTCAGCAGCAGCACCCTTCCAAAACATAAGAGTACTTTCATTAGTAGATTTTATTTTTTGTAATAATTGAGTAAAAGATTCTGTTTCAGCTTTTATTTGATTTCCAACATTTCTAGTTTCTTCAAAATTACTTGTTAACTTTTCCATATCCTTACCTCCTTTCAAACAATAACAAAGCATAATCATATTATACCTAACTTTAATATACTAAAGATCAATAATTAAATCAATATTTCATTATTAAATTGACATGAAATTTACAAAACTATACTTACTTTTTCTTAATTAAATTATCCATATAATCGTATTCACCTAGTTCATAGGAAGGAATTTTTTCATATTCAGCACTTTTCTTTCTAACAAAAACAGTAGGATACTTATAAAACCCTTCAAACAATGGATTACTTTCATATTTTATAAAGTTAAAGTCTCCAGAGGGAGTAAGTAACATATTAAGTATTTGTATCGATTCAGATTTGAAAAAATCAGCACAATCTTTAAAGGCTACAGCAACCTTTAAATCATTGAAAGAAAAACAATCACTACACTCACCATAACCATGAGAATGCCCAACACATAC
Organism: Bacilli bacterium; assembly: GCA_051872415.1. Lineage (GTDB taxonomy): Bacteria > Bacillota_I > Bacilli_A > RF39 > UBA660 > UMGS1449. The sequence continues at coordinate 41,915 of JBJEDW010000042.1, forward strand.
ATAAATACGTTCAAAAGGTCCTTTATCAAATAATCCATAATGAGCATATTCAGGTAAAGTATATTCAAAAACTTTACGCTCTAAAACTCTTGTCATAGGATTAAAATCTGCTGAATCTGATCTTAAGTTTTTTGTATCATATGAAATTTGATTAAAATAAATAATACCATCACCCTTATCTTTACCATAAAGAAGATAAGGTATTTCCATATCATTTGTGAGTGTCATATTTCTCAGTTCCAAAAGTTTATTATAGACTTCTTCACTTAATACAACACAATTATCACAAGCAACATCCTTGATTTTTAAAGGATTAATCGGAGTAGAATGAGAATAATTTGTTGTTTCTAAAACTTCTTCAAAATAACCCTTGTTCAAAGAAGAATCCGAAGTTAAAGCAGATACAGCTTTGATATGATTCTTATTTTTAATAATAAAACCTCCCTTTTCTTGATAAGCTAGTTCTGATTAATCATCAGAACTAGCATCATCTTCATTTTTTACTCTAAGTGCTGTAAATGGATTATGAAACTTTTTCTTCTTTTTCAGCATATCAGCATTTGAATTACTAGAAAAATCACCATATTCTTCAAAATCGTTATCTTTATCATTACTTTTTGATTTTTTGATTACTCCAACAATTCCTGCCCCTGTAGCAATAGTAGCACCAACGCCAACTGAAGAAGGGTTCTCTTTTATAAATGATGTAACTTTAGAAATTGTAGATTCTTCTTTTTCTTCAGTACTTGAATTTTTTAAATTTCCAGAACCAGTATCAGAATCTTCACCTTCTACATCATTATTATCTTCCATATAATCATTATAACTATTAGCATTTTCTGTTTCCTCTTCTGTTTCTAAATCATCAGTTGTGATTTCTGCTTCTTCTTCTGTTTGTAACTCATCATTAATAGAGTTTTCTGAATTACTTTCAAGATTTTCTATATTTTCTTTTTCTGTTTCAACAGACTCTGCAACATTATTGTTCGATTGCTCTAGTTTTTCTGAAGAAGAATCTGTATCCTCATTTACTCTAAATTTTTCAAAATCTACCTTTTCATTAGTTTGAGAATTAATTGAATCATTCTCACTCGAACTTACTGTATTGTTATCGGAGTTTAAACTATCATTTTTTGGTTTTGAATCAGTATTTGTTGAAACTTGATTATTGCTATTTTCGGTTTCTGTGGTTGAATTAGTTTTTTCAGATTCTAAACTTGTAGTATTGTTTTCTGAATCTAAAGTATCATTTTCTAATGTAGCTGTGTTATCATTTTCAGAATTTGAGTTAATATTTTCAGATGATGATAAATCACTATTTTCTGTGGTCGAACTACTACTTTCTAAATCAGTTTCATCACTTTCTATGTTTGAATTATCGTTTTCTGTACTAGAATCATTATTTTCTAATGAAATTGTGTTATCATTTTCAGAATTTGAAATAGTATCTTCAGATTCTAAACTTGTAGTATTATTTTCTTTAGAAGTATTATCTTCTGTCTTAGTTGTGTTTTCATCTTTAGAATTTGAATTAGTATTCTCAGATGATGACGAATTACCACTACTTGATGATGAACTAGTATTTCCCGAACTAGAATTATCATTATCTGGTGATGAACTATTATTGTCTGAACTGCCATTATCACTTTCTGTGTTTGAATTATTGTTTGAGCCCGAATCAGCACTATCAACAGGTATTACTACTTGATCATCCTCTGAACCATCATATCTTATTGTGCTTTCACCCGCAGTATATGTAGCCATTCCAGTACCAACTTTAGCTTTGTGTTTTGCTTCATCTATTACTTCATCTACCTTATCAGACCATTTATTAATAGCTTCTTCAATATTTTCTTCATTTGTTTTATTTTCAACTTTTCCACCAGTTTCACCACCACTTGCCTTAGCAGCTTTTTGATCTATTTCACTAGTTTTTGGGAATTCAATTACATTATCAGGTTTATTTTGTAATGTTGCTAATTCTTCTTTTGAATTTGCAATTTCTTCTCTTAATTCATCACAATTGTTTTTAGCATCTTGTAACCATTTATTACTTTCTCCTATTTCTCTTTGCCATTTTTGTTTAGCTTCTGAAAGTTCTTGAGCATTCTGTTTTACTTTTTGTTCTGTTTCATAAATATTATCTAACATTTTTCTTTGATTTTTTAAATGTTCTACTTCTTCTTCTAAATCATTAACACTAAAAGGTTTATTAGTATTTACTTTGTTGTTATTCTTCTTGTCAAACATATCTTTTATGTTATTATCCATTCTAGTATATAAATCATCCATAGTATAGTCGCTTCTCATATAATCTATACCTTCATCAAATTCGGCAGATCTACTACTTTTTAATTCCCTTAATCTTTCATTAGCACGATTCTCATGAAATAAAGCAGTTTCAGGATCAATCTTGTTTGCCTCTAAATCTTGTCTAATAATATTTTTAAATTCTTCATAATTTGAAATAATAGTTTCTTGATTTGGAGTATAAACATAGTCGCCATCATAATTACGATGAACAATTCTATCCACAAAAACATCATTTAAAACTCTTTCTTTTTCACTTATTTGACTATCCATAGATCTTTTACAATCTTCAAGATCTTTACCATCAATTCTAGCCATTAAATCATCATAATCTTGTTTATAAATAGCGTTTTCTGCTTCTTTTAATTCTATTTCCCTTCCACCATTTTCCCACAAATCTTTTAGTTTTGCTTCATGGTGAGAAACCATTTCAGAATTAAATTCTAGATTATTTTCAAGTTGAGAAATCTTCTCTTCTAAAGCGGTCACTTCTTCAGTTGTTCTATTTCTATTTTCAGCATTAAGTTTTTCGTCTAGTTCATCAAATCTATTATGTAATTCTTCTAAATCTATATCAGTATTTTCTTCAACTTGTTTATTATCAATAGTTGTATCACTTTCACCTTTTTTAAGTTCTTCTTGTACTTTTGCTTTATCTGTTTTTAAAGATTCTATTCTTTCTTCATGATATGTAGTTCTATCATTAAACCCTAAATCATCTTTTACTTCTTCTAACTTCTTATTAATTTCATTATCTACTTCATCAGAAAGTTTATTCTTCGTTTGTTCTATATCTTTTAATTTACCATCTACATTCTCTACTTCTTTAGTTAAAGCATCTTTTTTATCTTGTAATGGTTTTTCAAGTTCATCTAAAAGCTTACGTTTATCTTCTACTTCTTTGCTAATTTCATCTCTAAATTGCTCCTCAAGTTCTCCTTTTTTCAAAGCTATTTCATTATTTACATCTTCAAGATATTTTTGTTCAAGTTCTATTTTTTTATCTATGTCTTTTATTTCTTGTTCCAAAGCATCTGGATTCCATTCGTTGTCTCCTTTTTTAAGTTCTTCTTGTACTTTCGCTTTGTCTGCCTTTAAAGTTTCTATTCTTTCTTCATGATATATAGTTCTATCATTATATCCTAGGCTATCTTTTGCTTCTTCTAACTTCTTATTAATTTCATTGTCCACTTTATCAGAAAGTTTATTCTTTGCTTGTTCTATATCTTTCAGCTTACCATCCACATTCTCTAATTCTTTAGTTAATGTGCCTTTTTTATCCTGCAATGGTTTTTCAAGATCATCTAAAAACTTACGGTTATTTTCTACTTCTTTACTGATTTCATCTCTAAATTGCTCCTCAAGTTCTCCTTTTTTCAAAGCTATTTCATTATTTATATCTTCAAGTTGTTTTTGTTCAAGTTCTATCTTTTCATCTATATTTTTCATTTCTTGTTCCAAAGCATCTGGATCCCATTCTACTTTTTCACTAATTTCATCTTTTAATGATCCTTCTTTAACATCTAACTTTTCATCTAAACGTTTTGAACCAAGTTCTATAGTTTCATCGCCAAAAATATCTCTCTTTATTTCGCCCGGTTTTGATTTTAGTAAATCCACCACACCATTTACTCGATCCCTAATTTTCGTTGCAATTTTAGAATCTTTTAATGCTCCTAAATTAATTATTCGTTTTGGTGGTATATCACTTGTTTGTTTTGGTGTTGTTGTTTCGTTCTTTGATTTTGGTTCCCATTTTTCTACTTTAATTGAATCTTCTCCGCCCAGCTTATTAACATCTGTTGCCTTTCCCTTAATCCCAAGAGCTTCTGCATTTTCTTCATCAAAAGCTCTCAAGAAATCTTCATATTCTTTACCAAGTCCTTTTTCAATTTTAGGTGTTTCTGGAATAACATCTTTAAAAGTAGAATCAAATTCAAAATCATCAATCGTACTATTGCCATTATCAAATACATCATCATTTCCTGATGAGACATTTTCTTCAGTTTTTGGAGTTGTAGTCTCACTATTTTTAACTTGTGGTTCTGCTGAAGCTGCTTTTTCATATATTTCATCTACTTTGTTTCTGCCATTAAAATCAATAATCTCTGCAACATCATCAACTTTTCCATCAGAAACACCATATTTTCCACTTAACACATCATCTTTATTTGAGATTATTCTAGAATCTATATCTACATTAGGAGTAGTTTCAAATAAACTCGGAGTAGACTCAAGATCTTTTTTAGCATCCGCTAAACGTATATACCTTTTTAAATCCCTTTCACGAACACTAATATCATGATAATCAACACCTTGTTTAGCAAAAAAGTCTTTTTCTCCTTTAGGCCACTTTGTATCATTTTTAATATCAGCTCCATACTTTTCTTGATATAAATTTTCAATTTTTTTAATTTTATCATCTAATTTTCCAATTACGACTATTTTTTCTTCTTCTGCAAGCTTTTTTTCTAAATCTAATTTTTTATCTACCTCATAAAATTCAGAATCAGGTAAATTTCCTTCATTTTTTAAAGATAATATTTCTTGCTCAGCGTTTTTTAGATCTTCATACTTATCATAAAAATCATCTACTCGTTCTTCAACAGATTCTTTTTGTATTACACCATCTTTTTTCACAACAGGAGTATCGTCAATATATAAACCTTCATCAGAGTATTTTGGTTCATACTCTACAGGCTTTTCTCCAGCAAATTTTTCTCCAAAATAATCTTTTATGCGATTAGATTTATTTGCAAGTCTAGATCTTATTCCTGGTTTTCTTGGAACTTCGCTTGTTTCTTTTGGAGGGGTTGCATCACTAGCTTGTTTTGGCGCTGTTGTATCGTTCTTTGGTTTTGGTTCCCATTTTTCTATCTTAATTGAATCTTCTCCGTCAAGCTTAGTAACATCTGTTTCCTCGGTTGTTGTTTTTTGTTCATTCGGAGTTGTTCCATTACTTGTTTCTTCTGTCGTTGTTTTTTGTTCATTTGAAGTTGCTCTCTCATTTGTTTCTTTTGGTGCTGTTTTTTGTTCATTTGAAGTTGTTCTCTCGCTTGTTTCTTTTGGTGCTGTTTTTTGTTCAT
>JBJEDW010000042.1:47410-126668 GCA_051872415.1 Bacilli bacterium
TGTTCATTTGAAGTTGTTCTCTCGCTTGTTTCTTTTGGTGCTGTTTTTTGTTCATTTGAAGTTGTTCTCTCGCTTGTTTCTTCTGTCATTGTTTTTTGTTCATTTGAAGTTGCTCTCTCATTTGTTTCTTCTGACATTGCCGTTGCTCTTCGTTCTTTTGGTGTTGTTGACTCACTCGTTTCTTTCGAAGTTGGTTTACTCGTTTCTTCCGAAGTTGGTTTGCTCGTTTCTTTCGAAGTTGGTTTGCTCGTTTCTTTTGAAGATGATTTACTTGTTTCTTTTGGTTTTCCTAACGAACTTGTTTCTTTTGATTTATCATTTGTTTTTGTTTTTGAATCAGCACCTGATTTTTTTGATGTTGATGAACTGCTTTTTTCTTTTGGCTTTCCTAACGAACTTGTTTCTTTTGGTTTATCACTTGTTTTTGTTTTTGAATCAGCACCTGATTTCTTTGATGTAGACGTATTACCTGCCTCTTTTGGTTTTCCTAACGAACTTGTTTCTTTTGGGACATCTGCAGATGCTCCTCCTTTTGAACCATTTTGACCTCTACCAAAACCTTTTGTTTTAGGAGATGTAACAGAATTACTAACAACATCACCTTTACCCGCACTTGCAAGCTTACCTGCTCCTCCTCGATCTGTTGCTCCACCAAGAACAAAATCAGCTCCAGTATTAATTGCCATATTTTTTCCTACTTCAGACCATTTTATATTACCACGAGCATCTGTAGATTGTTTTATAGAATCCAACATGTTGAAAGGAGCATTAACCATAGTTTCTGAGGCTCTAGAAGCAACAAATTTTGAACCTTTAGTAATACCTTTACTTAAAATTTTAGATGACACAGCTCCTGTTGCCCCTGTTGCTCCAAGAAAGAAAAAACTTGCCATCGAAGCACCAGCATATCCAATTTGATAACCTGCACTACTTTTAGCTGCTTCTATAGTATCAACATCAGATTGATCATATATTCCACCAGCCCTAGTAGTAGATACAGAGCCCCCTATAGATAGAGCATCTAAAACACCATACACCGCAGGAGCGTTGCTAATTGAAGCAGTATTTAATCCTCCCAATTTTCTAGCAGTATTATATCCTAATCCTTTATTGACTTTCTCTGAATCACATCCGTAAATACGAGAAAGATTTTCATATTTTTGGTACTCTTCCAATGTTAAATTTTCTGTTTCTTTAAATCTACCTGTTGCATCTTCGTATATTCTATAATCATCTTTTACTCCTAAAGCACTTATATCTCTCGATGAATTAAAAGCAGTAGCCCCCATATCTACTTCTCCTGTTTTTGGATTTATTACAATATCAGCAGGATCATAACCATTAGCTATTGCATTTAATTGATTAATAGCCGCTTTAACTTCTTCTTCCTGATCACTAGATAATGTTCCATCACTCATTGCTTTTTCCAGAGCCTTTAATCTATCATAATAATCTCTTAAATATTCAACTAAATCTTCATAATATGTGTTAATATTTTCAAAATAATCAGAAACCATTCCATTTAAAGTTGAAACTACCTTGTTTTTATTGGTATTTAAATAAGAATCCTTCCAAACTTTATAACATTTGTTTTTATAAGAACTTTTTGCTTTTCCAAATGAAGTCTCTTTCATTTTTATATCTTCAAGCTCTGCTTCAAATTTCTCTTTACTCATAATAACCAACTCTCCTTATAATAAATGTAAATACACTACATATTATATACTTTTCTATTGTAAGTTTAACAAATATTTAACAAAACTTCAATATTTATTATTATTTAATTAAAAAAGAATTTGTTTTCAATCATATAACAAATTCTTTTTTATTATCATTTAAGTTCTTACAAAACTATAATTTAATTAGACAACTTAATAAAAGTTTTTTTTGAGTTTACTACTCTATTTATTCATTTCTTTATCTATCCAAGTCATGATAACTTTTACAATATAGTTTTTCTCTTCTGTTGTTAACTCTTTATTTGGTAAAAGTTTATGCCATTTATAAAGACACTTTCTACAACAAGTTGCTGTTGCATGTTGAGCAATAAAGACAGGATGACCTTTCATTGGTGTTTGTTTACCATCATTTGAAATAAATTTTGGTGCTAATCTCTTTGTTATAAAATCATTAGCATGCTCTTCTATTTTTTCTATACCTTTTTCTTTGATATATTCTTTATCTTTTAGTTTTAAAGAGAAACTACTTCTAAATCTTGATTTTGATAAACTATACAAAACCTTTTCTATTTTTTCTGTTTCACTCATATTAAATTTTTTCAAACATAGATTTTGGTGCTCCACAAAGAGGACATTTCCAGTCTGCTGGTAAATCTTCAAATTTTATATCTTCTTTTGAGTCATCATAGATATAACCACATATTTTACATCTATATTTGTTCTCTTTTGTTTCATTTATTTCTTTTCTATAAGTAGGAGCATTTTTAGGAGAAGTTCCTCTTAAAACTTCGTGATAATATTTGTAAGTCATTGGTTCTTTATTTGATAATTTTTCTAAATCTATTACTTTTGCTAGTATTACATCATGAGTATCACAATCTATAATATTTATTACTTCACATATTAAATAACCACATGTTTTTTCAGTTACTATTGGTAGATTATTTTTTTCTTTATATTCTATATTTATAAATTTATCTTTATCTTTTGATGATGCATATCCAAAATTACTTATAAGTTTTAAAGTTGCATTTTGAGATAAAACTGAGACTGCAAAGGTTTTGTTTTCTTTTATAGCTTTATTAGTGTAATTATTTTTATTTAAGTTAATAGATATTACTGGATTTTCTGAGGTTACTTGGGTTAATGCATTTATGATACACCCTACTTTTTTATTATCATATTTTGTAGTTACTATATACATTCCGTAAGATATATCTTGTAAAATTTTTGTATTGTTCATATTATACCTCCTTTTTCCATAGTCCATGTTTATTACAATAAGAATATATAATCATGTCTTTTTCTAAAGGTAAAATTAAATTTAATTCTTCTTTTGGATTAAAATATTTTGTTATTTCTTGATTTTTTGTTATTACTTTTATCCATTCTATAAAATGATCTTCTTCCATAACGTGATTTACTGTTATTTTTATGTTTTCCCCTTCTATTTCAAAAATAGGAATATGTTTTTCAAATGATGCTTCTTCTATATTTGGGATTAAATCAATCATTTCTTCTTCACAACAAATTAATTTACAATTTTGACAAGAGCAGTCTTCTATTTCTTCAAAAAGCGCTCCACATTTATTACATTTTTTTATTTTTAATTCTTTCATTATTTCATCATCTCCCTTTTATTTATTATACTACTTTTATCTTTTTTATTTCAACATAAATAAGATTTCTCCTTGTCCTCTTTTCACCTTTATATTAGCAATTGCGCCATTTATTATAGTTATTCTTGGGGATACATGTCCAAAGTCTGCAGATGTTATAATAGGTACTTTTAAGTCTTTTAGAGATGAAAGTATTGTTTCTTTAAAAGATAAATTATAAAAACTTTGGTAGAATAATTCTCTTCCAAAAACAATGCCTTTTGTGTATTTAAAATAACCTTTATCTTTAAGTTTCCATAATACTCTTGTTATATCTTCACTTGATAAAGAAAACGTTTCAAAATACCAAATAATTCCATCATTTTTATATTTTTCTATAAATTCCTTTGTTTTATCGTAATCTGTTCCAAATATTTCATTTATAACATCTAGACATCCTCCGATTATTCTTCCTTTTAAATTTATTTCTTTCTCTCCCGTTATTATGTTCCATTTTACTTTTTCTGTTAAATTATAACCTTCTAAACCTGTTTCGTTTTTTGATTTTGTTTTTTCATATTTTTCAAAACTTTTTTGAGTTTTTAGATTTCCTTTTAATATTTCAATGTTGTCTTCTAAAGACTTATGCCATGTTTCCATGCCAAATGCTTTAATGTTATTTGAATAAATTGTTGCTATATCAAAATTAGTAGTAATTGTATAAGTAAGCCAAGTAGGATCTGAATAACCTTGAAACCATTTTGGATTATCTCTAATGATTTCATAATTTAAATACGGAATCATTTCCATTAAGAAGTCTCCACCAGAGGCACTTATTATTACATCAACATCTTTGTTTAAAAATAAATTTTCTAACTGCTTTGCTCTTTCTTCTTTTGATGTGCTTCTTCCAAGAATATCTGTTCTTACATTTTGAGTTTCGATTACTCTAAATCCTTTTGCATTTAAGTTTTTTATTGCACTATCTAATCTTCTTAAGTCTAGTTTATCTGTTATCCCACTTGATGGTGCAGTTACTCCGATTGTTCCTTGATTTTTTATAAATTTTGGGTAAATCATTTTTATTCTCCTTTTTTAAGTTTTTTATATTTTATGATTTTTTACTCTTTTCTTTAATCATCATTATCTTACTTTTACTATTCTTACTATTTATAGTATTAATATAAAAGAAATCCACCTAACTAAGCAATGATTTAGATGGAACCAATTTAATTGGCAACACCCAACATACGAATATTAAGTGTTCCTTTAATATTTTATGAAGACTTCTTCATCTGTATACAGAATAACATAAAAACGATCTTTTGGGCAAGGTCGTTTGATATTTTATATTTTCTCGAAAAATTCGAGTTTGGTATCAATTTGGTGCAAACGAAATAGACATATACAACTATAATTTATCATAATGTGTCCACATTCTTAAGATGTGTATTTCCCTTTTTTCTTCATTGATTTCATATACTATACGATGTTGTCTATTAATTCTTCTTGAATATAATCCATTTAAATCACCACTTAATTTTTCGTATGATGGCGGATAACAAAACGGATCATTTTTCATTAAAATAAGAATATTTTTGCAACTTTTATCTAATCCTGAACTCTTTAATTTTATTTTATCTTTTTCAGCTTGTTTTGAGAATTTAATTATATATTCTTTACCATTCTTCATCTGGATTAAACTCCTTGGCATTTTCCCAACTTTCATTTTTTCTAATGTTGTTTATATCATCTACTAGTCCAGGAATACTAGATAAATATAAAGTTTCCTCAATATTTTTCCATTCCTCTTCAGAAATTAAAACAGCATTCTTACCTTTGTTATTAACTATTGTAATGGGATTAAAACCAACATTTACATCTGCAACTAGTTGAAATAAATTTTGTCTTGCATTTGTTATGTTAATAGTGCTCATATCATCACCTCGCAATCAAATTATAACGTACCTTTTTGCGTACGTCAAGTGTTTTTATTGTAATTATTAATATTTTATGCATTTATTTAAAATTTGATTATATTATTTATCATTTTTGTACTATTAATTAAATATATTTGGACACTTACAACCTTTTAATATTTAACAATTTATTATGACAAAATATTTAATTCCCTAGGTATTTTGTCATAAATATCAAAATATCAACTGAAAAAGAAAAAAACAATCTTTTTAGATTGTCATATATATCAAAGTTCGAATTGTTCGAACAAATTCACCTATGGTGCCTGTGGTCGGACTCGAACCGACACGAACTTGCGTCCACTGGATTTTGAGTCCAGCGCGTCTACCAATTTCACCACACAGGCAAATAAGAACTACAATTGTTCTACTTCTTCTTTATATTTTGAATCATATAAATCTATTTCTTTATCGTCTGTTTTGATGTCTTCTATTTTGGGAAGACTTTCTTTTGAATCAAGTCCAAAATAATCTAAAAACTCGTTTGTTATTCCATAAAGGATAGGTTTCCCTAACTTTTCACTCTTACCTACTTCTTTTATGAAATCTTTTGCTACCAAGTTTCTTATTATTCCTGCAGAACTAACTCCTCGAAGTTCATCTACTTCAAGACGGGTTATAGGTTCATTATACGCGATTATTGCTAAAGTTTCAAGTGCTGATTGTGATAGATTTTTAACTTTTGTTACTTCAGTTAATTTTGTATAGTATTTTTTATGTTCTTCTTTGGTTGTTAACTTAAAAAGTTCTCCAAATTTTTTTATTGTTATACCTCTGTTATCGTTATCATAATCATTTTTTAATTCTTCTATTAAGTTTGTTGTTTCTTCTTCAGTTATTTCTAAAACACTTGCTAAACTTTTTATATTTATTCCTTCTTCTCCCACTAGGAAAAGTATTCCTTCTAAAACTGGTTTCATTACGACACCTCACAATATATTTTATCAAAATTATTTTCTTGAGTTATAATTATTTCTTTTTCTTTAGCCATTTCAAGTATTGATAGAAAAGTTGCTACTAAATATGGCTTTGAAAATTGCTCAAATAATTCAAAAAATTCAACTTTTTTTCTTAATGTTAAAATATTTTTAATAGACTTTCTTCTTTCTTCGATTGATATTTCTTTAGTAGTTACTTTAGTAGTTAAAGGTTCTTCATATTTTTTTCTTTCTAAATATTTTTGAAAAGCTTTTACTAAATCATCTAAAGTTATATCATTATTTAAGGTAATTGATGTGCTTTGATATGGTTTCATATTTGAAGGAGTTTTTGTATAAATATTACTTCTTTCCTCTTCAAGAAATTTAAAATCATTTGTTACTTCCTTATATCTTTTGTATTCTAATAGTTTATTTATTAGATTTTCTTTTGTTTCTATGTATTCTTCCTCTTCTTCTTGTTCTTCTTGTTTTGGTAAAAGAGTTTTTGATTTTAGATACATAAGATCTGATGCTAGAACTAGGTATTCTGAAGCAATGCTTAAATTAAGTTTTTCCATGTCATTTATATAGTTTAAGTATTGATCAGTTAGTTTAACTATTTCTATATCCATGATATCCATTTCTGACTCTTTTATTAAATGCAATAATAGGTCAAGCGGACCTTCAAATTCATTAATTTTAAATTTATATTCCATATGATCACCTTAACAACAATATCATTATAGCAGATTTTGTTAGTTTTTCAAAGAGAAAAAGACCTAAGTTTAGGTCTATAAAACAAGAACTTATCCGTTAGTTATTTTTATTTTACTTAATAAATCAACTATATAATCATCAGTAAAATAGGAGTCGCCGCAAAGTGTAATTACATTACTATTGTCTCCATTAAAAATATATAACATCTTACACTCATTATTAAAAATATTACTATAATATCCTGAAACATAACCGTCAAAAATAGTAATATCATCAAAATAATAGTAAACAACAAAATCATATATTGCTTCATCATTTAACATTTTATCAATACTAGTAAATATGGTTCTATTTGAAAACTTATAATTATCAATATATTTTAATAATTCTATATCATTATTAATATTATTCTTTTGTAAAACTTTTTTACCTATATATTTATCCATCACAACAAAGTCTTCAAATTGTTTAACAGGACTTGCTATTTGTTCTTTTGAAATCCCAAATTTAATAGTTTTTTCATCATCTGTTTTGGTAAAAACTATACCAGTTTCACTTTCTGTTTTATTAAAATCAGAAAAATAATTTGGAATTTTTATATTAGGACCATCAATATAATCTCCTTCGTAAATTGCACTATTAATTTTAATTTCTTTTTTTATATCAAAAGAAGAATTTTCAACATCAAGAGAAATAGCATAATAATCAATAGCAAATATTTTATATGTAAAATATACCCCTAACAAAAGAAGTATTATAATTAAACCTATTATTATATATTTTTTCTTTCTTTACCTTTCATATTACAAACCTCCGTATCTTGATTATATCATAAAGCACTTTTAAAAAAAAGACCCTAGTTTTTAGGTCTAAAAATTAGTGCTATAAAAAAGCTGAAAACTATTGCTGCGGTAATCCCTGTTGCTGTAAGATCAAACATCCCCATTGCTAGACCGAAGAATCCTGATTCTAATGCTCTTTCTAATGCTCCATGAATAAGTGAGTGTCCAAAGCTTGTAATAGGTACTAAGGCTCCTCCTCCTACTATAGTTATTATTTTGTCATAAATATCAAATATATCAAGAAACGCTCCTGCTACTACGAAAATACTTGTTATATGTCCTGCACAAAGTTTGGTATTATCTATTATGACTTGGGCTATTAAACATAGAAAACCACAGAATAAAAATGATAAAATATATGTCATTATATTACCTCCATACTAACTGCGTGTGCTATACCTAAAATATTTTGTTTTTGATAATTAAATGTTGGTGAGAATAATGCTCCAGTTGTTACAAATAAAACTTTTTTTAGTTTTTTCTTTTTTAACATATCATAAATATAACCATAATTTACTAAACAGCTACATACTGGACCTGATCCTCCGGCAGTTATTTCTTTTTGATTTTTCATGTCGTATAACATTGAACCACAATCATTATAATTTTCTAGTGTTAAACCATAGTTAAGTCTTATATATTCTTTTAATATTTCTTTTCCGTATATTCCTAAGTCTCCAGTTAAAATCAGATCGTAATAATCTGGAGTTAAACTTAAATTTGTAAGATGATTATATATTGTATCTGCCGCAGCGGGAGCCATTACTGCACCCATGTTATTAACATCTGTTTGATTCATATCTACTATTCTTCCAATTGTATAATTTGTTACTTTTATATCTGTTTTTTCATTAGTCAAAAGAATGGCAGCTCCCCCAGTTGAAGTAAATGTAGCAGTTTTAGGTTTAGTATATCCATATTCTGTAGGATTACGGAATTGTTTTTCTTCTGCTAAATTGTGTGAACTTGTTAAGCAAATGGCATTATTGATATTTTGATTTTCTATAAAAGAAGATGCTATTATTATACTTTCCATACTGGTAGCACAAGCTGAAAAAACTCCAAGAAATGGTTTATTATAATCTTTTACTGCATAACTTGTTGCACAGATTTGATTTAGCAGATCTCCTCCGACAAATAATTCAATATTATCTTTCTTTAGCTTTGTTTTTTTTAGCAAAATTTTTAGAGCATCTTTAGCAAGCTTTACTTCAGAAAGTTCTAATGATTCATCTACATTGTAGTCGTCATAACTTTTATCAAAGTACTTACCTAACATTCCTTCTTTTTCTAATTTACCTGCGGTTAAAGCTGTGTTTTTTACATATACATTGTTTAGTTTTCCTGTCATATTAACCTCCGAAAAATAAGTATCTAATCATACCAAAGACATATGCTGATACTACTCCATATAGTATTACTGATCCTGCAAGTTTAAATACATTTGCTCCAAATCCATATACTGGTCCTTCTTTTTTATAATCTAAAATAGCACTTTGCATTGAATGAGCAAATCCTGTGATCGGAATGATAAGTCCCATTTTTCCTTTCTTTACTAGAGTATCAAAGACTCCAAAACCTGTTAGAAGGCATGCTATAAAGATTAAAGTCACTAACATAAAAACTCCTGCTTCAGTTGTTTGAATATGAAAAAAATAGGCATAGATATCCATAAGAAAGTTTCCTAATAATCCTATTAATCCTCCAGTTATAAAAGAAGCTAATAAATTATTTGTTTTATTTTCTACTGGAATATGTTTATCTACTATTTTTTGATATTTTTTTGTTTCCATTTTTATTCCTCCTGTTTTATTATGGAAATTTTATCTTTTTTTATACTAAATTAAGCTATAAAAAACAAGGCTACATTAGTCTTGTTCTCAGTCTTGTTAAAATTTGTTTTTCTTGTCTTGAAACTTTTACTTGATTTATTCCTAACTCTTTTGATAATTCACTTTGAGTTAATCCTTCTTCATAACGTTTTAGAATTAAATTTCTGTCATATTCATTTAGATTATCAAGTTCTCTTTTTAAATCAAGTATTTCTTCATTGTAAGCATTTTCTGTATACCCTAGTTTGTCATAAATTTTTAACTCTTCTTCATTTTCACTATCTAGACTTGCTACTAGAAAATTTGCTTCTTTTGCTTCTTCCAAAAGTTTTACATCTATTTCTAGGAATAATGCTATGTCAATATCACTAGGAATGTATCCTAGTTTTTGAGTTAAAGAATCCCTTGTTTTTTCTACTTTTGTATTTAGTTTTACTAATTCTCTACTAACTTTTAAAACATTTGATTTTCTTATATATTCTTTTACTTTACCGAGGACGTAGAAATAAGCGAAGGAAGAAAACTTAGTGTTTTTATCACTTTTATAGTTTTCATAAGCATCTAAAAGTCCCATCATACCTACTTGATATAAATCATCTTTGTCAAAATAATAAGTATATTTGTTAATTATGGAATAAACTATTTTTTCATTATCTAACAGAATTTGTGTTTTATCATTCATATATTTATTATTTCATAAGCAGTTACTTCTTCATTTACTTGATATAAATTTTCTGTTAGAATGTTATTTTTATCGAATAGTTTATTTATTCCACAAATAATTAGTTTACCTTTGTTATTGACAATTTGTTTATAACTATTTTGAATTGCTTCTAGACCATAATTATCTATATAATCTAGTTTTTTTAAATTTAAAAGAACATATTTAATTCCATTATCCTTTATTACCATTTCTAAGTCACTTTTAAGTAAGTTTACTGTATCTCCATTTAAAATTCCTTTTAAACGAACCATTAAAATTCCCTGTTTAAATTCCATGTCTATGTCTAACATTTTATTTGCTCCTTTTAAATTTATTTTTATTACTTATTTATAAGTATTAAAACTATAACAAATGAAAAAGGAATTTTATGTCGATTTTTAAGATTGGAGTGTCATTTTACATTTTTATACTACTTATACGAAAAAAATAAAAGATGGGGTGATTTAAAATCACAAAATAAACTACTAAAATATTTATTACAACATAAAAAACCTTTTCATATATATAATTACCTCAAAAATATATATGACCTAGGTTTTTGAAAATTTTTTTATTTTTTATTTAATTCATATAAAATTATGCTTGTAGCTACTGCTACATTAAGACTTTCTACGTTATTTGTTTTTATATGAACACTTTTCTCAACTTGTTTTTTTATTTTTTCACTTACTCCATTTGATTCATTTCCCATGATTACACAGAAATTATCTTTTGGAATTTCTGTTATATCTTCTCCAGTATTTACATCTGTTTTATATATATTTATATTTAGTTTTTTTAAGTTATTTATTGCTTCTTCTAAATCTTCTGTTATGATGTTTACTTTAAATATAGCTCCTTCAGTTGCCCTTATTGTTTTTTCGTTATAGACGTCACAACAGTCTTCGGATAAAATTATAGTATCTATATCAAATGCTGAAGCACTTCTTATAATTGTTCCAAGGTTTCCTGGATCACTTACTTTATCAAGCATTAAGTATCTTTTTCCAATGTATTCTAGGTTTTCTTTTTTTGTTGCTATACCTAAGATTTTTGATGTGTTAACACTTTTTATTTTATCCATTACTTTAGAAGTTACCTCGTAAATAGGACAATCAAGTTTTAAAGAAATATTTTCATTTTCTAATATATAAACTTCTTCTAAACGATTTTCAAGATAAGCTTCTTCTATTAGATTTTCTGTTTCTATGATGAATTTATTTTCGATATTGCGGTATTTTTTTTGTTTTAGTTTAACGATTTCTTTTATTTTTTTATTGTCTGTACTTGTTATTAACATATATTCTCCTTTTTATATTCTGCTACTTTTACTATTTTTTAGTAAATATTCATTTAGATAACTATAATCATGTCCAACAATGAAATTTTAAGTTTTATGATATTTTTTAATATTTCGATCTATTAATATGTAATTAAAATGCAATCGCAACTATATTATAAGCTTTTATTTAAATTACTATTTTTCAGAATTACTATATACATTTCCATTTTCATCCATTGTATAACCATTTTCACTTTCACATATTTTATTCAATTTTAATGGTTTTTCAAAACTAACTTTAACAGAATAATCCCAAACATTTCCTTGTTCAATCTCACCAGAAACACTATCATCAAAACTAAAGTATGCTTCTAAATAATTATCTCCATTTTCTCCCCCGGAAGTTTGATATATATTACCTTCAATATTACTATCAAATTCAACAGGTACGAAACATCCCTTAATTTCTCCGCCTTCTAAATTCAACTCATAAGCATGTTTACCTTTGACAATAGGTATTTCCTGTCCAAAAACAGATAAACTTTCAAGTTTAGGTTCTTTGTAGTGTTCATATAAAAAATAGCCAGTAATTGCAAGAGCAATAACCACTAAAAGTAATATAGGATAAATATAATTGAACTTTTTATTTCGTTTTTTCTTAGCCATAATAACACCTCGCTATAATTATATAATAAAAGCATAAGAAATTCAATCATATGCATCTTGAATTTCTTTTTTAAACAAGAGAATAAAATTATAAATCCTTATACATTTTTCATCTCTTTTTTTATTTGTTTATAATTTGGAACATATTTTTCTACTAAAGTCCAAAAATCTTTGGAATGATTTGGATGCTTTAAGTGACATAATTCATGATAAATAACGTAGATTAGATATTTTGGATTTAGTTTTATTAGTTCTAAATTTAAGGTTATGGTTTTATTTGTTATATTACATACTCCCCATTTACCTTTCATTTTTCTTATTTTTAGAAGTGGTTTATATTTTGCTTCCTTAAAATTTTGAAAACAAGAATTGTAATAGTTTTCAAATACTTCTATAGCGTTTTTTTTGTACCAATTATCAATATTTACGTTTTTTCCTATTAAGGCTTTTTCATCTCCAAGAAAAATTTTTCTTTCATTTATGTAGCAAATATCATAAAGTTTTCCTAGGTACTGAAATTTGTCCTTTTTTTTTGCTAAGACTTCTTCTTTTTGGATAATTACTTTTGAGATATAATCTATGTTACTTTCAACAAATTTTTGTATTTTCTTTTCGCTTATTTTTAATGGTGCGGTTACTACTATTTTTAAGTCATCTTTTATTCTAAGATACATGTTTTTATTGTTTTTATATATTATTTCTACGTTGTAGATTTTATTATTTATTTTTATATTCATATTATTTCCTTTTTAAAGCAAATTATCTTGATGACTTTTTTCAAAGTATTCGTAAGCTTTTGTAGTTGCTATTCTTCCTCTTGAAGTTCTTTTAAGCATTCCTATTTGAATTAGGTAAGGTTCATACATATCTTCAATTGTTGATGTTTCTTCTCCGACTGCTGTTGCTAGTGAATCTATTCCTACAGGGCCACCTGAGAATTTTTCAATAATTGCTAGTAGTAATTCTTTATCAGTTTCATCTAGTCCTATTCTATCTATTTTTAATCTATCTAAAGCTTTTTTTGTTACTTCAAGGTCAATAGTTCCTTTTCCTTCAACTAGGGCAAAGTCTCTTACTCTTCTAAAGAGTTTGTTAGCTATTCTAGGGGTACCTCTGCTTCTACTTGCTAGTTCTTTGGCTGCTTCTTCTTCGATTTCTGCTTCTAAAACTTTACTTGTTCTTTTTATAATTTTTGTTAATTCTTCTTCGGTATAATACTGAAGTTTATTTACTATTCCAAATCTATCTCTTAGTGGTGAAGTTAAATCTCCAGCTTTTGTGGTTGCTCCGACTAAAGTAAATGGAGGCAAATCTATTTTTATATTTCTAGTTGAACCTTCACTTCCAATTATTATATCTAGAGTAAAATCTTCCATGGCAGGATAAAGGATTTCTTCGATAAATCTTGGCATACGATGAATTTCATCAATAAATAGAACATCTCCAGGCTCTAGCGATGAAAGGACTGCTGCTAAATCACCTGGTTTTTCTATTGATGGACCACTTGCAGTTTTTATATTTACTTCAAGTTCATTTGCTATAATGTAGGCCATTGTTGTTTTACCAAGTCCTGGCGGGCCATATAAAAGAACATGATCTAGGCTTTCTCCTCTTATTTTAGCAGCCTCTATGAAAACTTTCATGTTGTTTTTTACTTCTTTTTGACCAATATATTCTTCAATTAGGGCTGGTCTTATTGCTATTTCTAATTTTTCTTCTTTTTCCATGCAATCACCTTTCTAATAGTTTATTTTCTATTTCGTTTAAATTTTGTTTTTTAACTTTGGTTAGGTAACATTTTCCACATAAAGGTACATAACAAATATTTGCTGTTCCATCTATTACTATTTCTTCACCTTCTAGAACAAAATTTTCTCCAACTTTTCTTCCTACGTATCTTGCAATTTCTCCGCATCCACAAAGGGTTGTTAACTCTTCAAGGACATCTGCTATTTCAAGTAATCTTTTACTACCTGCGAAGCTTTCCATTTTAAAATTTGTTCTAAGTCCATAACAGATTACTGGGATATTACATGCTTTAGAAATCAAAAATAAGTCTTCTACTTGCTTTATTGAAAGAAACTGCGCTTCATCTACCAAAATACAAGAAATACCTTTTAATTTTCCTTTTAGAACTTCAATTAAATTGTCAGAATATAATAGTAAAACATCTATTTTCTTTTCTACTCCAAGCCTGGATGATACAGTATCTTTTGTTTTAGTATCTATTATTGATTTTATTATTAATACTTTGTAACCATTTTCTTCATAATTGTAGGCTGTTCTTATTAAATCTGTACTTTTTCCTGAATTCATGCTGGCATATTTAAAATGCATTTTCGCCATAATATCACTCCTATTTTATTTATTAATTATTTGAGTTAATTCGTTATAGAAATATTCCACATCAATGATATGTTTTGTTATAGTTTCCTCATCTTCATTGAAAGAAATTGTTTGCTTTATAATTAAATCATTATTATCATAAAAAACGTTTAACACTCTAGTAGTACAAAAATTATTTATAATACTTTGCACATAAGGATTATTCAAATCTATAAATTGTTTGAATCCTACGAAACGATATTCTAATATATTAAATACTCCAACCCATCTTGTTTGGGGAGGATCACTCCACAAATCGATTTCTTTTGTTTGAATTTCATAATTTGTTAAATGGCATCTATAATTTGGAAAAGAAATATCAAATCTAAATTTCTTGCGATGAAACTTATCTTTTTCATCAATTCTTCTAGTCATAGTTTTTCTTTCAATAGTAAATGAATCTTGATATTTGCTGTAACATATTTTTTTATAAATTTTATATTCATGCAATGGTTTAAAAGCGTAAAATATAATTATAAATATCATACCTATTATAAAGGAAGTTACGAATATAATAGCTAATTTTTCATATTTTCCATCAGTAGATGAAATAGTTCCAACGTTTATTGTTCTAATTCCTATGAATGTTGCAACTATTATCATTAAAAGAAAAAACACTATAACCATTCTAGATTTTTTTTCGTAATCTATACTTCCATGTAACGATTTATATTGTTCTGGATTTTTTTGTTTTGACATTTTATTAAATTTATATTCTGCTTTAAAGTATACTATCGCTCCAATTATCATAAATACTATAATAATAAGATAAATTCCCATATTAAAATATTTCATTTTTACTCCTTTATTTCAAAAGTAGTTTTAAAGCATCTTTTACTTGTTCTTCTACTTTTTTTGTTTCATCTATTTTAGGAATTATTCCTTTGAAATCTTTTTCTTTGTATCCTAAACCTTTTAAAACTTCGATTAATTCTTCTTTGGTGTTTTCATCTTGAATATCTACTTTTGCAAGTTTTCCTTTTAAATCTAAGATTATTTGTCTAGCTACTTTTTCTCCTATTTTAGGGAATTTTTTTAAATATAAAATATTTTCTCTTTCAATTGCATCTATTATTCCATTTACTCCGCCTGTTGCAAACATTGGAAGAGCCATTTTTGGACCAAGTCCTTTTACACTTATTAGTTTTAGGAATAGTTCTTTTTCCTCAATATTTTTAAAACCATATAAAGTGTGTTCATCTTCTCTTATGTGTTCGTATAAGTATACTTTTGCTTCTTTTTCAATTTCAAATGAATAAGGATTGGACACATTTATTTCATAACCAATATTGTTAGTTTCTAAAATTATTTGATTTGAAGTTTGATCTTTTACTTTTCCTATTATGTACGCATACATTTTTATCACATCCTGTAGTCATTATAACATGAACAATAGTTTTAATCAATATAGTTCGCGAACATTTGTTCTTTTTTGCAAAAAAAATTATAATACTTTTCTATTACACAAAAAAAGAAAAACTTCATTATTTTCCTTTTCTTTGTACTGATAGTCCTAACATTAAAGTAGATAGCGCTATGTTACTAGAGCCCATCGCTATATCCCCTGTTGAAAAATTGATTACTGCTGCAATAATCAAAAGTATAAATGATATTCTATATAAATTAATTTCATTTTTATTCTTCACTTTCATACTAGCTTCACCATATATAGTTTATCATTAAATTATTAAAAAAGAAAGTTATTTTAAAACTATTTTATATAATCATCTAAATTATCAGGTACTTTATCTTGCATAATTGTATTTATTATTTTATCTTCTTTTTCTTTAGGAACTTCTTTACCTGTCAAAATACTAATTTGCTTTATTACATCTCTTAAAGCATCTTCATTTTTCATATTATCATCTTGTAATTTTTCTGCCAAAGAAAGAATTGTATCTTTATCAACGCTTGTCTTTTTCTCTACTTTTTTAAAAAAGTTATCACTTAATCTCAAAATTAAAACCTCCTACTATAAGGTATGTAGAAGGCCTATTTTTTGTTATTAAATATTTTATTTTTTACAATAGATCATTTTTGTTTTTGAAATTTATTTCTATTGGAGTTCCTTCAAAGTCAAAGCTTTCTCTTATTTTGTTTTCTAGGTATCTTTCATAGGAGAAATGAACAAGTCCTTTATTGTTAACATTAAAGGTAAATTTAGGTGGTTTTACTCCAGTTTGGCTTACAAAATATATTTTTAACCTTTTACCTTTATAACTTGGTGCAGGATTTAGACTATATGCTTCTGCTATTACATTGTTTAAAACACTTGTTTTTATTTCTTTATTCTGATTTTCTCTTACTTTTTTCACTTCTGGCATTAAAGTATGAAGTCTTTTTTTAGTAAGTGCTGAAAGAAATACTACTGGGGCATAAGAGATAAATTTGAATTCTTCTTTTATATTTTTAGTAAACTCTTTGATATCTTTATCTTTTTCAAGTACTATATCCCATTTATTCACTACAATTATTATTCCTTTTCCTTTTTCAAGAGCATATCCTGCGATATGTTTATCATGTTCTATTATTCCTTCTTCTCTATTTATCACTAAAAGGCAAATGTCTGCTCTATCGATAGCACGCATACTACGAAGAAAACTATATTTTTCTATTTTTTCAAAGATTTTGCCTTTTTTTCTCATACCTGCAGTATCTATTAAAATATAATCTTCTTTGTCATATTTAAATGGAATATCTACAGAATCTCTAGTTGTTCCTGCAACATCACTTACTATTACTCTCTCTTCATTTAAAAGGGCATTTACTAAACTACTTTTACCAACATTTGGACGCCCTATTACACATATTTTAGTTATATCTTCTTTTTCTTTTCCTTCTTTAGTAAAGTCTTTAGTTAGTTCATCAAGTAGATCTGCTATTCCACGATTATGTTCTCCACTTACTTCTATATAAGTATCAAATCCTAATTCATAGAAGTCGTAAATATTGTTTTCTGCTTGTTTATTATCTACTTTATTGATTGCTACTATAACATCTTTTCCTGATTTTTGAAGAAGTTCTTTTACTTCAAGATCATTTGATGTTAATCCTTCTTTTGCATCTACAACAAAGATAATTTTATCAGCTTCAAGGACTCCTATTTCTACTTGAGTCTTTATTTCATCATTAAATAGTTCTTTTGATATATCTAACCCTCCGGTATCAATTAAATTGAACTTTTTTCCTTGATAAGTTACTTCTCCATATATTCTATCTCTAGTTACACCAGGAGTATCTTCAATAATTGATATTTTTTTTCCTACTAACTTGTTGAAAAGTGTTGATTTTCCAACATTTGGTCTCCCTACTATACATACTGTTGGTAAACTCATCCAATCACCTCTTTTTTTCTTTATGATTATAACAAAAAAAAAGGAAAAAAGCTAGGTCTTTTCCTAAAGTTTAGTTATCCTTGATAGGTTGCTTCTCCAAATGCTAATATTGGATAAGCAATTATCGGCAAGAATACTGCTAACACTGCAAAACCTGTATCTTTTCCAAATGCTTTAGCAAGTTTAATTGGTATTAAAATTGAATATACTAGAGCCGCAAACGGAACAAATAACATAATAAGAATATGCCACCATTCTAACTTGATCACTCTTAGCATCACTACTATATTGTAGATTGGCACAATAGCTGCCCATCCAGGTTGACCAGCTTTCTTATAAATCATCCAAATTGTTATAATTAAGAAAACTGTTACTGCAAGTGATGATACCCAAAAACCTGCACCAAGAACTGCAAATGGATTGTCTGTAGTAGTCGCAGTTACATCGTAATAAGTATAATCCATATCTTTTCCTCCTTTATAATAACATTATACTTTAGATAATTTATCATGTCTAGTTTTTTTACTTGCCCTTAAATTATTTATTTCTTTGAAAAACACTTAAAAATTTTGAAAACTCAAATAATATTTCATTCGCGTTGTTGATTGCAATTGTTTTTCCAAAAGCTTTTCCTCCAATTGTAAGCGCTGAAATAATACTTGTTGTAATTATTGTTACAATTACTGTGTTTATTCCAATAAGTGTTGCTAATTTTATGCTTATTGCAAGACCACAACTACCACTTACAACGCCACAGATATCCCCGATTACATCGTTTAAAAATGATGAAACTTTATCTTTTTGATTTATTAGTTTTATAGCTTGTTTTGCGCCATTTACTTTTTTAGTAGCCATCGAGTGAAATATTTTATCATCTGCTGTTGCAACAGATAGTCCTATTGCATCGAATATTACTCCAATAAATATGAACATTAATACCAAAAATATTGATACTGCTATAAAAGTGTTTGGAATGATTAATTCACTTATTAAAGATAAGCAAAATGATATTATAAAAGATATAATTGTTATTGTAAGTAACCATTTTGTATCTGCTTCTTTATTTTTCTTTTTATCTTGTTTTTTTGGCTCTTTGGTATATTTTTCTTTGAACTGTTTTATTTTCATTTGTTTTAAAGTTCCTCCTTAATACGATTTTATCATAGTTTTTTCTAAGAAAAAAGACCAATATGGTCTTCCTATAAAATGGCTAATCTATAGTTAACTTTACGTCTTAGGTCAAGTTGGATTTCCCTATTTCTTACTTTGCCGTTACCAGCAGAGCAGTTCCCTTTTAAAAGAAACAGTAGTATGTTACCATAGCTACGACTTGATTACCACTTAGTACGCACTGCAATCCTATAAATTATCACTCTAGGGGTTTTCCCCTCTGACAAGTTTGGTTACTAATACTCTTTTGCAATTACAGTTTCATATAGCAATAATTATATTTTATTGGCCAGTAAAATATAATTTGATCTATAATCCCCTGTAACCACTCAAGTCACGCTTTTATAATTATTATTTAATTATAGATTTTGCTCCTTAAATTAAGGTCTTAGTGAAAGAATGGGTCGGAATCATATGCCATTATGAGCGCCCATAAATTCTAACCTTTTAGTAATCACCCCAAACTGGGCGTATGAAGCAAATACTAAAAGTTTCGCAAATTAGCTTTTTAGTGGATTTTTAGCCCCACCTTCGTAACTTTTGTCAACTAGAATAATGTACCATTTTTCTAGTGGTTTAAATTATATCACAAATGGATAAAAAAATCAAGATTTTCTGTAAATAATTAATTGTCCTGGTAATAAGTAAATGCTGTTGTTACTATATATTACATCTGCTGAAGGAGCTTTAAAAAACTCTGATACAGTTTCTATAGTATCTCCTGTTTTAGTAATATATAATTTTACATCTTGTTTTGGTATTAAAATTGTTTGTCCTTCGTATATGTATTCATCTTTATCTAAGCCATTTACTCCTAAAAGTATATCTAATGAAATATTATTATTTTTTGCTATTTCATAAAGATTATCCCCTTTTTTTACTACATAATAATTAAATATGTTATATAACCCTGTAGGAATCGTTAAACTTTCCCCCTCTCTTAATGTATAAGGAGCTTTTAAATTATTAGCTTTTACTATTTCAATTACAGGAATATTATATTTTCTACCTATACTTTCAACAGTATCTCCTTTTTCCACAATATATATGTCCATGTTATTTTGTACCTCCTTTTTTTAATTATATGAAAAAAAGAGTATATAATTACTCCATATAGGTGACTAATATTTTTTCGAATTAAATAAAAGTTCACTATAAGTTACTAGTTTTTTTATAAATTTTCTAATACGCCATTTTCCAAGTCATCAATGTTATACATTGTTTCTAGCTCGTTAAATGTTTCTTCCAAATTCTTTCTAGCACTATTCCAACCAGTACCATCAGTAAACCAGATAAATGTTACTCCATCAACTTTTTTAGATTCTTAGGCTAACATTTTATAACTTCTTGCAGTTTCATTTAGTTTAGAACCTTGTGTAGCATAAAAATTTGTTTCAATAACATAGACTTGATTTTTAGTTTTGATAACAAAATCAAATCTTTTAGTGGATACATTATTCCAGACATAGCACTTAAATCTAAATTCCATTTTTCTTCAATATCTTTTAAATACATTTCTTTAAAATAAGTTTTGCCTTTAACAAACCCTGCCTTAATTATGTAGGATTCAACTAAGTTTTCCATTAAATCTCCACCACGACTTTTTCTTGCATGAGAATCCAATCCTACTTCAATGCCCAAAACATAGTCATATAAATTATTTATAATATGATTTTGTAATAAATCAAATAATCCACTTTCATTCATAAATTTAATGTAATCTTTCATTGAATATACCATTTCATCAAACTTAAATAAATATTCTTTTCCAAGTTATATTATTTATTATTTTGAATCCTTCTTGTTCTAATGCCATACCTATTGAATAAATATTATGCATTGTTCCACTTATCCAAATGGTACCATTATCTTTTAATGCATGATAACATAGTTTAATCCATTTTCTATTAAATTTATGTTTTTCATCTATACTAATAGATTTATCCCAATCACCTTTATTTACTGATACCATTTTTCCACCACTACAAGATATTCCATCACTAGACAAAAAATAAGGAGGGTCTGCGAATATCATATCAATACTCTTAGGTTCTAACCTCTTAAGTATTTTAAATGAATCGCCTTGTATAAGTTTAAAATCTTTATCCTCATAATAATACTTCTTACTCATACATTACCCTCCTATATATACTATATATCATTTATTACTCAAATTCCTTATTATTTTCAAAATTTGTTATAATTACTTCTTCTACTTTACCTCGTCTTTTTCCATCTGAATTAATATTTCTTTTTGCTTCAATTACATGAATATTAAAATCTTTATATAATTCATTTATTAAAGTTGTGTTGTGATTAGAAAGCATAACATAACATCCTTTATCAGATAATTCTTTAAATACTTTAGCAAGTCTTTTTTGCTGTTCTTTTCCAAAACCATCTTCAGTATAACTATTAAATGTTGATGTATCTGAATCATAAGGTGGATCAAAATAAATAAAATCTCCTTTTTTGGCAGACTTTACTGCTTCTTCAAAATCAACTGATAATAACTCAATGTCATTATAGTTTAAATACCCACATATAATACCTAAATTTTGTCCTTCATAGGTATTAACCTTATTTTTTTTACCAAATGGTACATTAAATTCATTTTTACTATTAACTCTATATAAACCGTTAAAACATGCTTTGTTTAAATAAATAGTTCTTGCTGCTCTTTTGTAATCTGCAAGTTTACTAAATTTTTTCTTATCTCTATCAAGATTTCTAATTTCATAATAATATTCTTCTGAATGTTCAGCCTCGTGACGATTTAATTCTCTACACATTAAATCAAATTTTTTACTATCTTTAATACATTCATACACATTCATAAGTTCCTTATTAGAATCATTTATAACTGCCCTTTTAGGTGATAATTCAAAAAGTAATGCGCCACCACCTATAAATGGTTCATAATAAGTGTTAAATTCATCTGGAACATATTGTTTCAATTTATCTATTATTTGCCTTTTTCCCCCAGCCCATTTTACAAATGGTTTTCCTTTAATCATTGTCTGATACCTCCAATACGTTTATTAAAAAGATTTATGGTTATTTATTTTTATTTTAAGTATAAAGATATTTTATACCTGTTGTAAATCTTTAATCTCTTTGATAATTATACCATGGCAAAAGATATTTTTCTTCAAATTGACTTAAATTTTGTCATTATTTTTAATATTACTTATTTTTCTATGAAAAAAGGAGTATATAATTACTCCATATAGATAGCCAATCTATTTTTTGAATTAAATGAAAGTTCACTATAAGTTATTAGTTTTCTTAAACCTTCTTTAAAATCATATGAGTAAAGATTATCTTCACTTATAAAATATAATGTATCTTTTACTAAAGTAAAATCTGATATTTCTTTATTAAATAGAAGAACTTTTGTTTTGTTATTTATATTATAGTAATAAACATCATTATTTTTTGTTTGATAGTAATAAGTATCTTCTGCGCTCTGAAGATAATTTATGCTAGTATTTTTTTCTATTTGTGATATATAATCTTTCATAGTTTTAAATTTTAATTCTTCATCTCTAAAGTCGTAGACACTTTTTGTTTCAAATTTTAAATTATAGAAAAGTGCCCCATCTTCTTTATTTCCTACTTCTTTTATTTTCTTACCTTTTTTAGATATTTTGTACTGTTTTAATTCATCTTTATCAAAGATATATACTTCATCTTCTATTACTCCATTTATGTAAGAATCTTTGGAAATTTTATATTTTAATTTTCTTTGTTTCACTTTATTTTTTGTCATATCAATAACATATAATTCATCATAATCATATTTTTGATCATAATTTGGTATCAAATAGTATTTATCAATAGTTGTTCCTAAGTGATTTATGTATGTGTCATTTTCAAATAATTTTATTTGTTCTAGTGAGTCTTTTGTTATAGCAAAGAACCCATTATATTTATAAATGTAAATATATGTTTTTTCTTTGATATTGTTTTGATATGCTGTTAATGTTTCAATTTGCCTGCTTTTGTTGCTTTGTTTTTCCCAAGATGGGCTATCATAACCTTGTTTTTTTAATGTTTCCACAAATGATCCTAAATATTTTTCATAGTTTGTGTAAGAGTATGATTTTTTATTTTTACTACATAAAATATTTGTACTTTCTCCTTTTTCTATAGCAGGATAAATACAGTATAAATCATCTTTTTGATATGAATAGATTTTGTTTATTATCTCTTTTCTCTTATGAAATTCATCTGGTATTTCGAAGGAATAAATTAAATCTTTGTTTGTTATTTTGAAGTAGTATTTTTTATTCTTATAAATTTCATTTATTTTGAATGTTTGGTTATCATCTTTTAAGGTATATGTTACTTCATGATGAGTTTTGAATATGTATGCTATTAGTTCAAAAATTAGTACTAGGACAAATATTCCTATTAATAGTTTGATAACTTTTTTCATGTACTTCACCTACTTTACTACACTTAATCTTATTATTTCTTCCATATTATCATCTATTGCTTTGATATTTTTAGTTTCATATCCACATTTTTGACATTTATAAAGTATTTTGAAATTATCTTTTTTTGTTTTTTCTATACCAATTGGAATAAGATGTCCATGACAAGTTGATTTTCTATCTCCAGGAAATATGTCAAGATGAAGAGAATATAAACAGTTTGGGCAGTGATCTCTAGCAGTGTATCCAAGTGGTTTTACTTTTGTTTTACAGTTATAACAAGTAAACTCTTCATCTATCATTGTAAACTTTTTATCTTGCATGTTCGCCTCTTTTAATTAATTCAATTACTTTATCTAAATCTTTTTTTGTTGTTAAGGGAGAAAGACTTATTCTGACAGAAGTTTCTGCTCTTTCTTTATTATTTGTTAAAGCATAAACTGATTTTGAATAAGATCCAGATGTTGAACAAGCACTTTTTGTTGATATATAGATGTCTTCAAGTTCTAGATAATGCAAAAATGTTTCTGGTTTATAGAATAACATGCTAATGTTTAAAATATGTGGTATAGAGTTTTTACTTTGGTTAATAATAATATTAGGAAGGCTTTTTAAGTTATCTTTTAGGTAATTGTTTAGGTCTTCCACTTTTTTATAGTTTTCTTCTAGTGTTTGAAGTGATATTTCAAGAGCTTTCGTTAACCCATTTATTAGACCAAGATTATATTTTCTCTTGCCATAAATTAATTTTTTTAAATTTATACTTTTATTTGTTAGAAGCACTCCAATTCCTTTAGGACCATAGAATTTATGAGCTGTAAAACTTACTAAGTCTATGTTATCTATAGGAATGTTTATTTTTCCTATACTTCCTGTCATATCACAGTGAAATGGAATGTTATGTTTTTTTGCTAAAACTCCTATTTTTTCTATAGGTTGTATAGTTCCAGTTTCAGTATTTACTGATGATATCGTAAGGAGTGCAACATCACTTGTCAGGAGCTTTTCTAATTCTTCTATAATAACAATTCCATCTTTTAAAGGAGCATAAATTATTTCAAATCCTTTTGTTTTTAGATAATTTAAAGTTTCATTTATTGAAGAATGTTCCATTTCCGTTGTTATTATTTTTGTCTTTTTAGAATTTTCACAAATCCCTTTAAGAGCCCAGTTATTTGATTCACTTGAACCACTAGTAATGTTTACTTCTAAATTGGTATTTAGTAGTTTTTGAATTTTTTCTTTTACAGAAGTTAATTCTTTTTCAGAAGCCTCCTTAAATAAATTTTGTTTTACTATTTCTAACACTTCTTTATTTATCATAGTTGTTGCTGAATAATCTAAATATGTCATAATATCACCTTTAGGTAATTATATCATTGTTTTGGATTTTTTTAAACAAACTATTGACAAATTGGTTATTTTTACCTTATAATTAGATTTGTCAGTTGTTAATTGGCATTTAATTTTTTTGCGGATGTAGTTTAATGGTAGAACCTCAGCCTTCCAAGCTGACTACGGGAGTTCGATTCTCCTCATCCGCTCCAGAAGCAAAAATCGTCGCACCAAAGCGATGTTAATGATTAAATCTATCTGAAAAGATTGATTTTTTTTCGTTTAAGCAAAAAAAGTTAATTATTAGTGTACTTTATCATTAAATCGTTACTGTTTCCATATTTACTAAATAATCTTTAATTTTATCAATTACCTCATCTATATTTTTATCTAACCAATTATATTTTGGATTATTAAGATTTATTTTGTATAGTCTTGAATCAGCAATTTTTTCAAATTGATTTATTAAATCTTTTATATTATTAATATTAATTGATTTATCATCATAAATCAAAATTTTAAAACATTTTTCAAGTTTTTCCTTATTAAGTAGTTTATTATCTATTAAATAATAAAAATCAAATATATCTTTATATCTAGTTGATCAAATATTAAATTTTAAAAGAGATTTCATTTTTTCGGTAAAAACTTGTTCTGGAGAATTAATTAATAAATTGGCTCCTAGATTAATTATACTAAAATCAAACATATATTGTTCTTGTTCAAGTTCAAATAAATTATGAACTCCAATATCTAACTTTGTATCAATTTCATTTTTGTAGTTATCTTTAATCTTTAAAAATACTCTTTTGCCTTTATAATCCTGATGATGTAATGGAATAATTTCATCTATTATTTCAAAATTAATATAATTAATAGTCTTATTTAATTCATTAATAAAATTTATAATAGAATTATCATCTAGAGAATATTTTATAAAATCCAAGTCCAAATCACGAGTTGCTCTACGCTTATCATTTGATAGATTATGCATAACAACTTCGCCTTTAATAGTAATATTTTTAATATATTTACTATTTGCTATAGCTGTTAGTATCAAATCTTGGGACACTTTTGAAGAAGCAAATTCATCTGAATAACCATTTTCTATGTACTTTTGTATCATTTCTTGTAAATTCATTAGAACACTTCCTTTTGTATTTTTAGAAATAAATCAATATCATTTTTATAATAGTTCAAATAATCAGATAATTTATTCATATCAAGTTTATCACTAATACTTCTATAATTATTTATAATTTCCTTATAATAATCAAAAGGAATATTTTTGCTATTTTTTACCAGTTCTATCAATAATTTTTCTTTGTCATATATCTTAATTTTAATTCCATCAACCATTATTGTAGTAATTCCAATATCAAACTTATCTTCTGGCACATATATTTGTTTTACTTTATTATCCATTATTTTACTTGCTTTTCTATTTGTAGCAAGAAAATAATTTTGAGGAATAACATCAGTTAAGTTGTGATAATAAAAAGCACTGTCGGAAGTAAAAACGGCATTAGGATATTTTTTGTTAATAACTAGTAAATAATTAACAAATTCTTGACTTGAATATATTCCTGATTCAATTCTAAATATTTTTTTATCTTTTAAAGCTTTATCTAATTGATAATTATTTTTATATTTAGAAATTACATCTTTATAACTATAAATCATTTTTCATCACCCAATATAATTTTAAAGCAAATCTCGGCAAAATATTGACTTTTGCCGAGATTTACTAAAACGAAATGTTTTTCTATTAATTTATATATTTTCATGGTATACTTATATCAGTTAGTAGTTTATTACTACCTATAATTTAGTTAAATAAAGGTTGTCCGACTTCAACCTTTATAGCTCCATTTGATTTTTAATCGAACTTTTTGGTTCGATTTTTTAATGTTTTAATTTTCTATGGTCGAAAGGTAATCGAAAAGCAATCGAATACTATTTTTATATACTAAAATTAAGTCTTTTCTTTTTAACAAAAATGTGCTATAATACACTTGCTCGAGGTGATAGTATGTTAAAAAATAAAGATATTTTAGATGAAAAAAATAAAAAACTAAGACAAATAAGCAAAGAAGTAATTTTTCCTTTAGATAAAAAAGATAAAGAAACAATAGATTTAATTATAGAATATCTAACTAATAGTCAAATAGAATCTCTCGCAGAAAAATATGATTTAAGACCAGGCATGGGTATGGCAGCAATCCAACTTGGAATACCAAAAAGATATTTTGTAGTAGTACACGAACAAGAAAAAAAAGAAACATTCAAAAATTATGTAATTATAAATCCAAAAGTAGTCTCAACATCTGAAGAAATGATTTACGTAGACGAAGGAGAAGGATGCTTAAGTGTAAATCGTGAAGTCGAAGGAATAGTACCAAGACATGCCAGAATAACAATCGAAGGATACGACACTGAAGGAAAAAAAATAAAAATACGTGGAAGAGAAGAACTCGCAGTAGCATTTCAACATGAACTTGACCATTTAGATGGAATTTTATTCACAGATAAAATAGACAAAAAAAATCCTTATAAATATTCTGATACTTATAGGGCAATATAAAATAAAGGAGATAAAAAAATGGAAGCAGTAAAAAAAATAGAACTTTTTGAAACAAAAAAAGAAGAATTCAAAAAATATATAAAAAATCATAAAATACCTACTAAAAATAATGATGGATACTTTGAAAACGGAAACAGCATGTGTAGTTTCTTTTATAAATACAAAAATGAATTATTAAAAGATCCTGAAATACAAGAAATAATCAAATCAAAAATAAAAGAAGAAAAAGAAAAATTCACCCTAGAAGAAGAAAAATTAAAAAAACAAGAACAAAACTTTTTAAAAGAATTAAAAGAACTCCCAACAAACTTTGATAAATTATCTGAAATAGACAGATTAATATTCTACAGAGAGTGTTTCCTAACACCTGAAAAAGAAACAAATTCATATGTTATAGAAAATATAGTAGTCAATAAAAAACAATTAACAGCATTCAAAGAATTATATTACAATTATTACGCAACCTATTTAGAAAAAGAAAAAGCAAAAGGAAACGATCCACTTACAGAAAAAATAAACCAACAAGAACTTGAAAAATTAGAATATCTAAACACAATATGTAATCAAACAAATTGGAACGAATCAAAATTAGAAGAACTTGCAAAAATTTATAATTGTACTAAAGAAGACATAAAAAATTCTGTAATAAAATACAATTATTTATCTTTCTATCCAGAAACAACAGGAATAAAAACTGCAAGAAGAAAACCTACAATATTTCAAACTCATCAATTAAAATCAACAACAATTGAAGAAATCGAAGCAGTAAAAGCTCCAGTTCAACTAAATGAATACCTAGAATATAAAAATAATAATGAGTCTAACTGGAAATATTTAAAAAAGATTAATATGCCAACTGACGAAACTATTAAAATGATATACAATATTCAAACAAAAGCTAATCTATTCTGCAGAAATATTGAAAACAAAAAGATTAAAGAAATAGCACAAAAAGAAAATAACCTAAAAGAAAAAATTGAACTAACCGAAAAAGAAATAAACTCTGTTTTAGAAAATATAGAAAATCAAACTTTTGCTACAATGACAGACTTTTATAAAATTAACAATTTAGATCCTAAAGAATTCAGAAAATCAATGAATTTCCTAAAAGAAAACAATAATAAGTTATACCAAAAATTTAAAACTACTATAGAAGCAAAAAAAGAAGAAAAGATAGATCCAAATGAAGAAATTTACAATCTTGTAAACTTACTAAAAAAATATAAAGAAGAAGGCAAAGAATTTACCATAATAGATTATCAAAAAACAACAAGTATACCTATTCAAGAAATGAAAAAATGCCTAAATAAATTCGACATAACAAATGAAGATAAAAAAATAATACAAACATTCGTTTCAATAACCTTAAGCTCTAGACCTCTAAAAATCAAACAAATCCTATCAATAAAAACAACTCTTCAAGATAAAAATAATAATCCAGTAACACCAAACAGTAACGAAATAAAAGAAATTATAAATTTCATGGAAGAAAACAACATACCATTATTAAATAAAACATACAATACAATTTTAAAACTTTATATAAATGATGAACTTAAAATAAACCAAGAAAAAAATCGTAAACTTTAATACGATTTTTTTATTTCTTTTATTTTTAATTTTTCTTTTTTTGTAGAGTTTTTCTTATCATTCTTTTTACTAATATAATTAATCTTATCAGGACGTCTTGCACTTTTCATTTTTATCAAATTATCTGGATTAACATCCTCAACATCTGGAATAAGTTCAACATATAAACTATCAAATTCACTAGATAAATCATCTAAAATTTCTTTATGCAAACACTTAAGCTTTGCTATACTTATCAAATCTTTTTCTATAACAAAATATATTTCAACCCAAATTTTTCTTCCTGTTTTTATCACATCTAAAAAATTAATATAACAATTATATTTTTCCATATGTTTATTACAAATTTTTCTTATCTTAGCACTAGTCTCACTATCCGGAGCAAATAACACTAAATTCTTAAGAGATTCCACAAAAAGCCCAATAGGCTCTTTTAATAAAAGAACAGCCAAAATAATAGCAATACCCGGATCAATATAAGGACCAATAAAAGAAAAATCAGTTCTGTCAAGTAAAAGTTTAATCAAAAAAGCAACTCCTACTCCTAAAGTACTAAGAGAATCTAGTTTCCAAATATAAAGTTCAGCCTTAATAGAAGGAGAAGTATATTTCTTACTTAGTTTACTAAGTACAAAATACATAATAACACATGTAAGAGATACTAAAAGTTCAAATATCGCAACAACTGAAGCATCAACTTCATTACCACCCGATAAAATAGTTTGCAAACTATCAAAAATCAAAAAACATGTAACCCCTATCAAAACCCCTGATTTAAGTAAAATAAACAAAGATTCAATTTGAGAAAACCCATAAGGTCTCTTTTCTGTTTCTGGTTTATAAAGAAGTGGAATAAGAACCAAAAAAGGTCCAATCATAATAAGATCAGCAATATCATACACACAATCCATAAAAACAGCATTAGAATTAGTTATAATAGCAACAAGTATTTCTGCAAGCAAAAAAGCAATACTACCAACAAAAGAAATATTAAGAATTAATTTTTCCCGTTTTAAATTGGGATTCATTATGTCACTCCTCTCAAATAGTAATTTTATCAAATTTTCAACAAAAAGTCTATTGTTAATTACCAAAGCAAAATCGTTATAGTAAAACTATAACTAACTCTTCATCTTCACTTTAATATTTTAGATAATCTCCATACTTTAAAGTTTTTCCATATATGATAGAAATTATTAAACACTATTTAACTGCTCTAAAAACTCTAAGTTTATTAGTTTTAGGACTCTTATATTTTGATAATCTTCCATAATAACCTGCAGAACTTCCACAATAACTAGCTTCAGCTCTATAACCAACATTGCCTTTTTTCAAATATATAAAAGTATGACCTCCACTACCACCACTATGTGAATATGTAAATATATCTCCAGATTGTAACTGACTCTCTTTAATTGTATTACCAGTATTTATTTTTTTCCATTTTGAAGATTTCTCATAATATGGAATTTGTTCTGCCAATCCCCTTGGAACATTCTTATCATAACCAGATGCCCTTATAACTATTCCTACATAAACATCACAACTTCTACCCTTATTAGCACACTTTCCCCATTTATTATGATTTGGGTATACTTGATCTAAATATTTAGTAAACGCTGAAGTTGCTTTTTTAGTGGAGTTACTTCTTTGTGATATCGGCCAAGCTGTTTCAAAAGCAATTTTAGTTATTGCTTCACCTCCATTAGAAGACGTACTTGTTGCATTTGAAGAAGAACTAGCATTTGCTTTAATTCTTTTTTGTTCTTCTTCTTTTTCTTTTTTTATCTCTGCATCTTTTTCTGCTTTTACCTTAGCTTTATATGCTTCATATTCACTCGCTTCTTCCTTTTTTGCACTTTCTATTCCAGAAGGCGTTGCATTATTATAACAATCTGCTGCACTTACCTGCATATCTCCGAGAAGTCCAAATGCTATATTTACTATCATTGGTACAAAAAATATTGCTACTGCAAAGATTATTCTCTTTACTATCATTCTCATATTAGTTTTTATTACATTATCTTCTCCGCTCATTACTATTTTAAATATATCAATAGAAAGCATTAATATAAGTATCGCAGGTACCACATAACAAAGTATCTTTACTATCATATTTATAAAATAAAATATCTAAAGAACATTACTCGTTTCACAAAATGCTCTAAGTATCATAAAAAAACTCCTCCCAAGTATAATCAAAATACCAAATACCATTTCTAAATCAATTGTAACAAATTTCAGTCAAAAAGTCCTTAGATTTAATAAAAAATATTATCAAAAAAGAAAAAATCATCCTAAGACAATTTCTTCTTAAAAACATTAGTATCATAAATATTAAAACCTAAACTTTTATAAAGTCTATTAGCTTCTTTTCTCTTTGAAGAAGATGTAAGCATAATCTCACAAGCTCCATCTTCCAAAACAATTCTTTCAACTTCTGAAAGCATAAACTTAGCAATTCCTTTATTCCTCATATTCTTATCAACACAGACAGTATTAATAAAAGCAGTTCTCTTAGAAACAAATATATCATCCATATAATTAACCATACACATTCCAACAACATCATCATCTAAACAAACAACATATATATTTTCATTAGTATAGTTAACAGAAGCTGAAACTTTCTTACCAAAAGAATCACTATAAATAGATTTAACTTTTTCCAAATCAGAAACCTCAAGTCTCCTTACACTTAAACTTTCCATTACTTCGCTCCAGTAGAACCAAATCCACCTTCTCCTCTAATAGTGTCATTAAGCTCAGAAACTTCGTTAAATTCAGCTTTATAAAAAGGCATAATAACAAGTTGAGCAATTCTTTCACCATGTCCTATAACTCTATCTTCTGAAGAATGATTATGAACTGCAACCATAACTTCACCACGATAATCAGCATCAACTACCCCAACCTTATTCGCTGGAGCAAGACCTTTCTTACAAGCAAGACCACTTCTTGCAAAAATCATTCCAGCGTACCCCTCTGGAATCTCTAGTGCAAGACCAGTTCTAACAAATACAGTTTCACCTGGACTAATAATAACATCATCATCAAGTACCGCATACAAATCAGCACCCGCTGACAATTTTGAACCATAAGTTGGAATAACTGCCCTTTCATCTAATTTCTTAATATTAACATTTCCACCTAACATAAAACTTTCTCCTTTTCAAAAATAATTTCACTAACTTCCCCCAACTTTAAACTTTCCTGAACATCAATAATTCTCTGATTAGAAGAGCCCCTAAAATAAAGATTAGGATTCTTAAGAGACTCTTCAAACTTTCCATCAACTAAAACATCTATATAAGATAAAAGTTCCTTAGTCTCAGGAAAAATATTGCACTGTTTACCAACAATATCCCTATCAAACAAAAATCCAGAATAAGCCCAAATACTCTTTTCAGGATAAGTAGTCTTAACCTTACGAACAAGATCCAAAAGACCTATTTGATTAACATGTTCAAAAGGTTCACCACCAAGAAGAGAAAGCCCTTCAATATAATCAGGAGCCATCGCATTAATCACTTCATCAATAGTCTCTTCCGTAAAAACATTACCATAATCAAAATCCCAAGCCTCTTTATTAAAACATCCCTTACAATGATGATTACATCCACTAACAAATACAGAAACTCTAATACCAGGACCATTAGCAACATCATATTTCTTTATAGTAGCATATTTCATAAATAACCTCCTAAAGATGCAAAGTACGTAAATTTATTTCCTTAGTTTTTCCTTCATTCCAGAAATTTTCTCCTAAATAACCACAAGTTCTACGAGTTACATTCATCTTATTTTTATCTTTATTTCCACAATTAGGACATTCCCATTCAAGATCTTTATTTATTATAATTTCTCCATCAAAACCACACTCATGACAATAATCACTCTTAGTATTAAACTCAGCATATTGAATATTGTCATAAATAAATTTAACAAGTTCTTCTAATGCTTTAAGATTATGTCTCATATTCGGAATTTCAACATAACTAATCGCACCACCTGAACTAATCTTTTGAAACTGACTTTCAAACTTAAGCTTACTAAAAGCATCAATCTTTTCCCTAACATCAACATGATAAGAATTAGTATAATATCCCTTATCAGTTACATCTTTAATAGTACCAAACTTTTCCTTATCAATACGAGCAAATCTATAACATAAACTCTCCGCAGGTGTTCCATATAAAGCAAAACCAATACCAGTTTCTTCTTTCCAACGATCAGTAGTAGCCCTAAGTTTATTCATAACCTTAAGAGCAAATTCTTCCCCAACTGGATCAGTATGACTAACACCCTTAACAAGTTTAGTAGTCTCATAAATTCCAATATAACCAAGAGAAATAGAAGAATATCCACCCTTTAAAAGTTTATCAATCTTTTCCCCTTTCTTAAGTCTTGCAATCGCACCATATTGAAAATGAACAGGACTAGTATCAGAAAGCGTTCCAAGAAGAGCATAATGACGACACATAATCGCTTCATAACAAAGTTCAAGTCTTTCTTCAAGAATTTCAAAAAACTTATCTTCATCACCCTCACTTAAAATACCAATTTGTGGAAGATTAATACTAACAACACCTTGATTAAATCTACCTTCAAACTTATAATTTCCATCCTCATCCTTCCAAGGAGCAAGAAAACTTCTACAACCCATTGGGCTAAATACATTACCCTCACAATTTTCTCTCATCTTTTTCGCAGAAATATAATCAGGATACATTCTCTTAGAAGAACACTTAACAGCAAGATGAGTCAAATAATCATACTTACCACCCTTTAATGAGTTATGTTCATCAAGAACATAAATAAGTTTAGGAAAAGCTGGAGTAATATACACACCTTTTTCATTCTTAATACCTTGAAGTCTTTGATTCAAAATTTCTTCAATAATCATAGCATTTTCTTCAATATAAGGATCATCTTCCTTAAGATTCAAAAACAAAGTAACAAAAGGAGTTTGTCCATTAGTAGTCATCAAAGTATTAATTTGATATTGAATAGTTTGAACTCCCGCAGAAAGTTCTTCTTTTAATCTTTCTTCCACTAAAGCATCAATTTCTTCCTTAGAAATCTTACCCTTATGCTTAGCATTAATCTTTTTCTTAAACTTATCACGACTTATTTTAAGATACTTACCAAGATGACTTACATCAACACTTTGTCCTCCATATTGATTAGAAGCAACCGCTGCAATAATCTGAGTCATAACAGTACAAGCAACTTGAAAACTTTTAGGACTCTCAATCATCTTTCCATTCATAACAGTACCATTATCAAGCATATCACCAATATTAATCAAACAACAATTAAATATAGGTTGAACAAAATAATCTGCATCATGAAAATGTAAAATTCCATCCTCATGAGCCTTACTAATCTTCTCAGGCAAAAGTATCCTCTTAGTCAAATCACGAGAAACTTCCCCAGCAATATAATCTCTTTGAGTCGAAGCAACAGTAGGATTCTTATTAGAATTTTCCTCATTAAGTTCTTTATTTTCATTCTTAATCAAACTAAGAATAGATTCATCAGTAGTATTACTCTTCCTAACTAAAGCTCTATTATAACGATAAATAATATAAGCCTTAGCAAGATCAAACTTCTTAATATCCATAAGTTTCTTTTCAATAATATCTTGAATATCCTCAACCAAAATTCTCTTTTTCTTAAGTCCCTCAATATATTTTATAATATTTTCAATTTGTCTACTACTAACTCTTTCTTCTTCACAAACATCTTCATTAGCCTTAGTAATAGCAACTCTAATCTTTTCTCTGTCATAGTCAACTGCACGACCATCACGTTTAATTACTTTCATTTTCATAACTCCTCTCATGTATTCTTACAACATCATCTTAACATAAAAACCAAAATATTTTTTGTTGCATTTGCAACAAAATTAAAATATAATTAAATTAATAAAATTACTTTACAAAGGAGAAAAAATCATGAAAAAAATTTCCATATTTGAAAACATAA
The DNA here is from genome assembly GCA_051872415.1 of Bacilli bacterium. GTDB lineage: Bacteria > Bacillota_I > Bacilli_A > RF39 > UBA660 > UMGS1449. Next base: position 82,458 of record JBJEDW010000042.1, read on the forward strand.
ACAAAGAAGATATTAACAAAATGTTAAAATGTTTCGAAGCAAAAACAAGAACCTTCAAAAAAGATGCAATAATTCTAAATTACTTAGGAAACACCAGTATGATAGGAATAATCATAAAAGGAAAAGCAGAACTAATAAGAAATGATTACAATGGAAACAGAACCATTCTAGAAACCCTAAATGAAAACGATATCTTCGGAGAAATATTTTCAAATTACAACACAGATGAACTTTCAGTAAAAGCAACCGAAGAAACAGAAGTATTATTTATCGACTATTATCACATAACAAAAAGATGTAAAAAAGCTTGTCCTTATCACAGTACTCTAGTAGAAAACACTCTAAACATCTTATCCCAAAAAATAGTAACCAATAACGAAAGAATAGAAATACTAGCAAAAAGAACCATTAGAGAAAAACTACTAGCATACTTTGACATCATGTCAAAAAAGAAACTATCCAAAACATTTACTATTCCCTTAACATATACTGATTTAGCAGACTATCTAGGAATAGATAGAAGCGCCATGCAAAGAGAGTTAAAAAATCTAAAAGAAGATGAACTAATAAAAACCTCAGGTAAAAAAATAACCCTAAATTACTAAAAAAAGGGCAAATGAAAAAGCCTTCGAAACGAAAGCTTAAAGTTTGATTCTAGACTGCTCCACATTCAAATATTTCGCTACCCAATGTCCATTTTGGACCTGTAATTAAGATATCTGAAGTTACTCCAGAACCGCAAAACATGGAATATCCATTTGTTACTTTACTTGTATCCCAAGTGTTTAAATCTAAATCATATAGTTTATATGTGTTTTGAAACATTTCCCCCATGTATAGTACCTTTGATACATTTAATTTATTGGCATTTATTGTTGTGAGATTCACAAAACTATCAAACATATAACTGCTATCAGGATTGGCATATATTGTATCTTTGGTTGTTGCTATATATAAAGTATAATTGGAAGATGTGCCTTCTACCCAAGCGATTACACTTCCATCTTGTTCTTCGCTTACATCAAGCACCTTCCCATCAACTGCATTACTTGTATCTATTACACTTTGACTCGTTTTAAATTCTACTATTTTTATAGAATCATTATAATAACCACCCCCAAATGAATCGTTGATTAGATTTTTGAAACTTCGTCCTATCATTAAAGTGGCATTTGTTTCTTCTTGAGGTATTTTTACTCCTATTTTAAATTTGTATTCTAACTTTGTATTTTCATCCCAGTTTCCTGCTTCTACATCTTTATCTACCCATACTCTCAGTTTAAATTTATCTGTTTGTTTGGTATTTGTTTTACTATGTATATTTGTATCATTATATAGTATGTAGTTATCTCCTAAAGAACTTATTTTTGTTGGAGATATTAATACATTTCCTTCATAATCTTCTAAATATATTTTTACTTCATTATCTTTTAAGAATTGAGAAGAATCTACATTATCTCCATTAAATGTATAATCATATGTTATTGTTTCTCCGGTATCATTTTGATACCAATCAATTAAATCAGCTTCGTAACCTGCTGTTTCTAAAGAATCAGCGCCATTTTGAGCATCTTCTTCAGACCATCCTATACTTATAAAATAATTATAAATTCCTTCTTTATCATGGGCTATTATTGCATTATACAAAGTTGTTGCTTGGTCTGTTGTTACGCTGTACATATTGGCTAACCCATTAATCAGCTTATTCTTACTTTCTTCTGATATATTAAAATAACAACTTGGATATGTCTCTTTACTTGGATTTTCTATTTCACTACATTTTGTATATATTTTTTCTAAGTAAAGACTATATCCTATTTCTAAATTTTTACTTGCTTTTGTTGTTACTGCAAAGTCGAATGTTTCATTTAATGTTTTACCTGTTTCATCACTTATTGGAAGAGCATTTTCTATACTTATTATATCTGTATTACTTTCTAATAGTTCTAAAGATACTTCTCCTGTATCTATTTTGTTTGTTTCTCCTAAAAAGTTATAATTCCACACAGCAAAACTTATGCCTGTACAAAGCATAAGTAATATTACTATTAGAGAAATTGTTATTATTTTTCTTTTATTATCCCATTTATTTATAGGGTTTTTAGTTAACCCCCCCCCCAGACGAACATTTGTTTGTACTTTTAAATAGTTTCTTCATAGTTTTTACTCCTTTTTTGTAGAATTTTTTCACTTAAATTACTCTACTTATTTTCATAACCTAATTATACAGTTTTTAATTTATTTTAACAATACCATTTTTTACTTTTTACACTTTTTTCTATTTAACACAACTTAAATAAACACTTTTAACAAAATCACAAACCAAAACCACCATACATATACTAAACTAGATAGGTGAGGAAAGTGAAAATAGATACTTTAAACAACTTAAATTTAGAGGAAACTGCCTATATCATAGAAAATGATATAAAAACAGAAAACAAACAAAATCTAATCAATTTAGGAATAACAAAGAATTCAAAAATAAAATGTTTATACAAAAGTCCTTTTAACGACCCAACTGCATATCAAATAAAAAATGTTATTTTAGCAATAAGAGAAGAAGATGCTAAACAAATAATGATTTTAAGGAAAGATAATGGGACTTACTAGAAAATCAAAATTATTCAAAATAAAAGAAAACGAAAATACCCTAATAGAAAACAAAAACATAATAGCACTACTAGGAAACCCAAATGTAGGCAAAACAACTTTATTCAACACCTTAACAGGACTAAGACAGCACACCGGAAACTGGCCTGGAAAAACAGTATCTAACGCAGAAGGAAAACTAAAAATTAAAAACAAAACCTATAACTTAATAGACCTACCAGGAATTTACTCTTTAAATGCTTACTCTGAAGATGAACAAATAGCAAAAGAATTTATAAAAACTAAAGACATAGATATCATCCTTTTAGTAGTAGATGCAACTTCTTTAGAAAGAAACTTAAACCTTGTTTTAGAAACAAAAAACATAAAAAACAACATAATAGTATGTCTAAATCTACTAGATGAAGCAAAAAAGAAAAACATAGATATTGATATCAAAAAACTAGAAAAAGAATTAAACTTACCAGTAATAGGCACAAGTGCAATAAACAAAGCTGGAATAAATGATCTTATAGAAACAATAGAAAATTATAATAAACCCAAAGAAAAAGAAGATTATGTTATTAACACCGAAGAAAAAGCCAAAAATATTTATGAAAATTGTGTAACTTTAAAAGAAGAAAATTATAATAAAAAAACTATCAAAATAGATAAAATTCTAACTTCTAAAAAATATGGAATACCAATAATGCTCCTAACACTTGGACTTATTCTTTGGATAACTATAATCGGGGCTAATTACCCATCTGAACTTTTAAACAAAGGACTATTTTATATTTATGATAAACTACTAATTCTTCTAACAAATCTAGGAATAAATACTACTATAATAGATTTTCTTTTAAATGGAATATATAAAGTAGTAGCATGGGTAATATCAGTTATGCTTCCCCCTATGGCAATATTTTTTCCATTATTTACACTCCTAGAAGATTTAGGATATCTTCCTAGAATAGCATTTAACATGGACAAAGTATTTAAAAAATGTGGTGCTCATGGAAAACAATCTCTAACAATGTGTATGGGATATGGTTGTAATGCATGTGGAGTAATCGGATGTAGAATAATCCAGTCAAAAAAAGAAAAACTAATAGCAATCTTAACTAACGTTTTTTCTCCTTGCAACGGAAGATTTCCTTCTTTAATAGCAATAATATCTATCTTTCTAGTAAGTGGAGCTTCAAACAAATTTGCATCTTCAACACTATCAGCACTTACTCTTCTTGGACTAATAGTTTTCTCGGTTCTAATAACTCTACTAATATCAAAAATTCTTTCAAGTACAATTCTAAAAGGAAAGCAAAGTTCATTTACCCTAGAACTTCCACCTTATAGAAAACCAAAAATATTAGATACAATCATAAGATCCATCCTAGATAGAACAATATTTGTTTTAGGAAGAGCAATATATATATCAATACCCGCAGGAATATTAATCTGGCTAACAACAAACATCACAATTAACAGCATTCCACTACTTAATTATTTATCAAACTTTTTAGAACCACTTGGAACAATAATCGGATTAGATGGTACAATCCTAATAGCATTCCTTTTAGGATTGCCTGCAAATGAAATAGTAATTCCTATATTATTAATGTCTTACACACAAATGACTACTCTAACAGACTACAACTCCTTAAATGAATTAAAAACATTATTAATAGATAATAACTGGACAATAATAACAGCAATATCATTTATGATATTTACAATCTGTCACTTTCCATGTGGCACAACAATAATGACAATAAAAAAAGAAACCAAAAGCACAAAATGGACATTATTAAGTATAATAATACCAACCCTAACAGGACTCATTCTATGTTTTATAGTATCAAACATCTTAAAACTCTTTATCTAAATTTAAACACTAAAAAAGTATCAAAACGATACTTTTTTCTATTCAATTTCAATTTTTTTCTTATTAGATATTTCTTCTTTTTTTGGAACAACTACTTTAAGTACTCCATCAATAAAGCTAGCTTTTATAGAATCTTCATCTACATCACCAACATAAAATTGTCTTTTTGTAGAACCATAAACTCTTTCTTTTCTAATATAATTCTTATCTTCTTCGTCCTTTTCTTCATTATGAGAAGCACTTATAGTAAGATATCCCTTTTCAACATCAACATCAATTTCATCTTTATTAAATCCAGGAACATCCATTTCCACTACATAACTATTATCTTCTTCATAAATATCACATTTCATATCTTGACCCTTTACTTTTCCAAAGTCATCAAAGAAATCATCTAATAAAAAACTTCTAGGTACTAAACTCATTATTTTCTCCTCCTTACAATTATAATTATACTCAAGTTTTAGCACTTGTCAAGTAAAAGTGCTAAAAAATAAAAATTTTTTTATTAAAAACCTATCATCATAATATATACACTAATTACTATACCTATTTTTATATAAATTATACAAAAAAAATAAAGTTTCAAAAGAATTAATCACTTTCATATAACTTTATTTTAATATTCTAACTTTCTAACAACTGAAGTTTGATTAGTATAAGGACAAATAGCAAAACTAGAATCATCAGATAAACTCTCAAAATTATTAAGATCTCCTTTTTTATTGTTTTCCAACATTGAAATAAGCTTTTCATCTCCCTTTCTCAAAACATAAGAACTAACAATTCCATATAACATAGGAGACAAAATATAAGAAATCTTTTTTATTTCTTTACCTTCATAAGTCCTAATAATTGCATAATTAGCATCTTCTAAAAAACAAGAATTACAATCTTCGTCAGTAAAAAAGCCATCTGTTTCAATTCTATCAACATATTTATATTTATCATTACACGATCTTTTATAACCATACTTGCCATTTACATCATCAACATAAACATCAATATTATCACATTCACAAGCAAGTGAAAGTAATCTTTCTTCAAAGTTGTCATAATCTTTTTTCATCTTATTCTCCTCCTGAGCAAACATATTATAACATAGAAAGCTTTAAAAAATCAACTAGAAGGTATCTTTAACTGTTGCCCTATTGACAACAAATCACTCGTTAAATTATTATAACTCTTAAGTTCACTTACACTTATTCCATAATTATTCGCTATCTTCCACAAACTATCTCCTGATTTTACTATATAAATTGTACTAACACCACCACTTGGTATCTTTAATTGTTGCCCTATTGATAATAAATCACTTGTTAAGTTGTTATAACTCTTAAGTTCACTTACACTTATTCCATAATTATTTGCTATTTTCCACAAACTATCTCCTGATTTTACTACATAAACCACCCCAGTCTCTTCTTCTTTCTCACTCGGAATAAACAAAAGTTGACCTATATTCAAATTATTACTAGTAAGATTATTAGCTTTTTTTAATTCATCCACACCAATTCCATAACTAGTGGCAATCTTCCATAAACTATCGCCTTTAACTACCACATAATAATTAGCCCCTGGCAAAGGCGCATATTTAACTCCTGTATAAATTGCTATTGCACGTACAACAGCTTCGGCATACTTTAAATAATCTTTTTTTATCCTACTAGCATCATTACTATTATCAACATAACCAAATTCAACCATAACAGTCTCGTAATCAGGAGTATCTCTTAAAAGAACATAATAATCATTTTGTGTATTCTCTGGATCTCTAAGTTGATAATATTTATTAACAACTCCTCCAGAAGTAGTAACTTGATCTGCTATCTCTTCAGCAAAATCATCACTATTCCTAAGAGCATAAATAATTTCTAAACCCTCTTCTCCACCTTTATTCAAATGATTAGAAACTACTATTACATTTTTATCATTGCCAAAAGCAGAAGTTATAATATTAACCCTTTCTTCATCCGAAATAGTCCTATCAGTACTTCTAGTAATAATATTTTCTATTCCCAAATCATCAAGTCTATCTTTAATATAATTAGAAATTAAAAGAGCATAATCTTTTTCTACAATAGCATTACCTTGATTACCAGGATCACTTCCTCCATGGCTGGTATCGGATAAACCCAGAAACTATATTTTTTATTATTTTATAGGTTATACTTTATAAATCAAGATTCCACTCTATCTTAATCTCTCTGGTATTGGTTTCTTTATTTAATGCACCAACATATATTTTTTCTATAAATTCATCCACAATTATTCTAGTTAGTTTTTTAATATGTTTATACTTTTTAAGTATGCTTTCAATGTCTTTAGAGTTTTCTTTTCTCTCTTTTGTTTCATCAAGTTGTTTTTCTATTTCTTCTAGTCTTAATTGATATGATTCAACATCCTTTGTATATTCATCTCTTAACATTGAAAAATCACTATCGGATATTACACCTTTCAACTTATCTGTATAAAGATTTTTAAAATATAATTTGCTTTCATTTATCTTCTTTTCAAGATTTGCTTTTTCCTTATTTAAATTAGTAATTAAAATATCTTGTTTATTTTCTCTTTCTAATGTTGCGTTATATTCATCTTCAAGTAATTTCTTATTACACTTTTTTAATAATTCATTTATAGCATCAAGTACATAATTTTCAATAATATCATATCTTATTGATCTATTATTATCACAAGTATGATATTTTTTACTACCTTTGCATTGTAGATATGCTCTTTTTTGCATAACTCCATCAGCACATTTAATATTGCATTGATTTCTCATAAAGATTCTTCCACATTCAGCACAATATACTTTACTGCTTAATATATGTACTTTACCATCTTCTTTTGCTGGTCTATGATGATTCTTTAATCTTTTTTGAACTAAATACCATGTTTCATTATCAATGATTGCCTCATGAGCATTTTCTGTGACGCTCCATTCTGATTTAGGAACTTTTTTTGACTTATGATTTTTATAACTAATATTTGTTCTTTTACCTTGTACTAATGTACCATTATAAGTTTCATTTCGTAGCATTCTTGCTATTGTATCTGATGTCCATATTCCAGTTGTATCATAATCAAAATTGCAACATACGAAATTACTTCCAATAGATTTTTTATAAAGAGATGGACATAATATTTTTCTTTCATTTAGACTAGCACATATTCTATGATAACCAAGTCCATTTTTATATTTTTCAAATATCTCTCTAACAATGGGGGCAACATTTTCATCAATAATAAGTTTATGCTTATCATTAGGGTCTTTCATATAGCCATAAGGTGCAAAACTCCCCATAAATAAACCATCATCTCTTTTATTTTTCAACGATTTCTTAACATTGTTAGATAAATCCTCTAAATACCACTCATTAACAAGTCCATTAATTTGTCTTGATTTCTTGTTAGCCTCATTGTTAGTATCAGCATTATCAACTATACTTACAAATCTAACTCCCCATTCAACAAACTTGTTATGTAGATATTTCTCTATTACTTCCATATCTCTTGAAAATCTACTTTGTGTTTTACATAATACAATATTTATTCTTCCATTTTCACAATCATTAATTAATCTATTAAAATCTGGTCTTTCAACTCCTGCTCCAGAATAATCATCATCTGAATAAATATCTACAATTTCCCAACCTTGATCCAAAGCATATTTTAAAAGCATACTCTTTTGATTAGTGATTGACTCACTATCATCATTTTTATTTTTCTTATATCTATCCTCATCCGATAGTCTGCAATATACACCTACCTTTTCCATTTACTACAACACCTCAATTCCGATTAGTTGTAGCAAACATAAATCTACAAGGACATTATATATCATATTATGAATTATTTAAAACTACACTATTTTCTTCCTCTGCTAATATAACTCGTAGTAATTTTTTTGCTATGATATCTTTTAATTTATTTTCTTCAATTTCTTTATTATCTTTTATTATATTTATTACATTATAATTTACCTCCATTTTTCTATACCCCCTTTATGATGTTCTATAAAGAATATCCTCCTATTTTAGTCATATATCAATCCTCCTTAAACTCTTTTAATAAATATTCCATATATGCCTGTTCTTCAGGACTTGCTAGATCATCTACACAAACTTCTGGATGTTCCATCCAATATGGAATAAATTTATTATTTTTATTATAATTATTTCTTGTATATTCTTTTCTTTTATATTGGTAATTTTTTACTATGTTTTTATTCTCATTTTTTCTAACACCTTAGAATTTTCTTTACTCACAATATCTTCATTAAGATAAATTCTTCGTTATCCATTTATAAATTTAACACTTATATAATTTTTTCTTTTTAAATTATTAATTAAATTAGATATTGTTTTTTCTTTAACACTTAATGTATTAGCAAAGTAACTATTACTAGCATAGCAATACTCCTTATTATTTAATAGTGAGTTAATCACACCATAAACTAAACTTATCTATTTGGGAACAAGTTTGGTCATTTAATATTATTCTTGGTACAACAATAAAATACCTTATAAAAGCCATGTGTTCCTTTCAAATAAATATAGTTCCAGTATCCTAACACCATATTATTAGTTTGAACTATAACATATTTTAAAGAACTAATTAAAAAAATATATATGTTATAGTTCAAACTTGTATTCATCCTATATTTCTATAAGATAGGTTCTGATATAAGCCTATATATCTTACCGAGTCTCTTATAACTAGCGTTCATTGTTACTTTTCTAGTTAAGTGTTATTGTGTACATTCCGTTTGAGTATTCTTTATATATTAGATATTTTAATTCTTTAAACAATAATAAGTTCAAAAACAATTGTTGGAATACACCAGATAGTTTACAATCTGAAATATTTCCAAGTGTAAAGCAAAAGAAAAAGAACTGAAGAAAAATTAATCATTTAATTTTTCAACAACTCCTTGCTTTGTTTATTATTATTTATATAAATTATTATTTACTACAACTAGTTCTATTTACATTGGATTTATTCGTACTTTGATGACACTATTTAATTCAAAAAAAGCGGCAAAAAAGCGGCAAAAAAGCGGCAAAAAAGCGGCAAATGCTATTTTATTTTCCAGCATGAGCCACCTGATTTTGCATCATTATATATTTTTCCTTCTTTTTTTAAAACATCTAATAAATATCTAACTCTACTAACTTTATTCTTATTATCTAATGATTTAGGAAGTTTATCATTTAATAGTGCTATTATCTCTTTTCTACTTGCCGAACCATATTCATTCAAATATTTTAGAATCATTTCCATATAAAATTCATTTTCTAAGCCAGAGTTATACACATATTCTTCTTTAGCTCCTGTTATCTTGGCAATATCTGATGAAATATAAATTTTAGGATATCTTCCTTCTATTAAATTATCTTTTCTTAAATAATCGCTTTGTTCTTTTGTAATTTCAAAACCTTTTTGTACCCTATCTAATAACATCACTTCATCTATATCTAAATTCGTTTTTTCAAATAATATTTTACTATATTTTTCATCTATTATCTTTCCGTATAAAGTTACTTTAACACGATTATCTTCACTCAAATCATAATCAGGCATTGGAAAAAACTTTTTCTTTTGAATATCATATACTCTTCTTATCCCACTACCAACAGTATCAATCATATTTAAATTAACCATCGCATTAGCTAAAAATTGATTTCTATAATAAGGTGATGAAAAACCATCTTTTAAAACATTTTCAATTGTTTCAGGAATAAAATTTCCTTCATTAGTTATTATTAACTTATCTTTGTATTCCATAACATTTATATTGCCACGTAATTTATAATCTTGGTGAACGATACAGTTGTTAATTAACTCACGAAGTATATAATTATCGTATTGATCTACTTCATTTGGAAATAAAGTGTTATCATTAACCATGTATCTATATCTCAAATTTCGTATCTTCGATTTTAATTTCTCAACATTGATAATAAATGGTATACCAAAATGTTCATAATCGATAACATTAAAATCATCATAAAGTTTCCATGTCATTTTAGGTGTATAGCCATTCATTAAATAATCATCATCATTCTTTCCTAATAATAGCATACAAGCCATAGTAATTTTGTTATTTAATGTTAATTTAACTTTATTTAAAAAATCAATATCAGATAAATTATCTATTTCATCAGATATACTTTTTCCTTTATATTTAACCTTAAATTGTTCTCTAGCCAATTTGATTGCTTCCTTATCTAAATTATCTATTGTTGCATTTTCTATTACTTGCCTTGACCAGTCATAATTTGCTGTTGCTTTAATTTGTTCTATCTTATTTGATGTTAAAGGAGATATTGATTCACCATTTCTACCATATGGAAATCCTTTCCAATTAATTGGTGTACCAGAAGCAGCTGGAACTTGAAACATAATTACTCTATTATGATCCTTTGTAAATTCATATATTTCAATAAACCCTATGTTATCTGTTGTATTATCAGAGATTTGTTTCTTCACTTTGTTAAAATTATTATCTCTATAAAAATTGGTATTAGTTAATTCATGCGTCTTATCATCAACACCAAAAACTATCCAAGAATATTGTTTATTTTTTAAATTTGCTTCATTACCTAAAGCTGAAAAATATTTACCCAAAGTATCAATATCGAAATTGTTTTCTGCTCTTTTAAATTCTACGCATTCATCCTCTGGATTTAATAATAGCTCATCTAAAATTTTATTTAACTCCTCGTTATTTTTATACAAAGCAATCACCTCTTTTTTATTTTATCATACTTTTAATAATTATAGTGTCATTTGACAATTATTTTCAATAATTTCATATCCTACTTTTTCATATGCTTTTTTTCTTTTTAAAAACATATTTCTAATCATTGAAAAATTATCATCAACATAATCATAAACTATTATTTCTTTTTTATTCTTATTTTTTCTATGTAGTCTTCCTGTATATTGTACTATTCTATTTACACTAGATATTGGCATGGTTAAGAATAATACTTCTAATGTTGAATCATCAAAACCCTCACCAATACATGAACTTGTAGCAATTATAATTTTATTTTCATTGTTTTCTTTAATATTAGAATTTAGTTCATCATATTTTTTAAGTATTTTCTTACCTAATCCACCGCGATACACAATTATATTATTGGTTATTTTTGATAATTTTCATATAAATATTCTAAATGATCAATTCTTTCCGTTAATACTAATACATTTTTACCATTTTTAAACTCTTTCTCAACATCTTTTATGACCACTTCATTTCTAATAACATCTTTCGAAATTAAATCATATATTTCATTAATTTTATAATCTGTTACATTTTTGTTAACAAAATTTAAATGAACACTTTTACTATAAACTTTCATTGATAAATTTAATTTTTTATTATATTCTTTCATATCAACTCTATATCTAATATCACCACATTGCATTTTAATAATTGGTGTATGCCCATTTTCTTTTTCTGGAGTTGCAGATACACCATATACATATTTAGCATTCATCATATTTAATGCTGCTTCATAGGTATAAGCAGATAAATGATGGCATTCATCTATAATTATCATTCCATAGTTTTTAACAATATCATTAAATTTACCATCATTGTAAATAGTTTTAATACTAGCTACATCAATTTTATTTGTTAAAGTGTTTTTATTATCACCAATTTGTCCCACTTCTTCAATATTTAAAAATTCTTTTATTCTTTCTTTCCATTGCTTTAATAGTGATAAATTAAATGTAACTACAAGAGTATTAACATTTCTTGCCTCAACCAGTTTACAACATATAACTGTTTTACCAAACCCAGTGGGTGCCTCAAGTATTCCATTTTTCATACTTCAACATTTCTTCTAGTGCTATACTTTGCTCTTCTCTTAATTTACCATTGAATTTTATATTTAGTTTTTGACCTTTATTTCTCTTATCAATAATATTCATCTTTATATTATTTTGATTACATAAATCAGATAAATACTCAAGTTTACCTCTAGGAATCATCAAATATTTTTCATCTTCTTTGCTGCAATCTATTACCATAGGAACATTATGAACAGACATTCTCATTCTTTGTTTTCTAAAAAATTCTGGATTGGCAAAAGTTGCAAGTCTTCTGAAACAATTTTTTACAACCGCACTTAAATTTGCTTTATCTATATAAATCATATTATCTAAGATAATATCAATACTTTTAGGAAAGTCAAAATTATTTTTTTGCTTATTTTTAATTTCTTTTTTAATTTCTACATATTCATTACTAATATCTATTGTATTTTCAGATAAAATTCTTATTACACTAAATACATCATCATAGTTCATTTTTTTTACACTACTTAAATAACTATATTGATCATCATAAGCAATAAAGTTTCTATCCAAGAAAGCAGTGTTATTATATTTCATAGGTTCATTTTGAAATGGAAGTGCGATTAAATTACCATAACCACCTTTAGGCATAGTATCTTGATTTGGAAACATTCTATCAAAAGAATCAATTTTTAAATTATCACGTATTTCCATTGTTTTGGATAGCAATAGACTGCCCATCTTTCTAGCTGTTAATGCTTTTATATTATTTTCAAAGAAAATCCATACATGAATACCATGGCCTGATCTACTACGCTCAATAGAAATAGGAACATTATACTTGTCACAAACGCTTGCAAAAGCAAGCACATCTTCTTTAATATCATTTTCATTTTTTTTATCATCAAAATCAAAAGCCAAAAAGTAACAAGATTCATCTTCTAACATAGGATAAATTCCAATAGGATTACTATTAAATAAATGATTACTAATTACTTCTTTATCTATTGGTTTATCAATCCAATAATGACAATCTCTGCATTTTTTACCCATTGTTTTATTACAAACATTTTTATTCCATTCATTAGCACATTTAGGTATATAATATTTCTTACTTGGATCTTTTTTATCAATTGATAGATAAGGATATATACTATCTCTACCTTTAAAATAACTCATAAAAACATTAACTTTTTCGTCATTAGTAAAATTTATTTTAGGTTGATTATCATAAGTTTTAAGTAACTTCTTTAATTCATTAATTTCATTAATCAATTTCTTCGCTTCAAGTGTTTTTTTATTTATGGTTTCAATTATCTCATTTCTTTGCATATTATGCCCCTTAAAAATAATAAAGTTACTATATTATGCAATATTTTTAATTTTTTTTAAAGATTTAAAAGGATTTTGCATATTTTTCCGGTATATATACAATAGGAGGTGATGTTTATGCAAGAATTAAACAAAGCAGAAATGCTTAATATCAATGGTGGTTCATCAATAGTTGCTTGTACATATTATGGATTAGTTAAAATCACAAGATGTATCATCAAATTCATAAGTTCTAGATTCTAGTAAAAATTGCAGAATTAATTTTTCTGCTTTTTCATTATTGTAAAAATATATCCAATAACACTTATTGGTAATAATATATACCAATAATTACTGTAATTAAGTAAATTATTGCTCACTGCATATAAATTATGAATCAAATGTAAAAGAATTGGATAAATTAGGTTATTTGTTTTATAAAATGAATAATTCCATATTAAACTTATTCCTAACAAAATAATAAAACCATCAATATTATAGATATGTATTAAGGCAAAAACAGTAGATGTTAATAGTATAGAAATAAAAATATTTAACTTTTTATTTAATTTTTTATATAATCCAAATCTAAATATTATTTCTTCAAATATTGGTGCAAAAATACAAGTAGTCACAATTTCAGCAATTATTTCAAAAATATTTGAAGGAATTTGAACATCAGTCGTTGATATTGGAATAAATGTAACTAATTGTTCTAATAATATCCTAATAATAAATGATAAAAACATGTATTTCAATAAAATATTAACACTAATTTTTCTAATATTTAAACATTCTCTTATGTCAATTTTATCTTTACTTTTTAAATCATTTATTACTGCAAGTCCAAATAAGATTACTATCACAATATAAAATAATCTAGAAAAATAAAAATCATTTATAACTTTATCTACCATTTTATCACCTATCTTCATACTAATTATACCATTTTGATGATTATTTAAAAAGATACTTCTTAAAAAGTAATTGGTTTGCTTATATTTGTATAGATTATAATTTGTTACAACTAATTCTTTTTATACTGGGTTTAATCTCACTTGGGTGTCCTGCATCAATAGCAACCTTATAATTCATAAACATCACCAATTAATTTTATGATAGTATTAATAAATAATTGTCAAAAACTATACAAAAAAGGAGCTGTAATAAAATAATTTAATTCAATTCTTTTATAGTACATATAATTATTTTCAGCTTTTAATAATTTATTTATGACTTTTCTATTATCCAAAAAGAGAAACATCATTTTATTTTGACATTTCTCTTTAAAAGTTAATTTATTTATTTATTTTCTATTTTCTTTAATTCTGCTAACTCTATTTGAGCTATTGATTTTTTCGGAGTTGGCAAATTTTCTGGCAAAGTACCATCTAATCTTTTAATCGTTTCTCTCACTGCTTTTCCTACTTTATGATGAGTCATATTAGCATCGTGTTAGTTATTTATATTTTCTTTTTTTAGTTTTGCTTCAATTTGAACAATACAAAATAAATTATCTGCTAATTCTTCACTGCCCATATAATCTAATATTTCATCTTTATCAGTAAGCCCTATTCGGTTTGCTATTTGCTTAGCATTTTCTCCACCATACAAACCTTGATAACCATAATTAGTAAATTTACCACAATTGTCTAATCCTTCAAAAATAACTAACACGCCTATCACCTAACATATACATTATAGCATTAAAATATGACTTTTTATCAAAAAAGACAATCTATTATTAAATAAATCATCCTTATATTTACTAGGTTTTATAGCTATTCTTCATATTTGGGATATTCCAACACCTTAATGACCTTCATCAATAGCAACCCTATAATTCATAAACATCACCACTTAATTTTATGCAAAGTAAAAAGAAATAATTATTAGAAACTATTTCTTAATACTATCATATAAAACAGCATAACTATAAAGATTAATGCCATCATCATTTGGATGAATACAATCAACATAATATGAAAAAGCATTGTGACTATCCAAAAACTTTTCTATATAATTATTTGGATTAATATAAACATAATTATTCTCTAGAGCATAACTATAAAGAGCAGAAGAATACTCCTCAATAAGCATACTTTTTTCATTAAAACTAATTCTAGAAACACTATCATTTATCAAACTATACCAAGGGGCAATTAAAACAACTTTAGCTTTTTTATTTTTTATAAACTTAACAAGTTTATCAATATTTTCAATATATTCGCTACTTGTCATTGCACATCTTTTAGAATCCCTATATCTAATATCATTAATCCCTAAAGCTATAAAATAAACATCAGAATCACTTTCACTAATTTTTGAAGAAAAATTATCAATAACATCAACAGTTGTATAACCACTTTTAGAAATATTATTAACCCTAACATTTGGGTATAACTCCATAAGAGGTAAATACCAACCTTTTTCATTATTCTTACTAATACCACTTGTAATACTATCACCAATAAAAGAAACAGAAGTAGCTTTATCCAAAGAACTTTTTAAACTACTTTTTTCCAAAACAGAAGATAAATCCAAATCAATATCCTCATCCTTATAAACAAAATATCTTTTTTGAAGCTGAGAGACCTCTATACTTTTACCAATCATTGAAGAAGTAACAATTTCATGAACCTTATTAGCTCTTTCTAATTCTTTAGAATCAAAACTATTATACACATCATTATTTTCATAAATATCATAAATTGGTACTGCTTGATACTTTCCTTTAGAAATAAGCTTAGTATACATAGGAATAATGCTAGCTTTATCAACTTTTTTTGTTTTTTTATTAATATAAATTTCTGCAATAGCAGTACTATCACTATCATCTTTAACATATGAATTAGCAAAACTACCTAAAGAATTTACAATAAGCGTATCACCCTCAAATAATACAGAAGAAGTAGCATGAGAATTATTTCCTAAAATAATATCTGCACCATATGAAATAAATATATCATTCCATTCTTCCTGCATTTTATTAGTTTCATGTACAAATTGAGTCCCCATATGAGGCATAACAAGAATCAAATCAGCCAAACTTTTTTTAGCAAGCTCAAAATCTTTCTTAACCATTGCCTTAACCTTTTGAAAATTCTTACTATCACTAGAAACAATCACACTTGTCAAATTAGGTTCATCATAAATAAAATAATCACTATCATAATAATTAGAACTTACAGAATAAGATAAAACAGCTATTTTTATTCCTTTAACATTAATAATTTTAACTTTACTTTTATCTATTGCACTTTTATAAGACCCAGTATGATCAAGCCCTATTTTATCCAAATAATTTATAGTATTAAAAACACCATCTTTACCCTTATCCATTAAATGATTATTCGCAGTACTAACAAAGTCAATTCCAGAAGCCTTAACAGAATCTGCAAAAGCAGTTGGAAAACCTAAATATAGTTTATTCCCATCATCATAATTACTTGTAGAATATCCCATTTCAGAATTCGAAACAGGACCTCCAAGCACCCCGATACAAAAATCAGACTCAGAAAAATATTTTTTTACTCTTTCAAACATATAATCAAAATTATATTTTTTAGAAGAAGAATCATAAGAATAATTAACTTGATCTTTAAGTAAACTCAAATCTCCAACATAAGAGATAGAAACATAAGAATTATCTTCATTAGAACTTATCTTAGAATTTTTTACCAAAGAACAAATACCATAACCTGCTAAAACAACTAAAAAAAGAAACATAATCAAAAAAAATAATAGTAACAATTTAAATTTATTTCTTTCAAAAAAAGATTTATACATCAAAACAATCCTCCAGTAACAACACAAATATATTAATAGTATATCAACAAAACAAAAGAAAAAGAAACTATTTTACAATAATTTCATCAAAACTTTTTCTAGGTCTCATCTTAGGTTTTTCTAAAGACCTTCCAATAGCAAGACTAGATACACATTCCAAAGAAACACCAGTAATTTTACTTATTTCATCTTTCACATAATTAGTATTAGCAATCCATAAAGAACCATATCCCATTTCAGTACACTTTAAATGCATACTTAAAGTAAAAGCACCAATAGATAACATATCATTATCACGACTTCCTGTACTCTTATCATAAAATATCAAAATCAAAACAGGAGCTTCTTTTATTATTCTCGCAGTATTAGTAATACTAGGAGCTAAATTAGCCTTTTCAAAAAGAGTATCCGCAATTAAATTCTTTTCATCACTTTTAACTATCTTAACCTTCCAAGGTTGTCTATTATGAGCAGAAGGAGCATAGATTCCAAATTCTATTATTTTATATAAATCATCTAAACCAACATCTTCAGCAAGATATTTTCTAATACTACGACGATTTAAAACAACATCATCAAATTTCATCATCTACCAAGCCCAACTTTTTCTTTAACAAGTTCATACTTAACTCTAGCAATCTCTCTAGTTTTAGAAATTCCCCTATCAAGAATTTTATCAAGTTCATCACTTTTTATCAATTCTCTATAACGAGCTTGTATTTTAGAAACTTCATCGCACACAACATCCGCAACCTTTTCTTTAAAATTACCATAATTTGAAGTCTTAAACTCATCTTCTATCTCTTTAACACTTTTCAAAGTAAGAGCACTATAAATATTAATTAAATTAGAAATACCAGGTTTATTTTCCATATCAAACTTAACAGACATTTCACTATCCGTAGTAGCACTCTTTATCTTTTTTCTAATATCCTTAACATCATCTAAAAGTCTAATAACCCCTTTAGGATTATCACTAGATTTACTCATCTTTTTCAAAGGATCAACTAAATCCATAATTTTAGTACCACTATCACTAATCATAACATCAGGCACTTTAAAAGTATCTCCATATTTTTTATTAAAACGAATAGCAATATCCCTAGCAATTTCAACATGTTGTTTTTGATCAATCCCTACTGGAACATAATCAACATCATAAGTCAAAATATCACTAGCCATCAAAACCGGATAAGTAAAAAGTCCTGCAGAAAAATTAGCATTTTTACGACTCTTATCTTTAAACTGAGTCATACGAGAAAGCTCTCCAAAATAAGTATTACACTCTAAAATCCATGAAATGTTCGCATGATATTCATTCTCAGATTGAATAAAAATAACATTTTTCTCTGGGTCAATACCACATGCCAAATAAAGAGCCACTAAATTTCTAATATTATCATGAAGCACTTTTGGATCCTGACTAACAGTAATTGAATGTAAATCCGCAATAAAAATATAACTTTCAAACTCATCCTGATACTTAACCATTTGCTTAATCGCACCAATATAATTACCAAGAGTAATAACCCCTGTAGGTTGAAGTCCAGTTAACATTCTTTTCATAAATAAACACCTCTAATCAATTATAGCACAACTCTCATTAAAAACTAAACAATTAAAAATAATATATTCCAAAAACAAGACATTTTAAAATATAAAACCCATAAAAAAACAAATAATTAAAAGTAATAATATTAAAAATAAAGATAACACTCAAAATAAAATATCAAAATTACTATAAAAAGACCAAATCAAACAAAAAATTACAAAAAAAATTAATCTCAAACACAAAAATTGCCAATTTGCAAGCAACCTAAAACTAATCTATAATAAAAAACCATGGAAACAAAAATAAATAAACTTCTAAACAATATAAATGGATATCCCTTAGACAAAGCCCAAAGAAAAGTAGTAACCGATGAAAAAAAACATCTCTTAGTTTCTGCAGGAGCAGGTTCTGGAAAAACCCTAACCATAATCGGTAAAATAAGATACCTAATAGAAATAAAAAATTTAAAAGAAGAAGAAATAATCTGTATCTCATTCACTAATGAAGCAACAAATAATCTTAAAAACAAACTAAAAGAAAACTATAATTATAACATTCCCTGCTATACATTTCACAAACTAGGACTAGAAATCCTAAAAAATGAAAAATATCAAATATCTCAAGCAGACACATTACCATATATAATAAATGAATACTTCATATCACTAATAAACGAAAATCCAGAAAATAAAAAAAGAACCCTTTCATTTTTAAACATAAAATATACCTCCAAAAACTTTCAAAAAAAATATCAAAACTTATCAAACAAAGACTTAGAAAACTTAAAAAATCTAATAGAAAAATTCATCAATCTCTTCAAAGCAAATGATTATCCAAGCACAGAATTTATTAACTTCTTAAAAAACGAAAAAAATAAAAAATACCAAAATTTCCTAATCTTAACTTACTATATATACCATATCTACCAAAAAGAACTAGAGTCGAAAAAAGAAATAGATTTTTCTGACATGATTTCTTTAGCAACAAAACACGTAGAAAAACATGGTTTTAAAAACAAAATAAAATACATAATCATAGATGAATTCCAAGACACCTCAAAAGTAAGATTCAATCTTATCAAAGCAATACTCAAAAAAACAAATTCATCCCTCCTCGTAGTAGGAGACGATTTTCAATCTATCTATCGTTTTACAGGATGCGACCTATCTCTTTTCCTAGAGTTTAAAAATCTCTTTAAAGATAGCAAAATACTAAAAATAGAAAACACTTACAGAAACAGTCAAGAATTAATAAATATTGCAGGAAATTTCATCATGAAAAACAAAAATCAATTAAAAAAAGACTTAAAATCAATAAAACATAACAAATATCCTATTCAAATAATCTATTACAAAAACTTCATAAAAACATTTACCAAACTAATAGAACATATTCATAAAACCACCAATAAACCTATTCTAATTCTAGGAAGAAATAACTTTGATGTAAACAAATTAACAAGCACCAACCTCTTCACCTTAAATAAACAAAATCTAATATATAACAAAAACAAAGACATAAAAATGACTTATTTAACAGTACACCGTTCAAAAGGACTTGAAGAAGAAAATGTCATTATAATAAATCTTACAAATAATAAACTAGGATTCCCAAACAAAATAACAGATCATACTGTACTAAAACATGTATCACAAAAAGAAGATATCTATCCTCATGCCGAAGAAAGAAGACTCTTTTACGTAGCAATAACTAGAACAAAAAACATAAGCTATCTTTTAACACCTTTAAAAAATGAATCAATTTTCATAACAGAACTTAAAAAAGATTACAAAAACAAAATAAAAGTAATCAAAAACAATAAATTCTGATTACTTAAACTTATTCCTAATTCTAAGGGTATTAAATATTGTAATTAATGTAACACCAGTATCTGCAAAAACTGCAAACCACATAGTAGTAAGACCAAAAACACTTAAAACAAGAATAATAATCTTAACACCAATAGCAAAAACAAGATTTTGTTTAATTATATAATTTGTATATTTAGAAATATCAATACTCTTTATAATCTTCATCAAATCATCACTCATAATAACGACATCAGAAGCCTCTATTGCAGAAGGAGTGCCTATTGCTCCCATACTAATACCAACATCAGCACGTTTTATAACAGGAGCATCATTAATCCCATCACCAACAAAAGCAGTAAGCTTTCCATCACTAGAAACTTTTTCATATTCTTTAAATTTATCCTCAGGAAGCATCTCATATTTGACATCAGAAAGCTTAAGTTTTTTTGAAACACTAACTGCAGCATCTTTACGATCACCTGTAAACATCATAGTACTTATTCCCATTTCACTAAGTCTTGAAACAAGTTCAAAAGCACTTTTTTTAATACAATCACTCAAACTAATCGAAGCAACATGCTTTCCATCTATATTAACATGTAAATTAGTATCAACTTTACAACCTTTACAAATTTTATTTGTACCTATCTTTACACTTTTACCCTTAAACTTATAACTAATTCCTTTACCAGAAATTTCTTTAAAATCCTGGACCATACCAGGGTCAATCACGCCATCATAAATATTTAAAATAGACTTAGCAATAGGATGAAAAGACAAAGACTCCCCAAATGCAACTATTTTAATAATTTCATCTTTACTATAACTATCATCTAAAACCTCAACATCAGAAACTTCAAAAAAGCCAGTTGTCAAAGTACCAGTCTTATCAAAAATTATTCTCTTCAAATGAACTAAATTATCTAAATAATTGCTTCCTTTAATTAAAATACCATTTCTAGAGGCAGAACCAATTCCTGTAAAATAAGAAAGAGGTACAGATATAGCAATAGCACAAGGACAAGCAATAACTAAAAAAGTAAGTCCTCTATATAAAGAATCATCAAAAGAAACACCAAAAACAGGAAGTAAAAAAGTAGTAAGAATAGCCAAAACAAGAACAATTGGAGTATATACTTTACTAAACTTAGTAACAAAAGTTTCAGTCTTAGCTTTCTTATCACCAGCATTCATTGCAAGATCCAAAATCCTCGAAGTTGTAGAATTTTCATAAATTTCAGTTGCACATAAAACAAAAGCATCACCTTCATTAATAGAACCTGAAAGAATTTTATCGCCTAAAGTAGCATTATATAAATAAGATTCTCCAGTAAGAGAAGACATATCAAGCTTAGCAACACCTTCCTTCAAAACACCATCAACCGGAACCTTTTCCCCTCTTTTAACAACCAAAATATCCCCAACTTTAATATCATAAACATCTATTTTTTTAAGTGTAGAACCAACTTTAACATTAGCATAATCTTGCTTTATTTCTAACAAACTCTTAATAGAAGTCCTAGTATTATTAATCGCCTTCTCTTCTAAAATCTTACCAATAGCATAAAGAAAAGCAACCATCATACCTTCCAGAGCTTGAGAAACACAAATCGCACCAATACAAGAAATACAAATAAGAGCATTTTCATTTATAGAATGACTCCTAATAAACATCAAAACAGCATTGACAAAAGGCTTATAAAGAAGAAGAACATAAGAAAGTCCAATAAAAATAACTTTTAAAAACAAAGAAAAATCTAAATAAAAACCTAACCCTCCAAAGAAAAGAGCCACAATAGGAATAAACATTTGATACTTCTTCAAACTAACTCTAACAGAACTAGTAACATAACTAGAAGGTTCAACCCTTTTTATAATTCTATTAATCTCAAAAGCAGAAATATCATCATCAGAATAAAAAACAAGAGTAGACGCTCCAAAATTAACTTTAACATTCTTAAAACTTAAATTTTTACTTAATTCACTTTCAATCTTTCTAGCACAATCAGCACAATCAAGACCAACAATATCATAAGTATACTTCATTTCATCATCCTCCTACAAAGTTCCATAACCTCATCAATTGTTTCATAATTCTTATTATTAATATCATCAATCATACAAGTCTTCATATGATTAAGAAGAATTTCTTGCCCTAAACTTTTAATAGCATTATTAACCGCAGAAATTTGAATCAAAATATCATCACAATGACGATCATCACCAATCATCTTACTTATTCCCCTAACTTGACCTTCTATTCTGTTAAGTCTTTTAACATAATTACCCTTTTCCTCACAACTACGATGAACTGATCTCTTACATCTATCACTTTCTTTACTCATACTAGTCACTCCAAACTTTTTAACTAAAAAAAGTATATACCCTAGGGAGGTATATGTCAAGAAAAAAATGTTAACACAAAAGTTAACACCTATTCAAAATACTTATTATACTGACTAATAAAAAATGCATCAGTCATTCCTGCTATATAATCAATAACCTTCCTAGCACTAGAACACTCATTATAAAAAACATCCATTTCATTAAGAAAAAGAGTAAAAATATCTTCAGTAACATCTTTATTTTCAATTTGCTTATAATAAAGAGCAAAAAGTTCATTAAACATTTTCTCATATTTCTCTATTTGACTTTTACTATTCGCCTTAAAATATATATTTTCATAATTAAAAGAAATAAGCTTATTCAAAGCATTATAAATATCATCTGAAATCTTAATATAATCTTTACCAATACTATTATTTATAATATCTTTAACAATAGTATCAACTATACTAGAATTAGAATTTCCAAAAACATCTGAAATATCCTTAGGAATATCTTCTTTTCTTATTATTCCAAGTCTAATTGCATCATCTATATCTTTACCTATGTAAGCAACTATATCACTAATTCTAACAACACAACCCTCTAAAGTCATTGGTCTTACATTTTTTAAAATATCCTTATCTTTATAACTTTTCTCATATTCCAATAGAAAATCATTCACACTCTTAGAAACTGGTCTATATTCTCCCTCAAGCATTTCTCCATTATGACAAAAAATAGCATCTAAAACCTGAACAGTAATATTATTTCCTTTACCACAATTCTCAATATTCATAAGAGTCCTAACACTTTGAACATTATGATTAAAATAACCTTCACCATACCTTAAACTAATTTTATTTAAAATACTTTCTCCAACATGTCCAAAAGGAACATGACCCAAATCATGCCCAAGACTAGCAGCCTCAATTAAATCCTCATTTAAATTTAAAGCCCTACCAATAGTCCTAGCAATCTTGCTAACCATTTGAACATGTGTCATTCTCCTACTTATCATATCATTATCACTATCAGAAAAAACTTGTGTCTTATCAATATAACGAACATATGACAAAGAATAAATTATCTTATCAATATCTCTAAAAAAAGGAGTCCTAAAATCCTCTTGAGTAGAAACAAGTCTTTTAGCCTCATTATCAAAACAAGCATATCTAGAAAGATTAAGATTATGTTTTTTCATATTTTGATTTATCTTATCATTCATATTATTACCTCACAACCATTAAATATATATTCATTTTAACATATTGGCAAAAAAGCATAAAGATAAAAACAAAAAAAACCTTGCACAACAAGGATTACTAACATAATGGCAGGGGTAGCAGGAGTCGAACCCACATCAGCGGTTTTGGAGACCGTTATTCTACCATTGAACTATACCCCTAACAACAAAATAATTATATCTAATATAACACACTTTTGTCAATTATTTTTAGCACATTAACATATTATTAATTAGGTGATAAATATGGCAATAGTAAATTATACAACTAAAGAAAAAGAATTACTTGCAAGAATAATGAGAGCAGAAGCACTTGGAGATGGAAATCTAGCCATGCTAATGGTTGGGAACGTTATTATAAATAGAACAATTGCTAACTGCCTCACTTTCACAAACTTAAGAACCATAACAGATGTAGTGTATCAAAAAAATCAATTTTCTGGAATTAATTCTTCTCTTTTTGTAGGGAATCCAACAACAAAAGAATTAGAACTAGCTGAAAGAATCCTAAGAGGAGAATACTATCACCCTGCAACAAATGCCCTATGGTTTTTCAATCCAGGAACCAATAACCCTTGTCCAACTCTCTGGTACGATCAAAGAAATTCAGGAAAATACAAAAGCCATTGTTTTTATATACCATACCCAGGTGTATGTAGACAACTTCATTAAAAAAATCTCTATAACAGAGAATTTTTTTTATTAAAAACAGATCAAAATATCAAAAAATATCTTAATCTATTATTAAATTTTACCAAAAAATAGAAATAAATTATGGAATCAAAAGAGTTTGTCCTATTTGCAAAATATCACTAGATAAATTATTAAGCTTAATCAAATCATTAACATTAACATCATAAATTTGAGCAATTTTCCATAAACTATCTCCACTCTTAACAATATAAGTTTCATATTCACTAGTCTTTGGAATAACAAGCTGTTTACCTATACTAAGCATATTACTGCTTAAATTATTAGCCTCCTTAAGTTCATCAACTGTAATATTATATTTCTTAGCAATACTCCACAAACTATCACCTGATTTTACTACATAAATAATTTGATCACTATTATTTTTATCAATACTAGGTATTAATAGTTGCTGACCTATTTGTAATAAAGTAGTACCCAAGTTATTATAATCAACAATATCATTAACACTCACACCATATTGATTAGCAATATTCCACAAAGAATCACCAGATTTTACAGTATAAACAACATAATCACCAGGAGAAACATTAGAAGAAGTCGGAATAACCAAAGTTTGTCCAATATTAATAAGATTACCACTAAGTCCATTAGCATTCTTTAAACTTTCAACACTAATATCATATTTATTAGCTATTCCATATAAACTATCACCTTTTTTAACAACATAAGTATTTGCACTAACCCCAGGAAGCGAATAAGGAACACCTATATAATCCACAACAGCTTTAACAACAGCCTCTACATAATCATCTAAGTTATTCTTAAGCTGACTAATATCATCCTTAGGACTATCAATAAAACCATATTCTACCAAAATAGGTTCAGTCTTTCCTGTTTCTCTATGAATAAAGTAATAATCCTTAGTAGGATCACTAGGAAGTCTTCTCTGATAATAACTACGAATATTTTGTCCTTCACGAGCTATATTATTAAGAACAGACTTAGACAAAGTATCACTATTTCTTAAAGCATAAACTACTTCAGCACCATCGCCACCTGGTGATGGTCATTGTGTAACATTTTTCTAATTTCTTAATATTTTAAAACTTTATATTGTGCTTTTCACACCATTCTCTAAATACATAATTATAATAATCAGATGAAAAGTTGCGATATTCTTCATATAAATCATGTTTTTTCAAACAATCATAAAATTTATCCATATAATTGTGGTTTCTTAATATATAAAATAATTCTGTCTTGTTTGTTTATCATCCCAAATATTTTTTACAAATTCAGACATTGTTGATTTATGATCAATAAATTCATAACTTGGCAGTGAATAAATATTTAAAGAAGCTTTAGATAGTAATTTTTCATAATCTTCATCAATTGGATTGTCAGGTAAATGCTTTTTTTAATAATCCCATGGATTTACTATTTCCATTATATCCGTTTTAAAAAAAACACATTCCCTGTCACGTATATTCATAAGAATATCTGCTATCGTATATTTTTTTAAATTATTCATTATTATCACCATCTATCTAACATTTAAATTCTTATTAATTATGACTCTTTTTATTTTTCGTTAAATTTTCTATAACATACTCATGAAGTCTTGGCATCGTAATTAATAAATAGACATAACGTTCCAAATACATAAAGATTTCGGAAGAATCGCCTCTACTATAATAACCAGGGTTTGCTTTATCACTTTCTTTTATAGTACCATTAAAAAACTTAACAAAATTTGAATTGCATTTATTAACTCTATTTAAATATTCTTTAGCTTTCTTATCATTTCCAATCTTATAGTATAATGCAAATAAAGGAAATAACATTTCTAAATTTTCTTCTGGATATTTTTTATATAATTTCAGCATATCATTTTCTTCTTCTAATGTAGCAAGTATTGCCATTAATAAATATCTGGCTCCCATATTGTCATTTTCATTTAATCTTAAAACTTCTCTACATATACTTTCTGCTTGGCGTAATTTTCCTTCTTCTAATAAATATTCTGCTTTAACAACCAGCCCTCTAATATATGGTCTTGTTTCAAATATTCCATAAAAATATCCAATGTTTTCTTTATCAAAATATTTCTCTTTTGTTAATCTATTTTTTTCAGCTTCTAAGCCATCATCTAAAAGTTTCATTCTTTTTATTCCATTTTCCTCTAAATCACATTGAAATAAAATTGCATCAAAACATTCTGGCGATTTTTCATATGCTTTTTTTGCTAACTTTATAGCCTCTTTCTCGTTTCTTGCATTTTGTGCTTCTTCTAATATTTCATAAGCATCATCAAGTGGTGTATTTTCATATTCTATTTCTCCATTGTTATACATTTTTATAAATTCTTGTAATTTTTCATTTGCTTCATCAATGCTTTCAACATTATTATTTTTTAAATATTCTTGTAACATATTATTAAACTTATTATCCATTTACTTCACCTTCTACTTTCTATTTTTAACAATCTTTTTCATATTCTATTTTATTATCAATACACCATTGTTCAGCAATTTTCTTATATTCATTATCTCGAAATTTATACCAATCATCAGTTATATTATTGTAATCAGTTATTTCTCTAAACCTATGAAAAGTTCCGTTTCCTCTAGTTACGTTAAATAATTCATTTCTTATTAAATCATTACTTATATTACTAATAAAATCCTGCATAATATCATAATCATTTTTTGTATAAAAATTAAACATACTAATGATATCATCATTGAATTCATCATCTTCTGTATATGTAGATTCCTCTTTGTTAAAATCCCATTGCCACAAAACTTCATTTGTTTTAGTATTAAAATAACAACTTGTTTCCATACTAACATCATATAATGCATCTCTTATTTCAGATAATTTTATCATATTTACTTCACCTACTACTTTCATTCTGCGGTAATTATTGTAGAACTATGCAGAATTCTCTGCACATTTTTATTATTAAATATTTCTTAATAACATAGGATTTTTCATTTTAAAATTCTTCACTTAATAAAAAATCAATCAAATTCAAATGAATAATACCATCACGAGATAAATCTATCTTATCAAGAGAAATAACATATTTTGGATAATTATCTTCTATAGATTTATACGCTCCAAATTCTCTTTCAATAGTACTTTCATTGCCTTTCATTTCATAAGTGACTTGAATATATTTAATATTTCCATCTTTCTTTGCTAAAAAGTCAACTTCACCATTTTTAGTTTTACCAATATATACTTCATAGTTTCTATTTATTAATTCGTTATAAACAATATTTTCTAAAACAACATAACTTTTAAATTCTGGATTATTATTTTTAATTTGGGCAATTCCTAAATCAGTTGCATAATACTTATTTAACGTTTTTAAAACTCCTTTACCTGCAATATCATATCTATATACCTTTTTAAGTATTAATGCTTTACATAAAGCATCTATATAATTATATAATGTTTCATTAGATATTTTTTTATTTTCTTTATCTAGATATTTTATAATATTATCAGAAGAAAACTCACGACCAGCAGTTTCAATCAAATATTGTAATATCATATCAAACAAAACTGTATCTTTTAAATTTAATCTTTTTACAACATCTCTTAAAATAATTGAATCATATACACTATGAAGATAATTTTTAATATCAATTTCATTTGTAAACTCACATCTATTAGGAAGTCCACCCCATTTAGCGTAATCCCAAAAAGTATCTAAGTCTTTTCCATCTTTATTTGTTAAAGAAACATACTCTTTATAAGATAAAGGATTAATATTAAATGAAACATATCTTCCTGATAAAACTGATGACAATTCATCTGATAACATTTTACTATTAGAACCAGTTAAAAATATGCTTATATTTTTTATTGAAGCTCTTAATGAATTAACAACTTTTTCAAAGTTATCTACATTTTGAATTTCGTCTAAAAACAAATAATATATTTTATTATCTTGAATTTTATCTTTTACGTATTTATTTAGCTTTTTATAATCTAGTAATTCTTCAAATTCAATAAATTCAAAATTAATAAATATTATATGTTCTTCATCAATTTTTCTTTTTTCTTTTAATTCTTCTATTATTTGATTTAGAATAACTGATTTACCGCATCTTCTTATACCAACCAATATTTTAATTAAATCTGAATCATAAAATCCTCTTATTTTAGATAAATAATCTTCTCTTAAAAGCATATTAATCACCTCTGATTACATTATATATTATTTTTATATTTTTGTAAAGTTATTACGGTTAATCGTAATAACTTTACAAATGTAAAAATTATTACACCAGTAGTATATTGGTCAAAAAATAAAATTCTATAAATTATATTCAATTTATTTCAAACAATCCATTTTTTATCAAAACACAAAATAGATTAAAATATCTACAAGAATATCTCAATCTATTATAAATAATTACCAAAAAATGGAAAATAAACTAAGGTATCAAAAGAGTTTGCCCTATTTGCAAAACATCACTAGATAAATTATTAAGCTTAATTAAATCATTAACATTAACATCATAATTTTGAGCTATTTTCCACAAACTATCACCACTTTTAACAACATAAGTTTCATATTCACTAGTCTCAGGTATAATAAGTTGTTGTCCTATACTAAGCATGTTACTACTTAAATTATTTGCATCTTTAAGTTCATTAACAGTTATATTATATTTCTTAGCAATACTCCATAAACTATCACCTGATTTTACTACATAAATAATTTCATCACTATCAAGAGTAACACTAGGTATTAAAAGTTGTTGTCCAATTTGTAATAAAGTAGTTCCTAAATTATTATAATTGGCAATATCATTAACACTAACACCATATTGATTTGCAATCTCCCATAAAGAGTCACCCTTTTTAACAGTATAAACCACATAATCACCTGGAAGAACATTGTTAGAAGCAGGAATGATTAAAGTTTGTCCAATATTAATAAGATTACCACTAAGTCCATTAGCACTCTTCAAGCTTTCAACACTAACACCATATTTATTAGCTATTCCATATAAACTATCACCCTTTTTAACAACATAAGTATTAGCACTTACACCAGGAGCAACATAAGGAACACCTATATAATCCGCAACTGCTTTTACAACAGCTTCAACATAATCATCTAAATTATTCTTAAGTTGACTTATATCATCCTTAGGACTATCAATAAAACCATACTCCACTAAAATAGGTTGGGTCTTCCCAGTTTCCCTATGAATAAAGTAATAATCCTTAGTAGGATCACTAGGAAGTCTTCTTTGATAATAACTACGAATATTTTGTCCTGTTTTAGCAATATTATTAAGAACAGATTTAGCTAAAGTATCACTATTTCTTAGAGCATAGACTACTTCAGCACCATCGCCACCTCCCGCATTTATGTGATTAGAAATAACTATCACATCATCTCTATTACCAAAAGCATTAAGTATCCTACTAACTCTTTCAGTCTTAGAAAGCGTCTCATCAGTATCACGAGTAAGTTTAACAGGAATTCCAAGTTCATTAAACCTATCATACATATATAAAGCAGCCTCTAAAGTAAAATCTTTTTCCTGTAAATTTCCATTAATAGCACCAGGATCAACTCCTCCATGTCCTGCATCCACTACTATTTTATAATTCATAAACTATCACCTAAAATATCTTATGAAAAAAATCAAAAATGGTGCAAATATATTAAATGTAAACAAAACAAAATTACCAAAAATTACCAAAAAAAATAGGTTGACATAGTCAACTCTAAGCCTCTCCATTCCAAAAATATAAAGGAATTTAGAAAGTTTTCGCAAATAATACTATTAGGAGGTGTTATATGTCAAATTTAAATAATTCAGAACTAATGAATATTTATGGCGGTAGAGCAGGATTTGCTTTACCTAATTTTGATGCTTATATCAAAATGTTTAATTGGATTTATAAAACTGTTAAATCCTGGTTCTAATTTTTTACAGTAGTATTTTTGCTACTGCTTTTAATTTTTAATAATATATAAATGATTAAACATATAACACCAAATACAAAGTAAACTATATTATTCAATTAATATATCCTATCATTGCATAAATATTGTGTATAAAATGCATAATTATTGGATATATTAAATTATCCATTTTAAAGTAAGAATAATTCCATATTAAACTAATAACTAATAGTATTACAAAAACATCTATCCCATAAAAATGTATTAATGAAAATATTATTGAAGTTAATAGCATAATTATAATATTAGATTTAAATTTTTTATTTAAATATTCATATAATCCAAATCTAAATATTATTTCTTCAAAAATTGGAGCAAACAAACACATAGTAACTATTTCTAAAACTATAGACCAAAAATTCGTTGGAATATTTGAAATAGTTTCATCTATTGGTAAAAAATAAATTGTTTGTTCAATTATATTCTTAATATTTCTAAAGGAAAGTGTTTATCAATATTTTTTACTTCCATAAAACCACCTATAATTTTTTTATATAATACCTGATATAATTTTTAATTTTGCCTGGTATTATGAAACAACATTTAAAAATTATTCTTTATTTAAATATTTTCAATTTATCCTATCAATCTATAGTTTGATTAATTTTTTAAATTTCCAATAGAAACAACATATACCCCATCTTCACGAACATAAGATAATTCCGAAGCTGTTAACACCATTAAAAATGCCGGTTCCCCGCTTTTAGCTATATCTATTTTATCTTTAAATTGGATTAATGTCTTAGCAGCATCATCAATTTGTTTTGCTCCCATTTTAACTTCAATTGCACCCCATTTACCATCAGAAGTTTTTAATATAAAATCGACTTCAAAATCTTTGTTATCTCTAAAATAGAATAAATCTGCATTTATAGATTCGGCATATATTTTTAAATCTCTATAACACAAGTTTTCAAAAATAAATCCAGTAAAATTTAAATCATTTATTAAATTTTCTTTTTTTAATCCTAAAGACGCTATTGCTATAGAAGGATCTATTAATTCTAATTTAGGACTTGTTCTTAATTGTATTGATGATCTTAAATTCAAATTAGTTGCAGGAACATATTCGAGAACAAATAATTTTTCTAACGTTAATAAATAATCATCAACGGTAGGTCTTGAAATTCCTAGATTAAATAAATTTGATGTATCGTTTACAATTGTAATTTTATTTGTTGCTGTTGAAACATTTCTACTAATACTTTTTAATAAAGCTTCCATTTTATATTTATCTCGTTCAATGCCATCTAATGATTTTACATCTTCATTAATTAAACTTTTAACATATTCTGTAGCAACTTTAAATTTATTTTCACCAGCAATATTTAATGATTCAGGCCATCCACCTCTTATCATTACATTAATAATATCATCAAAAGATAAACTAGAAACTCCAGATATATCTTTACTATTTATAATGTCTAATAATGATACTTTTCCATTTGATTCTCCAGATTCATACAATGACATTGTTCTCATCATTAGCTTTGTTATCCTACCTGTACCAGTATGCATAATCTCGTTTTCAACTGGTCTTGCAGAACCCGTCAAGATATATTGTCCTTTTAAACTAGTATGATCAATATCCATTCTAATAGAATCCCATATAACAGGATACATTTGCCATTCATCAAATAATCTTGGTTTTTCACCTTCTAGAAACAACGATGGTTTTGTATTACTAATATTATCATATTGAATTTTTTTATCAGGATCTTGTAATTCAACTAAACTATTACAAAATTGTTTCGCAGTCGTTGATTTTCCACACCATTTTGGTCCTTCTATCACAATTGCTCCCATATATTCAAGCTTATTTTTTATTATATTATCTACAATTCTAGGCATATATTTTTTCATAAATGAATCCCTCCAAATATTATTATACACTATTTTTATTATTTTACAAATTTTATTTTACATTTTGTACTGTTTATGTTTTACGTTTTGTACTTTTTTTATTTTGCATTTTGCCTTTTTTATTTTATGCGCATTATTCATATTTAATATTATATAAAAAACTAAACATAATAACTTTTTATTTTTTATCTCAATACTCAATCAATTCCTTTGTAGTGGTAACTAAACTCTGCACCTCCCGCATTTATGTGATTAGAAATAACTATAACATCATCTCTATTACCAAAAGCATTAAGTATCCTACTGACTCTCTCACTCTTAGAAAGGGTCTCATCAGTATCACGGGTAAGTTTTACAGGAACACCAAGTTCATTAAACCTATCATACATATATAAAGCAGCTTCTAAAGTAAAATCTTTCTCCTGCAAATTACCATTAACAGCACCAGGATCTACTCCTCCATGATCAGCATCCACTACTATTTTATAATTCATAAACTATCACCTAAAATATCTTATGAAAAAAAGCAAAAATGGTGCAAATATATTAAATGTAACCAAAACAAAATTACCAAAAATTACCAAAAGAAATTAACAGCGCCTAACTCTAAACTTCTCCATAAAAGTAAATCTACCAAAAATAATATAAAAACAAGAGCACAAAGAAATAATAAAAGCACTAATAGAATTAACAAACAAATCCTCCATAGTATCAATAAGCCCAATATCCAAATATCCATCATCTAAAACAATAACAGAACCATCAACATAAATCTCTGCCTTTTCAATATTTCTAATTTTACTAACAACTAAATTTTCTCTATCTAAACTAACAGTATTAAACTTCTCAACATAAGTATCTTTCTGCATATCAAAACCAAAGCAGTTATCAAATGCAAATTCCGTAAATTCCCAAAACACCCCAACTGAAATAGAAAAACAAAACACAAACAAAAAACACATCAAAAACATATTTTTTACCTTACTACATCTTTTTAAAAACCCATAAATCAAAGAAAAACCAAAAGAAGCAGTAATTACCCCTGCTAAAAAATGTAAAAAATTATCCCAAAAGGAAAAAATAGTATAAAAATTAAACACTTCTCCTAGTATCTCAGCTAAAAATATGAAAGAAAAAATAAAAAATCGAAGCAAAAAAGGAATCTCAAATCCAAAAAACTTTTCAACAAACAAACACAATAAAAACAAAAAAGAAGTCAAAAAAGAAATAAAAACCATCCTATGCTCTCCAATACAAAACCCATAACACAAACACAAAAAAGTTAAAAAATAAAACAAATAAAATATACTCTTTCTCTTCTTCAAATCTTTCACCTAATAAAATATATCAACTCAAAACAAAAAAAATGATAACTAATATCATTTTTCCTTCAAATTAATAGAAACATCCACAAGCTTTCCATCTCTTTCAACAGTAAATAAAGCTTTATCTCCAACCTCTTGTTTAAATAACTCGTATCGTAAATAAGCCATATTATCAACACTGTTTCCATTAAGCTTTATAATAATATCACCAACCATAAGCTTTCCATCAGCAGAAGTACCAGATTGAACTTCCTCAATAACCACTCCTTTTTCAAGTTTAGTATCAACCTTTTTAGAAAGACCATAATACTCCATAGCTTCTTGATTTTCTAAATTAACCATAGAAATACCTAAATAAGGTCTTTTAATATTTTCTCCCTTTTCAAATGTATCTAAATGCCCCTTAATATCTTCAATAGAAATAGCAAATCCCATTCCTTCAACTTCATTTTTAACAAGTTTAAGAGAATTCATTCCAATAACTTCACCATTAACATTACAAAGAGGCCCACCACTATTACCAGGATTCATAGCGGCATCAGTTTGAAGAAGCTTCATAACATAATCTTCTACACCCCCACTAACAGCAACTGTAACAAGTCTATCCTTACCAGATAAAATACCTCGAGTAACAGTACCTCTATATTCATCTCCAACTGGAGAACCTACAGTAAATACAGTATCACCAAGTACAGCACTTGTACTAGAACCAAGCTCAGCAACCTGCTTAACAGCACCATCATCAACACTTATAATAGCAATATCTAAATATTGATCCCCACCAACATATTTAGCATCAACTTTAGAATCATCTGAAAAAGAAACCTTCAAAGAACTACTACCATTAACAACATGATAATTAGTTAAAATATATCCTTTACCTGAATCTTTTTTATATACAAAACCTGTTCCAGAAACAGAAAGTTTATCATTCTTATAATTCTCTATATAAACAGTAGCATCATAAACTTTCTTTATCCCTAAATTAAGCCCCTTATCAACAAGTTCTACCTGAGCAGTGGAAGATTTAAACATAACTTCTTTAAAACAAAATACAAAAATAATAGCAACTACAAATCCAAGAACAAACAAAAGAATATACTTAATATTCTTACTCAAAAAATCACTTTTCTTAACAGATTGACTCAAAGATTCACTCTTCTCATTATTTCTTGTAAAGCTTTTCTTTTTATCAGAATTATCCTCATAAACAACTTCAGCATCAATTACTTTATCACTAATAACTTCAGTTTCATCTTCTTTTAATTTTTTTTCCTCATTACCTGTTTCCATTAAAACAACTCCTTCTTAAATATTCCCTTAATATCACTCCAATTATCTGGAAATCCCATTCTATCAAGAACTTTATTAATAGGTATAGTCCTTAAATTAAAATCTAAATTATTAATAGCATCCTCTATTTCTAAAACTAAATCATTAACTTCATTCTCCTTAAGCATAGACTTAAGAATAATAACAAGAGCAAATAAATCATTCTTACCATAAATATACTCATTATCCATCATAGGAATATTAAGTTTTCTATGATACACAGAATCTTCAATACATTTTTGAGTTCTATTTTCATAAACAATATCCTCATGAGCACATAAATTACGATAATTAGACAAAATACTAAGATTATTCATAAAAGCTTTTAAATCAAGATCATAAAATTCAATAATATCATATTGATCCTCTTTCTTTAAAACCGAAAAAAGCTCAACAACAATTCCAAAAGACAACACCTTAACAAGAACCCACAAAGGAATATAGCCATAATTAAGAGCATAATGTCTAGTAGCAGAATGAACAGTAGCATTAGTCTTAATTTGTCTTTTCATTTTACCAATCACATCATTTACTTGCCTTCTGCAATCAAAAGATGTATTAAAATTAGAAGACTTTAAATATTCCTTTTCTCTATAACCATATTTCTTAGAAAGTTGATAAGATATTATAGACTTAATATTATTCTCAATTATTAAAATATTTTTAAATAATATATTTCTAAGACGCCTATCAAATAAAAATAAACTATATACTTCTTCAAACTTAGTACCTTCAATATATCTAGATTTATCCTTTGATTTCATAAAAAGATGACGATATCCATTCAAAAAGAAATAATTTTCCCTAAGAAGAACTTCCTTAGCAAACTCTTCATCATCTATTACAAGACCCTTATCCCTCAAAATCTTAATTTGTTCATCTAAAGACTTAAATGTTTTGCTTCTCATAAGTACCACCTACTATAAAAGTATAACATAATTATCTAAGAAATAAAATAAACTACCCTCACAAAATTAGAAATTTCAAAACAAGAATAACAGCAGTAATTATTAACACAAATAAATCACTTCCGAAAAATATCACTAATAATAAAAACAAACTTATCTTATCATCAAAACAAAAAATATTTCAAAAAATCTTAAAAATAAGCCAAAAATATAGCTTTTAAAGAATTATACTTCGAAAAAAAGGAGTTTTAACCAAAGAAAACTCCTAAAAATAAACTCCAAACAAAAGTTATAAATAACACAAAAATATTAATATTTTCTATTACTTTTAAAACATCGTTTTTTTATAAAATAAACATCAAATTACAAACCATCAAATTATTAACTTTTGAATATATTAGTAAGTCTATCATTAATTTCAATGGCTAAAGCATTTTGTTGATCAAAATACTCTTCATCAGTAAGAGTACCAGGTTCATAATTTGGATAAGGTACATCCTTCATATCATTTATTATATCTAATAATCTAAGAATTTTTCTCAAATTTAAATTTAATTCATTTTTTTTATCTTCTATCACTATCTTGCACTTCCTTTTCTAAGATCTTCAACATAATCTTCTGATAAAGCTGAATCTACAAAATCATCACGTCCATCTATAGAAAATTTTTCTTTTGCAAAATCTTCAAACTTCTTATCATATCCATTTGCTTTAGCAATCATAAATTGTTCATATATTGTTTTATCTCTTTTTTCTCTTAATTCTAATACTTTTATCACTTGAACCTGAGACGGATATTTTCCTTTCATATACTCTAAATAAGATCCCTTGTATCCTTTTACCTTTTCTCTCATATAATCTGGATAATGCAAATTTAATCTAATATCTGGATTTTTATCTTTTTCAGTCAAATAATCATTTGTCATATCATTTACTTCATCTTCAATAGTAATAACTTTTGATTCCTGATTATTAACTACTGGATTTTCTAAAACTTCATTTTGCACCATTTTAGAATGATTAACATCCTCAGCAGAATCCTGATTTAAAATTTCCGTTTTTTCCTTATCAAATTCTCCTTTTTCATTTTTTGCATCTTCTATAATAACATTTTCTTCTTTGCCATTAGTTTCCTTTTTATTTTTTTCATAATCTATTTTACCAATTTCGTTAATCAACTTTATTTTTTCTTTCCTTTGTTCTTCTACAATCTTATCTAATCCATTAAGTGTTTTACTGAAATCTATATTATATATTTCATTTAAAATCTTTTTTAAACTTTCTATAGCTAAACAATTATTCTCTATACTATCTATTCTAATTTCCATATTTCGAGCATTTGAATTAATTTCTTCAGCAGACATAATTTCTTTATTTTTAAACGAAGATTCTAATTTTTCACCAGTATTTGACCACATCAAAATACTTTTCTCTTCATACAATTTAACTATTGATTGCATTAAATTTTCTACTGAAGTAGAACCAAATTGTCTATATCCCAAACCAAGATTATCTTCTTTATATTGATACATATCTATATGTGCTTTATTAAAACCTAAACTCTTTAATTGTTTTAAACATTCATTTATCTTCTTTTCAAAATGTTGATTCTGTTTTTGAGATTCTTTTCTTAAATCTTCTGAAATAAGTTTATGAACTTCTCTAGCAGTTTCCTTATCAAACTTTCCTAATTCATCTGCTATCTCTGATAAATCATGCCCTGCTAATTCAAAATTGTGCTTATCTGAATAAGTTTTACATATATTACAAATATCACTTGCTACTTGCATATCTCTTTTTGCAGATTGAAATTCCTTTAGTTTATTAGTGTTTATTCTTTTCTCTATTAAACCTTTCGAATCTTGCAATTTTTCCTTTAACCTATCAACTCTACTATTATATAGTGCTGTTTTTTTTTTAAGATACTTATCTAAAGAGAAAAAAGCCTCATCAAGTTTCTTTTGATTTTCAACATACGCATAATTCATTACATTTCCACCTCCGTAATAAAGACTTATTTACTACATTGTATATCTTACAACTACACCATAAGTATATAACATTTCATTAAAAAATGCATTATTAACTTAAATTATTTACATAATTTTACACATAACATCCTAAGCAAAAACAATTATATTCTAAAACATTAAACACAAAAAAGCCCGCAAACACGGACTTTCATAATTTCTAAATATAATTTCCTATCTCTTACTAAATTGTGGAGCACGACGTGCTTTCTTAAGACCTGGTTTCTTTCTTTCTTTAACTCTAGAATCACGAGTAACAAGACCAGCACTCTTAAGTATTTTTCTAAAACTTGTTTCACTAGTAGGATCAGAAGCACTATCATAATCAAGTAAAGCTCTAACAATTCCTAATCTAATAGCACCACTTTGTCCAGAAAAACCTCCACCTTTAACAGTAGCATTAACATCAAACTTTTCACTCATATTAGTAAGTTCAAGAGGTTGAACTAAATCCATTACTAAAGTTTTAAATGGAAAATATTCATAAACATCTACTCCATTAACAGTAATTTTTCCAGAACCTGGAACTAAATTAACCTTAGCAACACTAGACTTTCTTTTACCAGTTCCATAATAACTTGTATTTTCTTTCTTTGCCATAATTTAACCTCCCTATTTAACATCAAGCACTTCTGGCTTTTGAGCCATATGTGGATGATTTTCTCCTTCATAAACAAATAATTTCTTAAACATAGCTCTTCCTAATCTGTTATGTGGAAGCATTCCTTTAACAGCTCTTTCTACCATTTCAACAGGATATCTTTCAATCATTTCCTTAGCAGTACGAGTTCTAAGTCCTCCAGCATAACCAGAATGATTATAATATAGCTTTTTATCAAGTTTATTTCCAGTAAGTTTAACCTTTTCAGCATTTATTATAATAACATAATCCCCACAATCAATATGTGGTGTATAAGTTGCTTTATTTTTTCCTCTTAAAATGTGAGCAACTTTACTTGCTAAACGTCCTAAAGTAACGTCAGTAGCATCAATAACGTACCAATTACGTTCAACAGTTTCTTTTTTTTGCATATAACTTTTCATAATTTATCTTCCTTTCTTATTTTTTTTATAGAATTTCCCAGGTTCTATAAAAAATGGGATATATAAGAAAAATGTACCGACTAAAATTATACTAAAACTATATAAAAAAGTCAATCCATTTATGAACATTTACTCCCATTTTATGCTAAAATTTCAACAAAATCAAAAGATAAACTACCTTTTTCTAACCTTTGATTCTTCGTCTAAAATTTCTTCTTCATAAAAAACATTACAATTTCTTAAAATAAACTCACCAAAACCATATTCATATCCAAAAATAGAGTTAAAAGAATTATTTACATTGTCTAAATCAAAATTAACAACATAATCATCTTCATATATTTTATCATTAATATAACTTGAATTATTTTGAAAAATATCATTAACAAATTTATTTTTCAAAATTTCATCAGGAGTATAATAAGAATCATTAACAAAATCTGAAACATTTTCCATTAATTCAGAAGAAAGATTTGAAAATTTTTCTGTTATAACAGAACCATTTCCATAAAGTTCATCAGTATCTAAACTATAGTCAATAAAATTTTTTCTATTCTCTTTTTGAAGTAAACAAGTACCCAAAAGTGTTGCTGGTAAAACTGAAATAATTTCCTCAAAATTAGTAAGATCTCTATCAAACAATTGCTGAGCAAAGCAAACAGAAGCAAAAGAACATAAAAAAGATGAAGCACCATTAAAAAAAGTTTTACCCAAAAACTTTTTGGTGAGACTTTCCTGATAAGAAACTTTATCAATAAAATCAATAACAAAAGGCGATATCTTTAAAATTTCATTCAAATTATCTAATATTAGCCTTTGTTTTTCTATAGTTTTATCAACATTCATTGTTGATAACTTTTTTTCCTTATTTTCAACCATAAACTCCTCCAAAACTTAATAATTAACCTTATCTAAATAAAGACCACATGCAGGTGCGCACTTTAAATTACCACCCCTAAAATTACTTTCTAAAATATCAGAAACATAACTAACATCCTTTTTTAACGAACCAACTTCAATTAAAGAACCAACAATGTTTCTAATCATCTTACGAAGAAAACCATCCCCCTCAAAAGTAATTTTTAAAATATCTCCAAGAATATCAAAATCAATACTATATATAGTTCTAACACAATTTTCCTTATCTTTAGAATCAGTACAAAAAGCTCTAAAATCATGCTTTCCAACCAAACACATCGAAGCTTTCTTCATCAAAGAAACATCAAGCCCCTTACAGTACTGATACTGGTAATTTCTATTAACCGGAAAAAACTCTCCCATATTTATATAATAAGAATAAACCTTACTTTTTACATCATACCTAGCATGAAAACTATCAGAGACTAAAGAGACTTCTTTAACATATATTTCCCCATCAAAACTATTATTAAGATACTTTTTAAGATTATAAGATTTAACTTCTCTATCAAGATCAAAATGTGCACATTGCATAAGAGCATGAACACCCTTATCAGTTCTACCTGAAGCACAAATACTAACCAAAGAACCATTTAAAGATGTAAGTGCACTTTCTAAAGAACCTTGTACTGTTTTTAAACCATTCTGTCTTTGAAATCCATTAAAACAAGAACCATCATAAGAAAAAGTTATAAAATACCTCATTTCTTCTTTCTCCTCTGAATATTATAAGTAATTCTAAGAAGTCTCTTAGTAGAAACAAATCTACTAAAGAAAATCCCCATCTTAACCTTAAATCCAGGAACTATAACAAGTTTTCCTTCTCTCAAAAACTTATCAATAGCATACCTAGCAACATATCTAGATGATAAAGACGATATATTAAATTTAACTCCTGCAACATTATTAAAATTAGTATCAACAGGACCTGGACACAAAACAGAAACTCTAACCTTAGATTTATTACGACGAAGTTCTTCTGCTATTGCAAGAGTAAAAGAAGTAACATAACTTTTAGTAGCATAATAACAACTCATAAGAGGACCACCCTTTAAAAGACCAGCACTACTTGCAACATTTAAAATGTAACCCTTATTCTTCTTAACCATATCTTTAAGAAACATACGAGTTAAAATATGTACTGCTTTTATATTAACATCAATCATATCAAGCTCAGTAAGCAAAGAAACAGAATTATAATCTCCGAATAATCCAAATCCAGCATTATTAATAAGTACATCAATATTCTCATTCTTACAAACCATGTACAAATCCTTAGCACGTTTCTCATCAGCTAAATCAATCACAACAACCTTAACCTTAGTCTTTAAAGAAGATTGTAACTCTTCAAGCTTTTCTTTATCTCTAGAAGCTAAAACAAGATCAAAACCAAGTTCACTTAAATAAATAGCCATCTCCCTACCAATTCCAGAAGAAGCTCCAGTAATAAGTGCTTTCATACCTCACCAACTCCATCTCCATTATAACATAAAATAAAAAAAAGACTAAATAATAAAATTAAATAATCCTTACTTAAAGTAGAGTTCTAAAATAAGTTTTAACCTGCAAACAAAAAGAAAACCAAGTATTTTAATGACACTTAAAATTTTCCCTTTTTTACTATTTTTTTCTTATACCATTTTTAAATATTTTCTAATATCTTTAAAGTAACTTTAATAAAAAACTTCTAAGTTAATAAGCCTAAAAAATACAAAATTTTCATGTCAAACTATATCTATTACCTTATCTAGTGTATTATTATTTACCACACACAAACATAGTTTCATCATTTAATATCCACTTTGATCCTGTAATAAGAGTATCTGAAGTTACTCCAGAATAACAAAACATATCTAAACTATTTGTTACATTACTTGTATCCCAAGTACTTAAGTCTAAATTAATTAGAGAACTTGTGTTTAAAAACATGCCTCTCATATTTTCTACTTTTGACACATTTAATGCTTTTGCATTTATTGTTGTGAGATTAGTAAAACTACCAAACATATAACTACTATCAGGATTTGCATATATTATGTTCTTAGTTGTAGCTATATACAAGGTATAGTTTAGTATTAACGCAGCTGTTGCTGAAACTTCTGGTTCTTCTGCCCAAGCAACTATACTTCCATCTTGATTATCACTTACATCAAGTACTATTCCATCAACTGCATTACTCGTATCTATTACACTTTGACTTGTTTTAAATTCTACTGCTTTTATGTTATTTCTTCCATAATTAGATTCAATCAAACTATTAAAACTTTGTCCTGTCATCATTGTTGTATATGTTTCTTCTTGTGGTGTTTTCACCCCTATTTTAAACTTATATTCGAGCTTAGTATTTTCATCCCAGCTTCCTGCTTCTACATCTTTATCTACCCATACTCTTAGTTTAAACTTATCTGTTTGTTTTGTATTTGTTGTGCTATGTTTATTTATATCATTATATAATATGTAGTTATCTCCTAACCCACTTATTTTAGTCGGTGCAACCAATACATTCCCATCATAGTCTTCTAGATATATTTTTACCTGATTATCTTGTAGGTAATAGGAGTTATCTAGTTCTTTATCTCCATTAAATGTATAATCATATGTTATTGTTTCTCCTGTATATTCTTGATACCCCTCTATCAAAAATACTTCATAACCTTCCGATTCCAACATATTAGCAATACCTTGAGCATTTTCTTCTGTATAATCTATACTTTTAAAATAATTATAAATTCCTTCTTTATCATGTGCTATTATTGCATTATAAATTTCTTTTCCCTTTTCTGTTGTTACATTATCACTTGAGGCGGCAAAACTTATCAGCTTATCTCTATCTGTATCGGATATTTTAAATTCATATGTTAGTTTTTCTCCTGTATTTCGCTGATACTCATATATCAAACTTACTTCATAACCTTCCGATTCAAATTCGTTGGCAAATCTTTGAGCTTCTTCTTCAGAATCTCCTATACTTATAAAAAAATTATAAATTCCTTCTTTATCATGGGCTATTATTGCATTATAAAGTTCTGGTGCTTGCTCTGTTGTTGCTCCAATACTTGAAGCCAAAAAGCTAATCAGCTTAGTTTCTGTTTCTGCAGTTGGCTTAAAGCTTGTATTATAACAACTTGGATATGACTCTTGTGATGGATTATCTACTTCACTACACTTTGTATATATTTTTTCTAGATATATACTATAACCTATATCTAAGTCTTTACCTGCTTTAGTAGTTACTGCAAAGTCAAATGTTTCATTTAATGTTTTACCTGTTTCATCACTTATTGGAAGAGCATTTTCAACACTTATTATATCTGTATTACTTTCTAAAAGCTCTAATGAAACTTCTCCTGTATCTATTGTATTAGCACTACCTACAAAGTTATAATTCCACACAGCAAAACTTATGCCTACACAAAGCATAAGTAATATTACAGTAAGCGATATAATTATAATCTTTTTTCTTTTACTATCTCCCTTTTTTATAGAGCTTTTAGTTAAATCAGACCCCCCCCCCAGACGAACATTTGTTTAAGTTTTTAAATAGTTCCTTCATAGTTTTCTTACTCCTTTTTTGTAAATTTTCGAATTATTTTACACAATTTTAATTAAAATATTCTCTTCTACTTATTATTTTATTATATCAAAATAATATCACATCTTTTTTATTGTATCAAGAAGTTTTTGCGTTTTTATAATATACTTTTATGCTCTTTATTATGCCATCTTTCTATCATTGTTTTTTCTGCATAAGTTAGGTAAGGCAATCGCATAAAAATTTGACATAATAGTGTCAATTAGTATATGAAATGA